>DAIDAO010000011.1 GCA_027310575.1 bacterium | reverse complement strand
CGAGCGCTATCCCGCCCTCGCCCAAGCCGCGGCGAGCGTCGGGAGCCCCCAGATCAGAGCGTCGGGCACCCTGGGCGGCAACCTCTGCCAGGACACGCGGTGCAGCTACTTCGACACGCCTTCAGGATGGAGGGAAGGCGTCGGCCACTGCCTGAAGGACGGCGGAGGTGTCTGCAGGGTGGCGCCTGGCAGTGACAGATGCTGGGCGGTATCGTCTTCCGACCTCGCTCCGGTGGTCGTCGCGCTTGAGGGGAGGGTGCGCCTGGTGAGCGGGAGGGGCAAGAGGTGGCTTGATGCGGCCTCCCTGTTCAGGGACGACGGGACCTCCCACCTGAACAAGAGGGGTGACGAGGTCCTCACGGAGTTGAAGCTGCCTCCATCTGCCGGGGTCCGGGCGTGCTATCTGAAGCTCCGCCAGCGGGGAGCGGTAGACTTTCCGATGCTGGGAGTGGCGGCCGCGGTCCGCCTCGACGAGCGTGGGGTCTGCACATCTGCCAGGGTGGTGATCGGCGCGGTCGGATCTAGCCCGCTACGCGCCCGAGGGGCGGAGGACATCCTGCTGGGAACCCGGATCGCCGATGACGACATCGGGGCAGCCGCGGTAGAGGCGTCGAGGGTCGCCAAGCCGATGGACAACGCGGGCCTCACCCTCCAGTACAGGAAGGCCATGGTCCATGTGTTCGTTGCCAGGGCCCTGAAGACCCTCCTGGCTGAATAGGTGGTGCCATGTGGGGGTTCGAACCGGCGATGAGTAGACACGCGGCGCGGCGACCATCGCAGGGGTCGCCTGGCACGACCGCCTGGGAGGGCAGGCCCCGCTACCTCAAGCTACTCCCGCTCGGAGAGGCAACGCACCTCGTCTCGAACTCTTCCTTCAGGACGGTCGGCTCGGAGCTCGTGTACGCCGACAGGGCCTCAGGGAGGGTGTGCGCCGAGACTGTCCGGTCAAGGAGCGACATCCCAGAGAGCACCACCAGCGCGATGGACGGGTACGCCGTCCGCTCCGCAGACACCACTGATGCTTCGCGCTCCGACCCCGTTCGCCTCAGGCTGCTCCCTGCCTCCACCAGGATCCGCAAGGGAGAGGCGACGGAGGTCTCGACGGGGGAACGGCTCCCCGCCGGGTCGGACGCTGTGCTCAGGGTCGAGCGTGCTCGGCTGGGAGGAGGGGCGCTGGTCGTCTCAGAGCCTGTGCCCCGCTGGAAGAACGTGTCTCTGTCCGGAGAGGACGTCCGGGCGGGGCAGGTAATCTTCCGCGCAGGAAGCGTCATCTCCCCGGCCGGTGCGGCGCTCCTGATCTCGGCCGGCGTCCACAGGGTCAGGGTAGCAAGGGTCCCCAGGGTCGGCATAATCTCCGTGGGGAGGGGGCTGACAGGCTTCCGGGAGAGACGGCCGGGCAAGACGGTCAACAACTACGCGAATCTCCTCCAGGGGTACTTCGAGGAGTTCGGGGCGACGGCGACGATCGTCGGGGTCGCGGATGGGGACGGGCCAGCGGTCGGCCGAGCCATCGAGCGCGCCTCGCGGCTCTTCGACATCCTGGTGACCGTCGGAGGGGTCTCCGTCGGCAGGGGCGACCTTGTGCCCGAATCGGTGCTCCGCTGCTCCGGGTCCAAGATGATCTTCCATGGCCTTCGCGCAGTGCCGCTCCGGCCTGCCGGACTTGCTTCGGTGAAGGGGCGTCCCGTCGTGCTCGTCCCAGGGAAGGCGGTCTCGGCTGCCCTCGCCTTCTTTGAAGTGGCACTGCCTGTCCTCAACGTCATCAGCGGGCTCGAACCGGACGCCCGCAGAGCCGTCCTCCTCGCCAGGGCGACGGAGGAATTCGCCAACGACCGCCCGATGGACGCCTTCCTGCTTGCGACACTCGAGAACAGTGGCGGCGTGTATTCAGCCAGACCGCTCGGCTGGGGGTCGAACCTGCAGCACAACCTCGCCATCGCCAACGGTTTCGTCCGCCTGGGACCTAGGGAGCGCGTCCCAGCCGGGGGGACCCTGCCGGTCGAGCTCCTCGGACCGTCTCAGATCGCTCGGATCCCGGGGTAGCCGCCTCATCTGAAGTGGCCCGGTTGCTCGGCCGCGAGGGTGCATGGGGCGGGTCCACGTCTTGGAACTGCCCCGAGGCTCAATCGTCTGGCGGAAGGGCTGCCGCGGCCCTCAGCGGGAGCATCCTCGTGGGCAGCCCGCTCTGAAGGGCTTCGAGGTCAGCTGGAGTATTGATGTTGGCCAGGGAGCCGAGGGTCGGGTCAAGGCCGCGCAGCCGCGAAACAGGGACATAGTTCACGTCCCGAAGGAGGGCGATCATGTCCCTGCACTTCAGCTTCCCCTTCGCCACCGCCTTCACGGACGCCTCCCTCGCCTCCGACGCTTCGTAGACTGCGCAGAGGGGCTCGACCTTCCCCGAATCCCAGAGAGGGACAGCGGCGGAGTGACCGACTGCGCACGAAAAGATGAGCCCCAGAACCTCGCCCCGGATGAGAGGAGAGTCGCACCCGACCACGGCCGCGAATCCGTCCCCGAGCTTCTCGAACGCAGTCAGCATCCCGCCGATGGGCGCCTCCAGATGGTACGAGTCGCGGAGTATCGTCACGCCCGTCCCCAGGTGGGCTTCGAACCTTCCCTTCTCTTTGTCTCCTATCACGACAAGGACGCGGTCGCTGACCTTGGATGCTTCGGCGGCGATCCGGGCGATGAACGAAATCCCACCGTAGGGTAAGAACGCCTTGTCAGACTGCATCCTGCTGCTCCTCCCCCCGGCGAGGACTGCGACCGAAAGTGCCCGTCCGCGAGGGAGCGGCCGGTCAGCGCTGGTCAAGGCGTACCCTCGGCGCAGTTCGCCCGGCCGCCATTATGGGTTTTGGTCTCCCGCTTCCGGCGCAGCCAGCGCCGCATGGGCCTCCGGGTCTTCGGGAGCAGGAGCCCTCGCTGCCCCGCGCTCTGTTTATAGCCCCAGGGCGCCGAGCTGGAACTGCA
The DNA here is from genome assembly GCA_027310575.1 of bacterium. Lineage (GTDB taxonomy): Archaea > Thermoproteota > Nitrososphaeria > Nitrososphaerales > Gagatemarchaeaceae > UBA183. Next base: position 60,453 of record DAIDAO010000011.1, on the reverse strand, counting down.
GATGTACACGAGCACCGTGGTGGACGACGAAGTCCATGCCATGCAGGTGATGAAGGGGATGGAGGAAGCCTGGCAGAGGAGAGACGAGTCTTACTTCGTGGGCGTCCTGAAGAAAGAACCCAGCCTGGTGCTGAGGGTCCACGCCGTCTGCATCCTCGCCGAGGTGGGGGGCGAGGGGTGCGTCTCCACGCTGTCGGACGTGCTGCTTCGCGACCCTGATCCGCTGGTGAGGCACGAGGCGGCCTTCTCCCTCGGGCAGATAGGCCTCTCGGAGGGAAACAGGGCTCTCTCCATCGCAGTCCTGGACGACAGGGACCCAATAGTGAGGCACGAGTCGGCCGCGGCCCTCGGGTCGGTCGGGAGCGCGGATTCCGAAGACGTCCTGACGAAGGCTCTCTCCGACACGGACGAGATGGTGAGGAACTCGGCGAAGGCGTCCCTCTTCAACATCAGGTTCCTCAGGCAGTACTCCTCCGGACCCACGGCGAGAGAAAGGGCTCCGAGGCCGTAGGGTCGAACCCTTAAGACCCGGCCGCTCCGCCGACGGCCGGCTTGAGGCTGAAGGGCAGGCGTGCCCTGATCACCGGTTCTTCGCAGGGAATCGGGGCTGAGATTGCCAAGCTCTTCGCAAAGGAGGGAGCGGCGGTCGCGATCAACCATCGCGCAGGTACGACGCACTCAGAGCCGGTCCTCAATTCCATCAGGAAGGCAGGCGGGAAGGGGCTGGTCTTCCATGCCGACGTCTCGGATCCGCAGAGCGTCGACGGCATGTTTGACAGGATCAAGGCAGAGCTCGGCGGCTTGGACGTTCTGGTGAACACTGCAGGATATGCAGACAGAAATCTCTGGAACCTGGGCCTCGCCGAGACGAGCCTGGACATGTGGAAGCGGGTCTTCGCGGTCGACGCCTTCGGCACCTTCCTCTGCTGCCAGGGCGCTGCCCGGCTCATGGGTCGGGGTTCTTCCATCGTCAACGTCGCGTCCACCCCAGCCTTGGTGGGCGACAAGGAAGGGCTCGTCTACGCCTCGGCGAAGGGGGCCGTCGTGTCGATGACCCGCATGCTGGCGAAGAGCCTCGCCCCCAAGATCCGGGTGAACTGCATGGCCTTCGGCTCCTTCGAGACGACGTGGGTCGACTGGCTCCGCAAGGACCAGGTCGAATCGTACAGGGCAGCGATCCCGTTGGGCAGGTTCGGGAAGCCGGCCGAGGCCGCCAGCCTCGCGCTCTTCCTTGCCAGCGACGAGTCGAGCTTCATGACCGGGCAGGTGGTCGTCCTCGACGGCGGGGAAGCCCTCAGATAGCCGTCGGCCGCGCCCCTACTCCCCGGCAGCCTTGTAGAGCCCGCCTTCTCTTTCGATCTTGGCGAGCGCCGCGTCGACGCCGTCGTTCTCGGCGACTATCCCTCTCTCCAGCGCCTTCTTCCAGAGTCCGATGTATATCTCGAGCCCAGCCTTCACCTGTTCGTCCCTCCCCTCTCTGCTCTTCTCCAGCTCCTCGAGGTAAGACCGGACGTCCCTGACCCTCGACGTCACACCAGCGTGGCCTCGCCGCCGACCTTTGACAGGTATGCCCTGTAGCCCAGCTTCTCGAGGGCCCGGAGGACCGCGCCTTCGTTCCTGTCGTCAGTGTTGACGAACACGGATGGGCCAGTCTGCATAGAGAAGTAGGCCTTCACCCCGGAGTCGCGCAGCTCCCTGACCTTCTGGATTATCCTGAGCGAGTCGTCCGTCATTATGATCAGGCCGTTCTCACCGGTCATCGTGAGGCTGTGAAGCTCGAGGGTGTCCTTCTCTGCCAGTCTCCCAAGCGCGTCCAGGTCGTTCCCCAGGATCGCCTTCTGCATCTCGTCGCACCTCTTCTGCGCCGACCTGACCCTCGCCTCGAAGAAGGGCGATGTGAGCACCTCCCTGTGTGCGTCCTCGGTCCTCACTCTGGAAGACAGCGGGACTATGACCATCCTCAGGTCCATGGCTTTGCCGTCAGCGAACCGCTCTGCGTATGTGCCCTCGTCGTCGTCCCCGGCGTAGAGCCTGGAGAACCCGCCCACGAGGGACCGCGAAGCCGAAGCCGCGAACAGGCGCGCTGTTCTCGAGAGCCTGACGAGGTCCGGCTTTTCCCCCACCAGCATCCGGTGCGCAAGCAGCGTAAGGGCCGCCCCGGCTGAGGAGGAATACCCGATCCCCTTCGACTTCCCCGAAGGCAGGTTCCGGCTGTCTATCCTGAAGTCGGTCGCCTTCTTCCCTGGCGAGAGGCTCGCTATCACCCCCTGCATCCGCGCATTGGCCGACTCGTTCGCCCTTCCTTCGATGAACACCCCTCCCTTCCTCGAATCGCTGATCGACGCCTCGGTCTTCATCGAGGTGGTGTTGACCGAAATGCTGTCATGATAGGGGAGCCTGAGATTCCAGTCCTTCAGCCCGTGATACTTGACCAGCGCCTGCATCGTATATGCGACTGCCCTGTATTCTGCCACTCTCACGACACCTCGATCTCCAGCCTAGCCCGCGTGTCAGGGTTCCTGAGAAGGCGGACCAGGTCGCGGGGAAGGTCCCTCGACGCCGCGTCGGCGCGCACGGCCAGGGTCCTCTCGCTGACGAAATCGCTCCGACGGATGATCATCTCGTGTGGGTCGGAGAGCTGCAGCTTCGGGTCCCCCGCCGCCCTCACCTCGAAGGACTTGGACCCCGCCACCACCCTTACGGTGACCCTCGATCCCCGCTTCCTCAGCCCCTCTTTCAGCGCCGCGCCCAGGCCCGCGCACCCCTTCGAGGCGCCCACGCCGATGATGCAGTCGCCGTTCTCCGTAAGGTACTCCTCTGTAGTTATCTCGATGGTCGTAGGATGGGTGGCCCTCACCAAGCGATGGCCCCGGAACTCCACGAGTTCCCTTGCAACCAGCCTCCGTCCGGCCGTCGTTTCGGGGGCGATGCTCACTCTTCAGGCCTCCCTGGGCTGCACTCCGTCGCAGTGAGGGCAGCGCTCAGATGCGAGCGGGACGGGCGTCGCGCAGTAGGCGCAGAACCTGAACCCCTCGGGGGGAAGCACCGGGCCCTCGCTTTCGGGGAGGAAGAGGCTGACGACGATCATTATCCCTCCCCCGATGACGAAGGGGATGCTCCAGAAATAGGCCAGGGGGAGCTGCAGGGCATAGAATCCCCCACCCATGATCGCGACCAGAAGACCCCCAAGAAAAAGCTGTGGCCTCATGCCTCCCGTTTCTGGATAACGCCTTTATACTTTCGAGGAGGGCGTCGTCCACATCAGCGTTGACCACCGAATACGAGCAGCTGCTTTCAAAGATGGTGGGCGACAAGAAGGCGAAGCTCGCGGAGCTCACGGGGAAGAAGGGCGCCGAGAAGGAGTCCGCAGCCCTGATGTCAGACATAAGGTTCCTAGAGGTCGAGCTGCAGCGCTACCAGCAGGGGATGGCCCTCTTCAGGTCGAAGTCGCTGCCGAAGGTGGGCCGCTGGGGCAAGCCTGAAACGGAAGAGCACAAAGAAGCCTGACCACTTGACGCTAGTCCTCTCCGAGAGAGACGTCCAGGACCTCATCGACATGGACGAGGTCGTGTCGTCGGTTGAGGAGGCCTTCCGCCGGAAGGGGGCCGGGGATGTCTCGAACTCGATGAGGACCAGGTCGAGGGGGAGCGACTCCGTCCTGAACGTGATGCACGCGAGCCTCGCATACCTGGGGCGCGGCGGGCTCAAAGCGTACATGTCGTCGAGGGCCGGCTCAAGGTTTGCCTTCATCCTCTTCGACGCCGCAAGCTCCGTCCCGCTCGCTATCATGGGCGCGGACGTCCTCGGGAGGTACAGGACGGGCGCAGCCTCCGGGGTCGCGACGAAGTACCTCTACCGTCGTCCTTCGGGGAGGGTCGCCATCTTCGGGTCAGGGAAGCAGGCGCTTACGCAGGCGCTCGCTCTCGGGTCGGTCATGGGCATCGACGAGTTGAGGGTCTGGAGCCCCAACAGGGAGCGCAGAGACGCCTTCGCCAGGAAGCTGTCCGAGGCAGGGCTTGCCGCATCGCCGCACGAATCTCCCGAGCAGGCCCTCCGCGGCGCAGACGTGGCCTCGGCCATCACGTCGTCGAAGGAACCGTTCCTGACCGACGTCATGCTGAGTTCTGTCTCTCACGCGAACATCTGCGGAAGCAACGTGGCGTCGCACTCGGAGGTCTCCGCCGCTGCGGTGCAGTCGTTCGACACCGTAGCGGTCGACGACGTCGCGCAGGCCAAGGTGGAATACGGCGACCTGATCCAGGCCGCAGCCGCAGGAGCGTTCTCATGGGATTCCGCAGTCGAGCTCGGAGACATCGTGGCCGGCAAGCGGAAGGGGGAGGGGCGCACGCTGTTCAAGTCCGGCGGCGTGGCGCTCGAGGACGTCGCAGTAGCAAGTATGCTCTATGACAGGGCGCTGAAGTCGGGCAGGCCCTACCCTAGCGTGGAGCTGGCGTAGCCTTCTACATCGGCGGCATGCCGCCCATGCCACCCATCCCGCCTCCACCTGGAGGGCCAGGCGGGGCCTTCATCTTACTCGCTGCGATGACGTCGTCGATTCTCAGTATCATGGACGCGGCCTCGGTGGCTGCGCGCAGGATCTGCAGCTTCACGGCCAGCGGCTCCCACACGGACTTCGCGTACATGTCCGCGACCTTCCCGTTGAGCGCGTCGACCCCGTACCACTTGCCTTCCTTCCCATGCCTCGCCCTCAGGTCGACCTGGGTGTCGATGGGGTCCATGCCGGCGTTCTCCGCGAGCGTGAGGGGGATGCTCTCCATGGCGTCCGCGAACTTCAGGGCCGCGAGCTGCTCTCTCCCTGTCAGCTTCTGGGCCCAGTTCCGCAGCTGGACGGAGACCTCCTCTTCAGGGGCCCCTCCTCCGGCGACGACCGCGGGGAGCTCGACCACGTCCTTCGTCACCATTATGGCGTCGTGAAGGGCCCTCTCGGCCTCGTCCACGATCCTCTGCGTCCCTCCTCTCACGAGGATGGTGACTGCCTTCGGGTTCTTGCACCCCTCGATGAACACCCACTTGTCCTCCTCCAGCTTCCGCTCCTCGGCGAGCTTCGCGTATCCGAGGTCCTTGCTTGTGAGGTCGTCGAGGTTGGTCACTATCCTAGCGCCCGTCGCCTTGGCGAGCTTCGTCATGTCGCTCTCCTTCACCCTCCGCACGCCTAGGATCCCTCCCTTCGCCAGGAAGTGCTGCGCCAGGTCGTCGATCCCCTTCTGGCAGATGAGGACGTTGGCGCCCGAGGCCTGGATCTTCTCGACCATGCCCTTCAATATGCTCGTCTCTTCGTCCATGAACTGCTGCATCTGCTGAGGGTCGTTGATCCTGATCTCAGCCGAGAACTCTGTCTTCTCGATCTCGAGGGCCGAGTTGACGAGGGCTATCTTCGCCTCTTCGATCTTCTTCGGCATCCCTGAGTGGACTACCTCCTTGTCAAGGACGATCCCCTTTATCATCTGCGTGTCGGTGAGCGCGCCCCCTGGCTTCTTCTCGACTTTCACGTTGTCGATGTCCACCTTGAACCCGTCCGCCCTCTCTTCAGCCACCTGCAGCACCGCGTCGACGACTATCCCGGCCAGGTGCGGGGAGTCCTCGTTCACCAGCTTCGTCAGCATGCTGGTGTTCGCCACCTTCAGGATGTCCGGGCGGCTCTTCGGATCGACCTTCTCGGCGATCTCTTCGAGTATCTTCTGCGCCTTCTCTGCGGCGCGCGAGTAGCCGTCCACTACGACCACGGGGTGGACGTTCTTGTTGATCAGGTCCTCTGCCTTCTCTAGCAGAGCCCCGGCGACGACGACCGCGGACGTGGTCCCGTCCCCGACTTCGTTGTCCGTCGCCTTGCTGATCTCTACCATCATCTTCGCTGCCGGGTGCTGGACGTCCAGCTCCTTCAGCATCGTCGCGCCGTCGTTCGTAATCGTGACATCCCCCATGGAGTCCACTAGCATCTTGTCCATCCCCCGCGGCCCGAGAGACGTCCTGACGACTTCCGCGATCAACTTCGCCGCAGAAATGTTGTTCCTCTGAGCCTCTCTGCCTCTGGACTCTCCGGAACCTTCCTTCAGGATTATGACTGGTTGGCCTGTTGCCGACATTTCATTTTCGGTATACAACTTTCGGTTTATAAGAATTGTCGTCCGCTGAGAGGAGGGGGCCCGGAGCCTCCATCCCGGAAACAATTCTTAAGTGAGCTTCTCCCGGCAGTTGCCCGACGGTTTTGTCCGCGCCTCCAAAGCTATCGAAGAAGCTGGCCGCTGAAGCGGTCGGGACTTTCGTGTTCGTGCTCGTCGGCGCAGGGTCCGCGGTCGGCGTGGCTTCCCAGCTGAGCCCGCTGTCGGGGACGGGGATCTTGGTGGCTGCTTTCGCGAACGGCATAGGCCTGGCCGTGGCTGTATCCGCGACCATGGGGATCTCCGGAGGGGCCTTGAACCCGGCGGTTGCCGTCGGTCTCTGGGTCGGGAAGAAGCTCCCCTCCAGGGATCTGATACCATACATAGTCATGGAGCTGCTCGGTGCGACCCTCGCCGGGGTGGCCCTCGTCGCTGCCTTTCCCTCGGCGCTCGGGAACGCAGTGCAGTGGGGCTCTCCCACCCTGAGCGGCCTGCTCAATTCGTGGCAGGGGATGGCCATCGAAGCCCTCCTCACGTTCGTGCTGGTCTTCGCTGTCTACGGGACGGTAGTCGACCCGAGGGCGCCTCGCATAGGAGGGCTCGGCATAGGGCTCGCGGTCGTCGCGGATGTCCTCGTGGCTGGCAACCTCACAGGCGCTGCCATGAACCCAGCCAGGGCGTTCGGACCCATGATCGCGGGTGGCTTCTACCCAGGATACTGGTACATCTACCTGATCGGGCCCATACTGGGCGGCGCGCTGGCGGGGCTCGTCTACAGGTACGTGATCGAGAACCCGAACTGAAAAGGGGACGGGAATAAATAACTCGGGTCGAAGGCGAATTCAGGATTTGAAGACGTCCACCTTGAGGCTCAGCAGAGAGCAGGCGAAGGAGGTCTTGGTCAGGGTCGACTCTGCACTGGGGGCGTCCAAAGGCAAGGAAGCGAGGGAATCGATGGTCAAGCTCCTCAACTCCGCAGTCCCCACCTACTCCTGGGTCGGGATCTACATCGTCGAAGGGAAGGACCTCGTGCTAGACGCATGGTCAGGCCCAGCCGCGACGGAGCACGTGCGTATCCCGGTCGGGAAGGGGGTCTGCGGATTTGCCGCCAAGGCTGGGAAGACAGAGATCGTTTCGGACGTCAACAAGGACCCGAGATACCTGCAGTGCTTCCTCTCGACGAAGTCCGAGATAGTGGTGCCCATCATGGACGGGAGCGCGGTCATAGGGGAGATCGACATCGACAGCGACCAGCTCGACGCCTTCTCATCGGTCGACAGGGAGTTCCTCGAAGCCGTCGCGAAGAAGGCCAGCGCCCTCTGGGCTTAGCGATAGTCGCCGCACCCGTACCTTCGCCAGAGTCCGGAGCCTCCAGAGCCTACGGGGCCGCTCCGCCCGCCTTGCATGAAGCGGTCGCCCACCCTTAAATAACAACCGCCGACCAACGACGCTCGAAGAACATGATCGTCGAACTGATGAACATTATAGCCGGGCTCATTCTCGCCGCGGGCATCGTCACAAGCATCCCAGGCGTGGGGGGTTCCATTGCCAAGGTCGCGAAGTGGCTCGGGAGGTTCCAGACAATCATAGGCATCATCGCGATAATCGTCGCGATACTCTTCTTCTCAGCGCTCCAAGGAACAGTCGCCATAATCGCCGGGCTGATCCTCATAATGGGGATTCTTCCGAGTATCCCTGCTGTGGGGAGCAGCCTCGAGAAGGTCGCGAAGTGGCTCGGAAGGTTCCAGACAATCATAGGAATAATAGCCATCATCGTAGGAATCTGGGGTCTCGTCTGACGCAAGGCAACTGCTGCCGAGCGGAGGCCCCAGGCCCCCGTTTTGCGGACCATCGGTCCTGACCCTTACGCACCTGCCCCGGCATCAGCCGCCCATTCAACTTGCACGATAACATACGTTATAATACTTAAATAGAAACCGGAAACGCGGCCAGCCCAACGTTGAAGCTTGAGATCAAGGACCTCCGCGCATCGGTGGAGGGGAAGGAGATCCTGAAGGGGGTCAACCTCACGATTGGTCAGGGGGAGACGCATGCTCTCATGGGCCCCAACGGCTCCGGAAAGAGCACGCTCGCCTACACCCTGATGGGGCACCCGAAGTACCAGGTGACCTCGGGGCAGGTGACCGTTGACGGGGAGAACCTGCTCGGGCTCACCCCGGACAAGAGGGTGAAGAAGGGGCTCTTCCTGGCGTTCCAATACCCGGTGAGCGTCCAGGGGGTGAGCATGTTCTCCTTCCTCCGGGCTGCATACAACAACTCCAGACCAGCCGGCACCGAGCCGCCGACGATCTTCGAATTCAAGGAGACCGTGGCGCAGAAGCTCAAGATGCTGAGCATGGACGACTCGTTCCTCAGCCGCTACCTCAACGAGGGGTTCTCGGGCGGGGAGAAGAAGAGGGCGGAGATCCTTCAGATGGCGCTCATGCAGCCGAAGTTCGCGGTCCTCGACGAGACCGACTCCGGGCTCGACATCGACGCGCTGAGGATAGTCGCGGAGGGGATCAACACTGTGTCAGGTCCGCAGACCGGGACGCTGCTGATCACCCACTACCAGAGGATACTCAAGTACGTCAAACCCCAGTTCGTCCATGTGATGTACCAGGGGCGCATCATCGAGTCGGGCGGGGAGGAGCTCTCCAGGCTGCTTGAGGAGAAGGGGTACACCTGGATACAGGGCTACAAGGAAGAGGAGCAGGTGGCCCAGCAGACCCCATAACGCTTTTAACAAGGAAATAACCTATGTTATATTCGAGCGTGAGACGGGCTTGAGCGCCAAGACGGATATCGTTACCGACGACTACAAGGAGAAGTACGGCTTCAGCGACCCGGTAGAGTCCTACGCGATCCAGGGGATCAAGGGGCTCAGCGAGAGGGTCGTCCAGGAGATCGTCCGGATACACGACGAGCCAGCTTGGATGGAGCAGATCAGGATGAAGGCCCTGAAGCACTTCTTGGACATGAAGCCTCCTGCATGGGCGCCCGACCTTGCTGACATAGACTTTCAGAGCTTCTACTACTACGCGAGGCCTACGGCCAAGGCCGCTGACTCCTGGGACCAGCTCCCGGACTACATCAAGAAGACGTACGACAAGCTCGGCATAACCGAGGCCGAGAAGAAGTTCCTCGCAGGCGTAGGCGCTGTCTACGAGAGCGAGGCCGTCTACCACAGCATCCAGGGGGAGCTCCAGAAGCAGGGGGTCGTCTTTACAGACACCGTGACCGCGCTCAAGGAATACCCCGAGATCATGAAGAAGTACTTCGGGACTGTGGTGCCCTACCAGGACAACTACATCGCGGCTCTGCAGACAGCCGTCTGGAGCGCAGGGTCGTTCGTCTACGTCCCGGAGGGCGTGAAGGTCCCTATGATCCTCCAGGCCTACTTCAGGATAAACGAGAGGAAGATGGGGCAGTTCGAGCGGACGCTGATAGTCGCAGAGCCCTACAGCGAAGTCTCCTACAACGAGGGGTGCTCGGCTCCCGTCTACTCGGCCCAGTCTCTGCACTCGGCCATCGTCGAGATCGTGGCCAGGAAGGGCTCGCTCGTGAAGTACACGACTCTCCAGAACTGGTCGAGGGACGTCCTCAACCTCGTCACGAAGAGGGCTCACGCCCACGAAGAAGCCACCGTATCGTGGGTGGACTTCAACGGGGGCTCGAGGCTCACAAGGAAGTACCCTTCGGTCTACCTCCTCGGCCCGCGGGCGAGGGCGGACATCATATCGGTCGCCTACGCCGGGCCCGGACAGGTGCAGGACACGGGCGCGAAGGCGATCCACCTGGCAAAGGACACGACGTCGAAGATCATCTCCCGCTCGGTCTCGAAGGGCGGGGGGCACACGGCCTACCGCGGTCTCCTCCACATTGCCAAGGGCGCGAAGAACGTGAAGTCGACCGTGAGATGCGACGCCCTCCTGGTCGACCCGATGAGCACGACCGCGACCTACCCATACATGGAGATCCAGGAAGACGACGCGACCGTCACCCACGAGGCGAGCGTAGGCAAGGTGGGCGAAGAACAACTCTTCTACCTGATGGCCAGGGGGATCTCGGAAGGCGACGCTCTGAGCATGGTGGTCAACGGCTTCATGGAGCCATTCGCGAAGGAGCTCCCGATGACATACGCGGTCGAGTTCAACCGTCTGATGTCCCTTGAAATGACGAACGCAGTGGGCTAGGACCGAAGGGGAGAACGGACAGTTGTCTCAGAAGGCCGTCTCCTCGTTCGACGAGGACCTGGTCAGGTCGATATCCGCGTCCCTGGACGAGCCCGCCTGGCTGACGAGCTCCAGGCTGGACGCCTTCAGACAGTTCGCCGCCCTACCTCCGGAGAAGAACCCTCTCTACACCAAGTATGTGTCCACGTTCAGTTTCCCCCTCGACAGGTTCAAGATAATCCCAGGCCGCTCCGAGATCGACTTCAGAAGCTTCTTCCAGGGCTTCCTGACCGGGAAGGAGAAGGACATCATACTCCAGGGGAACGAGACGCAGGTCCACACCGAGCTCAGCAGGGACCTGGAGTCGCAGGGGGTCAGACTGATGTCCTTCCATGCCGCCCTGAAGCAGGAGGAGGCAGCGATCAGGAAGCTGATCGAGGGGCGCCTCGTGAAGTCGGGGAGCGACAGGTTCGCGGCGTTCGTGAACGCGTTCTTCAGCGGCGGCACGTTCGTCCGGGTGCCCACAGGCGTCAGCCTGGACAGGCCGCTCCGCAGGATGCTCCTGCTCGATTCCCCGAGCACCTCCATCGTGGAGCAGACTTTCGTCATCGCAGAAGAGGAGGCCAAGCTGGTCTACCTCGAGGAGCTGTATTCGAAAGGCGTCCCCTCCCCGGCGTTCGTGGCGTCGACCACAGAGGTACTTGCCCGGCCTGGCTCTCACGTGGACTTCTCTTCCATCCAGCTCCTGGGCGACAGGACGACCCATGTGTCCAACAGGGGCATCGAGACGTCCAACGACTCGAAGGCCACCCTCAGCTCGCTCTCGCTCGGCGCGGAGGTGTCTAGGTCGAGGACGAACTTCTTCCTCAACGGAAGAGGCTCACTGGCCGAAGGCTTCGAGATCTTCTTCACCGACGGGAAACAGAGGTACGACTACGAGACCAACCTGGTCCACAACTCCCCTGACTCGACCGGCTCGACCCAGGCGAGGGGGGTGCTCAAGGGGGAGTCCCAGTCGATCTTCAAGGGGATGATCAAGATAGTCAACGCGGCGAAGAACTCGAGGTCGTACCTGGCCCACCACGCCATGCTGCTCGAACGGACTGCGAAGTCCGACGGCGTCCCCAGCCTCGAGATAGACAACAACGAGGTCAGGGCGACCCACTCCGCTTCGGTCGCGCAGATCGACGAGGAGCAGCTCTTCTACCTGATGGCGAGGGGCCTCTCCCAGGACGAGGCCAAGAAGATGGTCGTGCTGGGATTCTTCGAGCCCGTCCTTTCCAGGGTACCCATTGAACAGACGAGGGAAGGCGCCAGGTTCATGATTGAGGGGAAGTGGCAGGGCGAGAAGAGGCGCCTCGCCGACAGGGAGACTCTCCTCGCGGAGACCGGGGAGCTGACCCCGGAGGTAAAGGAAACGGAAGACATCTTCGAGCGGCACTACAAGTACCGATGAATGCAGTTGGGAGAGTACCTTCCTGCCATGAAGGTGTCCGACCTCGCCGAAGGGTCGATCTCGACGGTCGACCTCAAGGGGCTGCACGTGCTCCTCTCCAGAATCGGCGGAGAGGTCTTCGCAGTGAGCGGGACCTGCACCCACGAGGAGGCCGACCTTGGCCGGGGCTTCGTGGTCGAGGACAGGATAGTCTGTCCGCTGCACCTGTCGCAGTTCGAGCTCAAGACCGGGGAGGTCGTGAACCCTCCAGCGACCGTGCCGCTCAGGCGCTTCAACGTCAAGGTCTTAGGGGACACGATTTTTATCGAGGTATAGGGGGCTCTTCTGCCAGGATGCTGAAGACCGAAGCCATAGACGTCCAGAAGCTGAGGGCCGACTTCCCCATACTGAAGAGGAAGGTCCACGGGAAGAGGCTCGTCTATCTGGACAGCGCCGCGACGGCACAGAAGCCGCAGGCCGTCATCGACGCGCTCGTCGACTACTACTCCAGATACAACTCCAACGTCCACAGGTCTGTCCATACGCTCGGCGAGGAGGCCACGGAGGCGTACGAGGAGGCAAGGGCGAAGGCGGCCAGATTCGTAGGCTCGTCCCCGAAGGGGCTCGTGTTCGTCAGGGGGACCACCGAGGCCACGAACCTGGTGAAGTTCGCGTGGGGAGAGAAGAACGTGAAGAAGGGGGACGTGCTCGTGACCACGCTGATGGAACACCACAGCAACATTGTCCCCTGGCAGCTGCTTGCGAAGGAGAAGGGAGCCACGCTGAAGTTCGCCGGGCTCCTGCCTGACGGGACGATCGACATGGCAGACTTCGAGAAGCTTCTGAAAGAGTCGCCCAGGCTGGTCGCGTTCGCGCACTGCTCCAACGTCCTCGGCACGATCAACGACGTCCATGCGATGTGCGCGAAGGCGCGTGCTTCGGGGGCCACCACCCTCGTGGACGGGGCTCAGTCGGTGCCTCACATGCCCGTCGACGTCGGCGCCATCGGGGCGGACTTCTATGCCTACTCCGGGCACAAGATGCTGGGCCCGACAGGGATCGGCGCCCTCGTCGCGAAGAAGGAGCTTCTCGAGGACATGGACCCGTTCCAGGGCGGCGGGGAGATGATCAGGGAAGTGTTCCTGGATCACGCGACATGGAACGACGTCCCCTACAAGTTCGAGGCTGGGACAGTCAACATCGCAGACGCCATCGGCCTGGGGGCGGCGATCGACTACCTGAACGCGATCGGGATGGAGAAGGTCAGGGAGCACGAGGTCCGGCTCCTGAAGTACGCACTCGAGACGCTTTCGAAGGCCAAAGGCTTCCACTCCTACGGCCCCTCGGATCCGCAGAAGCGGGGAGGGGTGGTCTCGTTCAACCTCGGGGACGTCCACCCGCACGACCTAGCTACGATACTCGACGAGGAAGGGATCGCGATCCGTTCCGGGCACCACTGCGCGCAGCCGCTCATGCGGTGGCTCAACGTAGCAGCGACCAGCAGGGCGAGCTTCCACGTCTACAACTCCTACGACGACGTCGACGCACTGAAGGCTGGCCTCGACAAGGCAGGTTCGATCTTCAGGCTGTGAGCTCCGCCGACATCTACCGCGAGCTGATCCTCGACTACTACAGGAGCCCGAGGAACTTCGGCAAGCTGGAGAAGTTCGACATCGACGCCCACGACACGAACCCGCTCTGCGGGGACGACATCGGGATGCAGATCAGGGTGGGGGTCGGGCGGAGCATCGAGGAGATCAAGTTCTCCGGGAAGGGGTGCGCCATCAGCCAGGCCTCCGCCTCGATGCTCACCGAGCTGGCCAAGGGAAAGCCGCTGGAGTGGGTCAAGCAGCTCTCGAAGGAAGACATATTCAAGATGCTCGGCGACCCGGACCTGGGGCCTTCGCGGGTGAAGTGCGCCCTCCTGGGCATGAAGGTGCTGAAGATGGGCGTCTACGGCTACCTGGGCGCGCACTACGAAGACCCAGACGACACGCCCTAGCCTGACGGCAGGTGCACGGGCGGGAGTATGCCGAACGTGACCAGCAGGTAGTAGGCTGGCACCACTATCACAGGGGCGAGAAGGGCGGCCCAGAACGCGAGCTTCAGCAGGGAGCGTGCAGCAAGCTCCAGCTCACCTCTGCTCTTCGGGACGTGGCAGGCGAGCCAGCTGGCCGGGTTCCCGATCCTCCGCACCATCGTCCTTCCCCGGCAACTCGGCCGTTCCGGTCATAATCCTAGCCTAGCTTTCTACTTCAGGGGCGGTGCCGCTGCCGCCTGCTGCTTCCAGACCTCGGCCCCCTCGCTTCGGGCCTTCCCAGACATCACATGCCGCTTCAGCAGCTGGATCCCAAGGGCAGGGTCGACCCCCTTCGGACAGACTGCGGAGCACGAGCCTGCGTAGTGACACCGCCAGACCCCGTGCGCCGTGTCCAGAGCGTCGATCCTCCTCTTCCCGCCTTCGTCTCTCTCGTCGCTGAGGTATCGGTAGGCCTGCGCCAGAGCCTGCGGCCCTGGGAAGAGGGCGTCAGTCCCCACAGTCGGGCACGAGGACGTGCAGAGTCCGCACTTTATGCAGTAAGTGAACTGAAGGACCTTCTCCAGCTCCTCGGGCTTCATCAGGAACTCGGCGCTCGGGTGGTCCATCTCCTGAGAGTCAGAACGGAGCACATAGGGCATGAGCTGCTTGTGCTTCGCGAAGAACGACCCGAGGTCGGTGACGAGGTCCTTGATTATCTCGAAGTTGTCCATGGGCTGGGCGACGACCTTCTCCCCGCCGAGCTCCTCCACCTGAGTGTAGCACGCGAGGCGCAGGCGGCCGTTGATCTTCATCCCGCACGACCCGCATGACGCCTGCCTGCACGAGAACCTGAGCGCGATCGAATGGTCGAGGTAGTCCCTGGCGTAGAGGAGCGCATCCAGGACTGTCATCCCTTCCCTCTTCGGGACCGAGTACTCAGCGAACCTGGGCTTCTCGTCCGTGAGGGGGTCGAACCTCTGCACCAGCAGCCTCACGTCGGTCAAGCCGTAACCCCTCCGAACAAGGCCAGGATCACTGTCCTGGTCCCGTAGCCGACCGAGACCACTATCGCAAGGACCGTCCCCACGTCCACCCACCTGCTCCATGGCGCGGTCTGCCTCCATTCGTGGAGGATTATCCTGACGCCGTTGAAGCCGTGCACCAGGACTATCACCAGCAGCGCCTCAAGGAATACGGCATAGAAGCCGTTCTGGTAGATCGACAGTATGTTGCTGAACGATATCGCGGTGGCGTAGGGATAGATCACGCCCTGCATTATGAGGTGGATCGAAACGAGGGCGACCGCCAGCACCGCTGTGGCATACTGGATCAGCATCAGTCTGGACTCTTTCATCCCATCCCCTCGAACAGAACCAGGAAGGCCCAGACGGCCGCGGCCACACCTGCTGCGATCCCGATCCAGATCAGGTACTTCTGCCCGGACCCGAGCCCCTTCGCCTTGTACGGGTATTCTATCTTCGAAGGCTTCTTGAGGATGAACCCGAACTCGGCCAGTATGAGCCGGATCCCGTTGACGCCGTGGAAGACGAGCACCAGGACGACCAGGACCAGGATCAGATGCCCGAATGAATTCTCAAAGATCGTCCCTATGAAATCCCAGCTCGACGGACTGGGCCCGCTCCCGGTCGGTCCACCGACGAAGAAGCTCGTGTCCCCCAGGTGCCCCAGCACGTATGCGAGCACCGCGACCCCCGTGATCCTCTGGAACGCGTAGGCCCACCTCTCCAGGTTGTAATGGTAGGGGTTGATCCATCCCCAGATGCCGCGCTTGTTCTTCGCTCTCTCAGCGCCCTTCGGGGTATTATCTGCCACCAGGCTCCCTCCGACTCAGTAGTGCCTCTCCGCAGGCTGGTACTTTGTGATCTTGACAGTCGAATACTCCAGTCTCGGGCCGTCGGGGCCGGGATACGCCAGCGTGTGCTTCAGCCAGCTCTTGTCGTCCCTCGCAGGATAGTCTCTCCTGAAGTGCGACCCCCTCGACTCCGTCCTCGCGAGCGCGCCCGCCACCACGACCTCTGCCACGGTCAGCATGCTCTCCACCTCCAGGACGTCGCTCAGGTTGGTGTTGTAGACCCTGCCCTTGTCCTCGCAGTGGAGGAAGTCCTTCTTCTTGAGCTCCCTTATCGTCCGGAGCGCCTCCGAGAGGCTTTCCTTGGTCCTGAAGACGAAAGCGTCCTTCGCCATCACCTTCTGCAGCGCGTCCCTCACCTCGTAGGGGTTCGTGCCTCCTCCGCCGTGGAATATCCCGTCGAAGATCCTCTTCTCCTCAGTCGCCGCCTGCCCTCCGGGGGTCGCGGGCTGCGGCTTCCCTTCCACGTACTTAGCCGCCTCGGCGCCGGTTATCTTCCCCCAGACCAGGCACTCGGCGGTGGAGTTGGCCCCGAGCCTGTTGGCTCCGTTGATGCTGACGCACGCCGCCTCCCCTGCTGACCAGAGCCCCTTGAGCTTCGTCGCCCCGTCGATGTCCGTGTCTATCCCCCCCATGACGTAGTGGCACACAGGCCTCACAGGGAGGGGCTTCTCTACAGGGTCGATGCCTCTGAACTTTATTGCTATCTCCCTGATCTGGGACAGCCTGTCCTTGATCTTCTGGGCGCCGATGGGAGAAAGGTCGAGGTGCAGGTAGTCCAGCCCGGAAGCCTCGTCCTTGAACCCCCTCCCCTCCTCTATCTCGGTCATCATCCCTCTGGACACGACGTCCCTGGACGCCAGGTCCAGCTTGTTCGGGGCGTACCTCTTCATGAACCGCTCCCCGTCCTTGTTGAGGAGGACCCCGCCCTCCCCTCTGACCGCTTCGGTGATGAGTATCCCGGAGGGTATGAGCCCTGACGGATGGAACTGGATGAACTCCAGGTCTTTCAGCGGAACGCCGGCGCGGTATGCCATCGCCATGCCGTCCGGGGTCGAGCTGTAGGCATACGTCGCGAAGCTGTAGAGCCGTCCCGAGCCGCCGGTCGCCAAGATCCCCGCCTTTCCGAGGATCTGGACGAAGTCCCCGCTCTTCCTTTCGATCGCTGTCACGCCCCTGAACTCCCCTCCCTCGGAGAGGATCGTCGTGGCGTACCACTCCTGGTAGTAGTGGATGTTGTCGTACTTCGTCGTCGTATCGTAGAGCGTCTGCATCTCGAAGAAGCCGACCTTGTCCTCTGCGAAGACAGCCCTGGGATAGCTGTAACCACCGAAATTCCTCTGCGCGATCCTGCCGTCCTCCCTCCTGCTCCAGGGGAGCCCCCAGTGCTCCAGCTGGTAGATCTCGTTCGGCATCTCTTTCACGAAGCGCTCGACCGCGTCCTGATCTGCGAGGTAGTCTGAGCCCTTCACCGTGTCGAACGCGTGGGACTCGAGCGAGTCCCCCAGCTCCGGGTAGAGGACCGCGGCCGTCCCTCCTTCCGCGCTGACGGAGTGGGACCTCATCGCCTGAACTTTGGTGACGATCGCGATGTCAGCCTTCCCGTTGCTCACTCGGGCAGCTTCGATTGCCGCCCTCAGACCTGCGATACCCGAACCTATGATGACGATGTCATGGCGGGAAGTCTCGACCATCGCGCAAGGCAAGGGCTCCTCCGTTGTTTTCTTAGGCGTTTCCCTAATCGGCGCACCCTCGTTTGAAAATGGAAACCGGTCCTGCGAAACTCCGTTTTCGGCCGGTAATTCCACCGTTTCATGAAGGACACGTTTATAACCGCATCAACAATCGGCCGGGTCTACGAGAGGGATAAAGTGCCTCACTACGGTTACAGTTTCGAGGGTTTCGACCCCGCGGTACACGTTAGGGCCAGCGGAAGGGAGGTCAACGTGTCGCCAAAGGCCGCGCGGGAAATCGCTCTCACGATAAAGGGAATGCAGCTTTCAAGGGCGATAGACCTGCTCGAGCAGGTCGAAAGCAAGAAGATGCCGATCGCTTTCAGGCGCCACAAGCTCAAGGTGGGCCACAGGAGCGAGCTCCAGGGGTTCCCGACGGGCTCCTATCCCGTTCGGGCAGCCAAGGCGTACCTTGACGTCCTGCATAATCTGGAAGGGAACTCGGAATTCAAGGGGCTCGACCCGGACAGGGTGAAGATCATACACGCCTCGGGGTATGCGGGGAGGACCCAGAAGGACTACGTCCCGCGCGCTTTCGGGAGGAGCTCCCCTAACTTCCACCAGATGGTCCACATCGAAGTCGTGGGCAAGGAAGTATAGGCATGTCCGCCCAGCAGCAACGGACCACAGTGAAGTCGATTCTCACCACGAGCAAGTCGTACGCTGACCTTGACGAATTCTTCGAGAAGGAGCTCAGGGACGCCGGCTACGGTGGTCTCGAAGTGCAGAAGTCACCTGTCGGGACGACCCTGAAGGTCTACGTCGCCAGGCCCGGGCTCGCAATCGGCAGGAGGGGGACAGGCATCAAGGACCTCACCGACAAGGTGGCTGCGAAGTTCGGCTTCCCCAATCCCCAGATCGCAGTGACGGAGGTGGAGAACCCGGAGCTCAACGCCAGGATAATGGCAGCGAGGATAGGCCAGATCGTGTCCAGAGGTACCGCGTTCCGGAGGGCGGCGCAGTGGTCGGTCAACAACATCATGAACGCCGGAGCGGCTGGGGTGGAGATATCGGTCGCAGGGAAGCTGAGGAGCGACAGGTCACACGGCGAGAAGTACAGGGCCGGGATAGTC
The DNA here is from genome assembly GCA_027310575.1 of bacterium. GTDB lineage: Archaea > Thermoproteota > Nitrososphaeria > Nitrososphaerales > Gagatemarchaeaceae > UBA183. Next base: position 42,028 of record DAIDAO010000011.1, on the reverse strand, counting down.
CCCAAGAGCGGGGACACGGCCGACAGGTCTGTCGACGAGGCCACGACCGACGTCCTGATGAAGCTCGGCCTCTACGGAATCAAGGTGAAAATTGCGCTAAGAGACGCCCTCCCGCCTGACTTCACGCTGAAGGAGGACGTGAAAGAGGAGAAGAAAGAAGATGCCACAGCTCAAACCGAAGGAACTCAGGAAGCAGGACGCTGACAAGCTTAGGCAGACGCTCTTCGACCTCAGGTCGGAGCTCTCCAAGCTTGCCGGAAGCGCTCAGCGCGGTGTCGTCAAGAAGGACGTGGGGAACATCAGGAGGATCCGGAGGGACATAGCCAGGGTGGTGACCGTGATGCACGAGAAGGGGATAGCCGAATGAACGTCATTGGGGAGAGGGTGAAGGTGCTCTCGTCGTCCGATCCGACAGCCGCGGGGCGGGCCGGCCGGGTCCTGCTCGAGACTGCGAAGACCCTTGTGCTGGATTCTGCAGGCCATGTCGTGCGCGTCGCGAAGGCCGGGGCCGCGTTCCAGCTCCTCGATTCAGGCGCTGTGGTCACCGGGGCCGACATCGCCGGGAGGCTCGAAGACAGGTTGGGGAGGAGGACGGCATGACCGCGGCCGGACTCGAGGTCAGCATGCCGAGGAAGAAGTGCCAGGACGATAGGTGCCCCTTCCACGGGAGCGTCAAGGTCAGGGGGAGGCTGCTTTCGGGGAGGGCCGTCTCCACAGCGGGGAAGGGCTTCGTGGTCGTCGAGATGGAATATCTCCACATGGTCCCCAAGTTCAACAGGGGGGAGAGGCGGAGGAGCAGGGTGAGCGCCCACGTGCCGCCCTGCATCGAAGTGCAGGAAGGCGACTCCGTCACGCTCGGTGAGTGCAGGCCGCTCTCCAAGACGATATCGTTCGTCGTGGTCGAATCGAAGAGGGGAAGCTAATGTCCACGAAATCTCGCGCTGTCTCGGCGAAAGGGGTCGAGGAGTTCAAGAACTACATCACCAGGGCGATCCCGCTTTACGCCGTCATCACCTGCGCGGACAACACGGGGGCGAAGACCCTCAGGGTGGTCCAGGTGACCAAGGCGAAGGGGAGGCTGAGCCGCGTCCCGGCGGCGTCGGTCGGTGACTCGATCGTCTGCGTGGTGAAGAAGGGCCCCCCGGAGCTCAAGAAGTCAGTCTTCGGAGCGGTGATCGTGAGGCAGAAGTACCCGGTCCGCAGGGTCAGCGGGCAGCGGATCGTGTTCGAGGACAACGCGGCAGTCATCATCACCCCGGAGGGGGACCTGAAGGGGACGGACATCAAGGGGCCGGTCGCGAGCGAGGCCGCAGAAAAGTGGCCGAGGATAGCCAACCTGGCGTCCATCATAGTATAGGTGACAGAGAGTGAAGTTTGGATCCCGACTGTCCGCAGAGCTGAGGGAGAGGCACGGCAGGCGGACCGTAAGGCCCAGGGTCGGGGACACGGTCAGGATAGTGCGCGGAGAGTTCAAGGACATCGAGGGGAAGGTCACGAAGGTCGACTCGAAGGCAGGGGTGGTCAACGTGGAAGGGGTGACACGGGAGAAGCTGAAGGGGGGGACGGCTCCGGTCCCGGTCCAGGCCTCCAACGTCATCATAACGTCGCTCGTGCTGGTCGACAAGCAAAGGAAGAGCAAGCTCGAGGTGGCCGCGTAGATGGGCAAGAAGGGAGGGCGCAACAAGATGAAGAGGCTGGCGGCGCCGAGAAGCTGGGACATCTCGCGCAAGTCGAGCAGGTTCGTCTTCAAGCCGGTCCCAGGACCCCACCCGATGGCGGCCTCCTACCCGCTCGGGGTGGTCGTGCGGGACATGGCGTCCATGGCCAAACTCTCAAGAGAGCTGAAGTTCATGATGAAGACGGGGAAGGTGAAGGTGGACGGCAAGGAGCGCCGGACCCCCAGGTTCCCCGTCGGGCTGTTCAACGTCGTCAGCGTCCCCCTCGAGGGGGCAGACTTCCGGCTCGTCCCCTCGCCGAAGGGCTTGGCGCTCGCGAAGGTCGGCTCTGAGGAGGCGCAGAAGAAGCTCTGCAGCGTCCAGAGCAAGACCAAGGTCAAGGGCGGCCACATCCAGTATGGCCTCCACGACGGGAGGTCGATGGTGAACGACGGGCTCGACCTGTCGCCTGGCGATGCAGTCCTGATCGAGCTCCCGTCCCAGAAGGTGCTCGGGCAGGCGAAGCTGGCGAAGGGCTCGCTAGGGCTTGTCCTGACAGGGGACCGCGCCGGGCAGCTGGGCAGGATCGCGGACGTCAAGAAGGGGACGATTTCGCGCGAGAAGATGGTCAGGATAACGCTCCCCAGCGGGGAGGCTGAAATCCCCTCGAGGCTCGTCTTCCCGGTCGGGACCGACTCCCCGATGATCACGGTAGGAGCAGGAGCGGCATGAGCCAGGAAGCGGTGCAGGAGAACCCGATGCGAAAGATCAGGGTAGGTAAGGTCGTGGTCAACATCGGGCTCGGCAAGTCAGGGGAGGCGATCGAGAGGGGCAAGAAGGTGCTCGAGCAGGTCACAGGCCAGAGCCCCACACCGACGAGGGCGAAGCGCTCGGTCAGGGACTTCGGGATCCACAAGGGGGAACCCATAGGGGTGATGGTCACCGTGAGGGGGAGCGAAACGACCCCCCTGATCGAGAAGCTGCTCACGGCCAGGGAGAAGAAGCTGCAGGAATCCTGCTTCGACCAGAGGGGCTCCGTGTCCTTCGGGATCCGTGAGCACATCGAAGTCCCGGGGATCAGGTACGACCCGGCGATCGGAATCCTGGGGATGAACATCTCCGTCCTTCTGGAGAGGCCCGGGTTCGCAGTGAGCAGGAGGAGCAGGAGGACGTCCCGCGTAGGCAGGTCCCACCTCGTGTCGAGGGACGAGGCGATGCAGTACTTCAAGGACAACTTCGGGGTGACGATCCAATGAAAGAGAGGCATCCAAAGGTGAGAAAGTACGGCAAGTCGACCCACTACTGCCAGAGGTGCGGCCAGTACGGGGCTGTCATCCGGTCCTACGACCTTGTGCTATGCAGGCAGTGCTTCAGGGAGGTAGCCGCGAAGCTTGGCTTCAGGAAGTACGACTAGGAGATAGGAGCATGCCAGCCACCAACGTGCTAGCAAACCTCTTCGCGAGCCTTCAGAACGCCGAGATGAGGAACAAGAAGGAGTGCGTCGTGATACCCGCGTCCAGCCTCGCGAGCGAGGTCCTCAAGGTCCTGCAGAAGCGGAAGTACATCGGGGAGTTCGAGTTCATAGATGACGGGATCGGCGGGAAGCTCAGGGTCCAGCTCCTTGGCAGGATAAACAAGTGCGGGGTGATCTCGCCGAGGTTCCCCGTCAGGTCGCTCAAGCTCGTGGACTGGGAGCACAGGTACCTCCCGGCAGTCGGGGTCGGGACCCTGATCGTGTCGACCCCGCAGGGAGTGATGTCGCACGTCGAAGCCCAGGAGAAGAGGATCGGGGGGAGGCTAATCGGGTATGTCTTCTGAGGCTCTGCAGCAGACGGCAGTCAGCATGCCCGAGGGGGTGACGGTGTCCCTCGCAGGGAGGACCCTTTCGGTCAAGGGGAAGCTGGGAGAGGCGAAGAAGAGCTTCGACAAGATCAACGTGAACATCGGGGTCGAAGGGAGCAAGGTGGTGATCTCCCCCTTCTCCGCGAAGAAGAAGGACAACGTGATCATCAACACGATCACCAGCATCATCAACAACATGGTCACGGGCGTCACCAAGGGGTACACCTACAAGGTGAAGGTGGTCTACGCCCACTTCCCCATCACGGTCAAGACGAAAGGGAACCAGGTCCTGGTCGAGAACTTCGTCGGCGAGAGGTCGCCGCGGGTCGCCGAGATAGTGGGGAGCACCAAGGTGTCAGTGGAAGGGGACGACGTGATCGTAAAGGGGGTCTCTCTCGAGGACGTCGGGCAGACCGCAGCCAACATCGAGCTGGCCACGAAGATAAGGCGGAAGGACCAGCGGATATTCCTCGACGGGCTGTACATATACCATAGGGAGGAGGGGTCGTAAACCCATGCCGAAGGCGAAGCAGTCGGAAGAGAACAGGCTGAAGGAGCTCGTGGCCAAGCGCAAGCAGGTCTCCGAGAACAGGCCTGCCTTCGTGAGGCAGGAGAGCTGGCGGTACGTCAGGATCCATCCAGAATGGCGGAAGCCCAAGGGGGTCGACAGCAAGATGAGGCGCCAGGACAAGGGGTGGCCCGCGCTGGTGAGGGTGGGGTACAGGGGGCCGGCGGGAGCGCGCGGGCTGCATCCGAGCGGCCACTACGAAGTCCTTGTGCACAGGCCATCGGACCTTGTCGGCCTGGTGCCTGGCCGCGACGTGGCGAGGATCGGCGGGACCGTGGGCGCGAGGAAGCGGGACGCGATACTTTCGAGGGCGACCGAGCTGGGGATCAGGGTCGTCAATCCGACGGGGTTGAGGATAGTTGAATCTAAAGAGTAAGCGCAGGCTCGCCGCTTCTGTCCTCGGCGTGGGGGCGGACAGGGTGATCTTCAACGACGACTACTCCGACCTCATACAGGACGCCATCACCCGGAGCACCATCCGAGGGCTCGTGGGCTTCGGGGCCATCACAGTGGCGCCTGAGAAGGGGGTCTCGAGGGGGCGGTTCAGGACGAGGTCCAAGAAGCTGAAGCGCGGAAGGAGCGCCGGGTCCACCGAGGGGACGGCGTACGCGCGCAACCCCAGGAAGGACATGTGGATATCCAAGGTCCGTGCCCTCAGGTGGAGGCTGAAGGTCGCAAAGGACAGGAAGGAGATATCCCAGGCGGCGTACAAGCGGCTCTACAAGCAGGTGAAGGGCGGCCAGGTCAGGGGGGTCAAGCACCTCCTGGACCTCATGAAGGAGGCCAAGAAGTGATGTCGGTTCACGTCCCGCTGCTCAGAAGAAGGCGCGAGGGGGTCACAGACTACAGGGCGAGGAAGAGGGCGATAACCTCCCAGAAGCCCCTGCTCGTCGTCCGGATCTCGAACAAGAACGTCACCTCGCAGTTCGTGAAGCCTACGGTGAAGGGGGACGTCGTGCTGTCTTCCGCTCATTCGAAGGAGCTTGTGAAGCTCGGCTGGCACGGCTCGGCGAAGTCGACCCCTGCCTGCTACCTCCTCGGCCTGCTGGCCGGGAAGAAGGCCATCAAGGCGGGCCTGAAGGGGGCGGTCGCGTACAACGGTCTCACGCCGTTCATCAGAGGCTCCAGGGTCGCAGCCCTGCTGAAGGGGGTGCTCGACGCGGGCGTCGCCGTCCCGGTGGGGGAGTCCGCCTTCCCGAGCGAGGAGCGCATGACAGGCAGGTCCATCTCGGAATACGCTGCGAAGCTGGCGGCAGAGGACGCCGACGCCTACAAGAAGAGGTTCTCCGCGCTCCTGAAGACAGGGTTCAAGCCAGAGGCCTACCAGGCGGAGTTCGAGAAAGTGAAGGCCGCAATCGAAGGAGGAAACAGCTGATGGGCTACGCCCGCAGGGACAGACAGGAGGAGGAACGGGTCTGGGTCCCCCGAACCAAGCTCGGGGCCCTTGTCAACGAGGGGAAGATCACGTCCCTAGAGGAGATCTTCAGGAGCGGGCAGCGGGTCCGCGAGGCCGAGATCGTCAAGAAGCTCCTCCCCGACCTGAGGAACGAGATCGTCGGGGTCAGCGTCGTCCAGAAGCAGACCGACGCTGGGGAGCTGACGAGGTTCCTCGCGGTCGTGGCAGTAGGCAACGGAGCGGGCTGGTTCGGGGTCGGCAAGGGGAAGGCCATGCAGACGAGGGAAGCCATAGAGAAGGCCACCACGGCGGCTCTGCTGAACATCATACCCGTGAAGCTGGGGTGCGGCTCCTGGGAGTGCCGGGACGGCAGACCGCATTCGGTCCCCTACAAGATCAGGGGGAAGGCTGGAAGCGTCACAGTCGAGATCATCCCCGCTCCGCGAGCCCTGGGGCTGGTCGCCGGGCCGGCGCTCAAGAACCTCCTTCAGCTCGCGGGGGTGAAGGACGCCTGGGTGAGGACGTTCGGCTCCACAAACACGATGTCGTCGCTCGCGAACGCCGTGTACGACGCCTTCAGGATGTCGCACGGGCTCAACGTATAGGTGATCGATAGATGGGCTTGCTCTTGGTTGTGAACCTGCACGGCTCGATCAACAGCTCCGCGCCGGTCCGCAAGGCGCTCAACGAGCTCTGGGTGGCGAAGAAGTTCTCGGCGTCGGTCGTCACTGACGACCCGGCGACGGTCGGGGCGCTGCGCCTCTGCAAGGACTACATCGCCTGGTCCCCTGTCAACGAGGGGCTCCTGGGCGACCTGCTCAGGAAGAGGGGGATGGTGAGCTCGACCAGGACCCTCGACCAGGCGTCGCTGAAGCAGATGGGGTTCAAGAAGCACGAGGACATCGCGGCCATGATGGTGAAGGACCAGGTCAGGCTTTCTGCGGTCAAGGGGGTCCTCCCGTTCTTCAGGCTGGCACCGCCGAAGGGCGGGTTCAAGCGCTCCCTCCGGAGGCAGTCCACCGAGCGGGGGCTTCTCGGGAACAACCCCGCGCTGGAGGGGATCGTCAGGAGGATGCTCTGAGTTGCCTACCAGGGCGCGCAAGGGAAGGAGATACAGGGGGATGAGGACCCACGGCTACGGCCAGATCGGCCAGCACCGCCACTCCGGCAAGCAGGGCGGGCACGGCAACGCCGGGCTGCACAAGCACAAGTGGAGCTGGCTTATCCTCAACGACCCGGACCACTTCGGTCGGGACCCGTTCCGGCCACCTGGCTATGTCCGTCCGTCGAGGTGGGTCAACGTCGGACAGCTGGACGGCCTGGCCAAGGGAGCGAAGTCCCTGGACCTGTCGGCCCTGGGGATCGGCAAGCTGCTCGGGTCAGGCGAGGTCAACGGCGCATACGAGGTGAAGGTCGGCGCCTTCACAAAGAAAGCTCAGGCTAAAATAGAGGCCGCGGGCGGAAAAGTGCTGGTCCAGGAGTAAGCCTCACCCATTGGCTTCGATGCGCGAATTCATCAAGAATGTAGGCACCGTACTCCCGGAGATCCCGAAGCCTGAGAAGAAGCCCACCCTGAACGAGCGCTTCGTCTGGACGGGGATAGCCCTGATCGCCTACCTCGTGATGGCGACCACCCCCCTCTACGGCTTCAGCGGCACCCAGTCCAACGACCAGCTCGCCTTCCTGAGGGTGGTATTCGCCTCTACGCAGGGGACTCTGATGGAGCTAGGCATAGGGCCTATAGTGACCGCGGGCCTGATCCTCCAGCTGCTCGTCGGTAGCGAAATCATCAAGCTCGACATGAGCGACTCGGCCGACAGGGCCATCTTCGGCTCGGCGACTAAGCTCCTGACTTTCATCGTGATCGTGGGGGAGTCCCTCGCCTACATCTACGGCGGAGCCTTGGGGGTGCTGGGGCAGACCCAGGCCCTGGTGGTCTTCGTGCAGCTGTTCGTGGCCAGCGTGCTGGTCCTCCTGCTGGACGAGCTGATACAGAAGGGGTGGGGGATCGGGAGCGGGGTCTCCCTGTTCATCCTGGCTGGCGTCACGCAGACGGTCCTGTGGTACACCTTCTCGCCCATCACGTTCGCAATCAGCACCACGCAGTCAGCATACTTCGGGTTCATCCCGGCGACGATATCCGCGTTCTTCTCGAACACGCTCCCGAGCATTGTAGTCAGGGAGTTCAAGTATCCCAGCCTCCTCACCTTCTCGCTCACCCTCGTGATGATCCTCGTCCTCATCTACGTCGAGGGAATCAGGGTGGAGCTGCCGATCACGTCGATAAAGTACAGAGGGTTCCAGGGGGTCTACCCGATCAAGCTCCTCTACGTGTCCAACATACCTGTGATTCTCGTCTCGGCGCTGGGCGCAAACGTGACCTTCTTCACGAGGCTCCTGTACAACTTCTACAGCAGCAGCCCGCCATGGTGGCTCCAGTATCTGGCCGTCTTCCCTACGAACTCCACGACCGGGGCTACCACCAGCGCCTACCCCATCCGGGGGCTGGCCTACTTCATCACAGCCCCGCAGGGGCTGACGGACTCGACAGGGACAGGGACGATACAGGACCCGCTTCACGCCCTCATCTACCTCCTGTACCTCGTCGGGATGGCAGTCATCTTCGCGCGCCTGTGGGTCGAGATAGGCGGCCTCAACCCGAGGGCCGTGGCGAAGAACCTGATGGGCGCAGACGTCCAGGTGCCAGGGTTCAGGCGGACCGGCCTTTCGATAGAGCAGATGCTGAACCGCTACATCCCCACGCTGACCATAATCGGAGGGATACTCATAGGCCTCATAGCGGGCGTCTCCGACCTCTTCGGGGTGTTCGGGACAGGCATAGGGATACTGCTGATGGTCGACATCATCCTCCAGTACTACCAGATGCTGCTCAAGGAGCAGGTGGAGGAGGTATCGCCGGCCCTTGCAGGGCTCATCGGAGCTGGCTAGCCTTTGGGGCTGCGAATTGTGGTCGTGGGAATCCCAGGCGTGGGGAAGACCACCGTGGTCGAAGGGATCGTCTCAGGCTTCCCAGGCGCCAAGCTCGTCAGCTTCGGGACAGTCATGCTCGAAGCTGCGCTGGCCCTCAAGTGGGTGAAGCACAGGGACGACCTGCGCAGGCTGACTGTCGAGAAGCAGAAGAAGCTGCAGAAGCTTGCGGCAACGAAGATCTCGAAGATGCAGGGGAGGGCCGTCCTCGTGGACACCCACCTCTTCATCAGGACGGAGGAGGGCTTCTGGCCCGGCCTCCCCTTCGATGTCGTGCGCGCGTTGAAGCCCACGCACCTCGTGCTGGTCGAGGCCGCGCCTGAGGAGATAGCGAGGAGGCGGTCAGCCGACAAGACAAGGTACAGGGACGCTGCCACGACCGAGAGCCTCGCCGAAGAGCTCGCGATGGCAAGGGGTTTCCTCACAGTGACTTCCACGCTGACAGGGGCGCCGATGTTCATAGTGAGGAACGCGGAAGGCAGGCAGGCCGAAGCGGCCCAGACGGTGGTCAGGATGCTGGAGAAGGCCGGGCGATGATAGCGAGGAAGAACAGGGCCGCAGCCCCGAAGTCTGGCTCCCGAACCCTCACGTACGTCCTGGTGATACTGATCGCCTTCCTGGTCGGCTACTACATAGTCCTCCCCGCCTTCACCCCAAGATCGCCCGGGACTGTGACGACCTCCACATCGGGCTCAACCTACACTGTCTCGCTCAGCCCGTCGACCGACATCAGCGGCACCCAGGTGACGATATCGGGAGAGAAGCTCCCCGCTGGAGCGAACGTCAGCGCCACCTTCGGCGCCACGAGCCTGCAGCTCACCAACGGCTCGACCGGGGCAGGAGGCTGCCGGACAAGCGGGAGCGGCACGCTCGCCGAATGCACCTTCTGGATCCCCAAAGCCTCCGCAGGTTCGTACGACGTGACAGTGAAGATGGGAACAGCCGCTGCGGTCTCCGTGTTCACCATACCCCAGTACGCGCCACCCGTCTCCACGGTCCTCGTCACTGCGACGTCGATCGCCCTCGGCCTCATCACGCAGCTGGTCACCAAGAGGGTCGTCGACCTCAACAAGGAGAGGAGGATGAGGGCAGAGCTCAACGAATTCAACAAGGAGAAGCGGGAGGCGACGCTGGCGAAGGACAAGGCAAGGCTCGAGAAGCTCAAGAAACGCGAGGTCCAGATGCGGCAGGAGCAGGCCAAGGTGTCCACTGCCAGGCTCAAGGTGACCGGCATCACCTTCATCCCGCTGCTCGCCGTGTACTACCTGATGGCCACGTTCCTGGGAGGCTACGGGGTCATAGTCGCGTACACCCCGGTCCCGATCCCCATCATCGCTGCCCCGACGCAGAATCCTGCGATCTTCGAAGTGAGCCTGTTCTGGTGGTACTTCCTCAGCTCGTTCACCTTCTCGATCATGCTCAGCAGGCTCCTCCACACCAACCCATAGAGGCGAAGCCGGTTGAAGGCGATCATCATCTCGGGGATGCCTGCGGTGGGAAAGACGTCGGTATCGAGGAAGGTGGCCGACGCGCTCAAGAAGCCGATGCTCGGCGGCGGGGACGTCCTGAAGGAGATGGCTGTGGAGGAGGGTTACAAGCCGGGGGGGGACGACTGGTGGGACACGGCCGAAGGGATGAAGTTCCTCCAGGAGAGGAAGCGGAGGTCAGGCTTCGACAAGGAGGTGGACGCGAGGCTCATCCAGAAGGCGAAGAAGGGGAATGTCGTGATCACCAGCTACCCCGTCCCTTGGCTCACAAGGGAAGGGGTGAACGTCTGGCTGTCTGGGAGCGTCGGCAGCAGGGCGAAGAGGATGTCCAAGAGGGACGGGATGCCGGTCGACAGGTGCAGGAAAGTGCTCTCCGTGAGGGACAGGGAGAACCACGTCCTCTACAGGAACCTCTATGGCATCGAATTCGGGAGGGACCTCGATCCTTTCGACCTCGTGGTGGAGACTGACAACATCGACGAGGCGAAGGTCGCGGAGATTGTCATCCAGTACGTGAAGAGCCGAAGGGACTGAGATGCAGCCCCGCAGAATGGTCACAGTCGACGACGAACAGAGCGACCCTCAGCACGGCTGGAGCCCCGCGGCCCGGCCCGTCGCTGCCATGCTCGATTATGGCCTGGTCCCGCTGGACAAGCCGCGGGGCCCGACGAGCCACGAAGTCGTCGCCTGGACGAAGAAGCTCCTGGGGGTGGACAAGGCGGGGCACAGCGGCACGCTCGACCCGCCTGTCTCGGGGCTCCTCCCGATAGGCCTGGGCCAGTCGACGAGGGCCCTCAGCCTCCTTCTCCTCTTCCCGAAGGAATATCGCGGGGTGATGAGGGTCCATTCTTCGGTTCCGAGGAAGCAGCTCGACACTGTCGTGGCCGAGTTCACGGGCGAGATCTTCCAGAGGCCCCCCCAGCGCTCGTCCGTGAGCAGGCAGACCAGGAGCCGCTCCATCTACGAGCTGGAGCTTGCAGAGGCGTCGGGGAACCTCTACCTCTTCAGGGTCCTGTGCCAGTCGGGGACGTACATCCGCAAGCTGGTCTACGACATAGGCGAGGTGCTTGGGGTGGGCGCGACCATGGTGGAGCTCAGAAGGACCAAGGTCGGTCCCCTCACGGAGGAGAACGGACTGGTGACCCTCCACCAGCTCAACGACGCCATGTTCCGCCTGAAGTCCGGTGACGAAGCCCCGCTCCGCAGGCTCGTGCTCCCGATCGAAGAGTCGCTGGGCGGGATAGGCAGGATAGTGATACGCGACTCCGCGGTCGACGCGGTCTGCCACGGGGCCCGCCTGGGGATCCCGGGCGTCCTCGCGGTATCGGAAGGGGTGAAGAAGGACGACACGGTGGCGATCCTGAGCCCGAAGCAGGAGCTGGTCGCGATAGGGAAGGCGCTCCTGACGACAGACGAGGTGCAGTCCATGCGCAGGGGCCTGGCCTCGACCACAGAGCGCGTCGTCATGAGGGCCGGGACGTACCCGAAGCTCTGGAAGACGAAGTCCCAGAAGAAGACAGGCTGACCGAATCGGCTCTTTTCAAATTAGGTTTTAAGCCGCCTGTTACGGGCTCGCGAACGCCGGGATCGCCTAATCTGGTAGGGCGCAGAGCACAAGCTGCGCAAGCCTGGAAATCGCGTCTGTCCGGCGAGCCTGTCTCGCGAAAGCGGGTTCTGGGTTCAAATCCCAGTCCCGGCGTCCAACCCCCACAAGCCGTATAAACCGAAGTGGAAAGCCGAAGTCAAGTGAAGGATTCCGCTCCCGGCTCGCGGGCCGGCCTCACTTTCGCCGACGTCCGGAAGGTCCTCTGACATGGCCAACCTAGCGGTCGTGGGCCTTCAGTGGGGGGACGAAGGCAAGGGGAAGATAGTCGACTATCTCGCGGGCGAGTTCGACGCGGTCGCGCGGTTCAACGGCGGGAGCAACGCGGGGCACACGGTCGTGATCGGTGGGAGGAAGCACACGTTCCATTTAGTCCCGTCAGGAGCGCTCAAGGGGAAGGAGCTCCTGATCGGCGCGGGCGTTGTGGTCGACCCCGAAGTCCTCAGCGGGGAGCTGTCCCTCCTCCCGGACGAGACGCGGCGCAGGCTGATGGTGGACGGAAGATGCAGCCTCGTGTCCCCCCTCGACAAGGAGTTCGACAGGGTCCTAGAGGAGCTGAGGGGCTCCGCTGCTATCGGGACCACGCGACGCGGGATCGGCCCTTCATACGCCATGAGGGCGCTGCGGCTCTCCCCGAGGGTCTCTGACATCATCGACGGCTTCGACTTCGAGCCCCTCCTCAGATTCTACGGAAAGCAGGGCGTCGGCACCGCCGGCCTCCTCGGGTGGGCGGAAGAATCGAAGAGGCTCCTCTCGGGCATCACCGGCGACGTCGGGGGGAGGATTACTGCGATCGCGGAGAAGGGGGGCTCAATTCTCTACGAGGCCTCGCAGGGGACGCTCCTGGACCTCCTCCACGGGTCGTACCCATACGTGACGAGCACGCACACCACGGCCAGCTACATCCCGGCCGCCCTGGGGATCGGACCGTCCCTCGCCGGGAAGCCACTGGGGGTCGCGAAGTGCTACACCACGAGGGTGGGCGGGGGCCCCTTCCCGACCGAGATCAGCGGGGACCTCGCCGAGACGCTGCGCGGCGTGGGGAACGAATACGGGGCGACCACGGGCAGGCCGAGGAGGGTGGGGTGGCTCGACCTCGTGGCCCTGAAGTATGCGATCAGGCTGAACGGGTCGAAGGAGATCGCGCTCACGAAGCTCGACGTCCTCTCGCAGATCAGGGAGCTGAAGGTCTGCACCGCCTACAGGCACGAAGGGAGCGAGTCGACAGACTTCCAGTCATCGCTCGGCCGTCTCGACGAGGTCGAGCCCGTGTACGAGTCCCCGCCGCCGATTCACGGCGCAAAGTTCGAGGGGCCCCTCCCCGCAGACGGAAGGAAGTTCCTAGGCTGGCTGGAGCGGGAACTGGACGTGAAGGTCGCTCTCCTGTCGTACGGCGAAGAGCGGTCCAAGACCATCGAGCTCTGACGGTCTCTCCCTCCCAGACCGGAGGCGCAGCGCCGCGGGTGCCGCGCTCGGCGGGCGCTGGGGCCTAGTTCTTGAAGACCCAGCCCAGGTCCGCCGGGTGGCTCCGCCTGCTGACCTTCTCGTTGAGGGCATGAGCCACGATCGGGAGGGCCAGGGTGATGTCGGCATACAGCGTCGCCTTCTTCGCATCAGACGCTATCTTGCCCCAGCTTACCGCCTCCTCGAGGGTGCAGCCTGAAAGCCCTCCCCACTGCGGGCTGTCCGCAGTTATCTGGATGGCGTACTCGTGCGGCGTCTCTTCCTCCCCTCCCTTGGCGAGGGACTTTATGATCGTGGAGAGCTGGATCGTGTCCTTGGGGACGCCCCCGCCCAGGTAGACCACCCCGGTCCTCTTGGTCCTCTCCGCGATCTGGGCGAGCTCCTCCATGTCCTTGGTCTGGTCGAGCCTGATCATCTTACCCTTCTCCCTCTTCAGGAGGCTCAGCGCGACCCCGTACCCGCTGTCTATCAGCCCCGGCGAGTAGATCGGCACCTTGGCCCTGTATGCCGCCGCCACGATGCTGTCGATGCCCTTCTTCGACAGGAACTCCCCGAACCCGTGGAGGAACTCCCTCGTCGAGTAGACCCCGCCGTCCTTGAGGGTGGCGCCGTACCTGTAGATCGTGTTCTCCAGCTTGCGGTACTGCATCTCGTCCGCATAGACGTCGTAGAACCTGTCCACCTTCATCTTGAGGAGCTGCTCGTCGTCGGCGAGCCATGTCCCCTGATAGTAGTGGTAGCCGAGCGCCTCCAGGATGTCCTCTGAGATGTTCGCGCCCGTGCTGACCACGACGTCGACGTACCTGTTCTCGACGAGCCAGCGGATTATCTTCCACTGGCCTGTGGTGCTGAGGGAGCCAGTGAGGCCCAGGAAGACCGTGAGGTCCTTCTGCTTCGCCATCTCGGCCCAGATCTTCGCCACCTCTCCTAGCTTCTTCCCCTGGAATCCGGTCTGAGACATCTCGTCCAACAAAGCTGAGACGCTCTTCTTGCCGACCTCTATGGTCGCCACTGGTTTCGACAGAACATCCTTCTTTGATACCACGGCTGGGCGTCAGCGGCGTTTCCTTAATTATCTTGTGAGTCGCGCGGTCGCACGTCCGTCACTTTACAGTGACTGACTTCGCCAGGTTCCTCGGATAGTCCGGGTCGTTGTTGCGCGCCAGGGCGAAATGGTAAGCCAGGAGCTGGAGGGGGACGGCCTCGACTATGGGGGTGAACTTGGGCTGGACCTTTGGCACGTGGATGTAGTGCCTGTAGACCTCGTCCTTGACGTCCGAGACCCCGATAACGTCCGCCCCCCTCGCCCTGAGCTCCTCGGCGTTGGAGAGCGAGTCCGCATGGTTGTCCCCGCTCGGGTTCAGGATGACCACCGGCGTCCCTTCTTCGATCAGCGCCAGCGTCCCGTGCTTGAGCTCGCTCGCTGGCATCCCTTCCGCGTGGACGTAGGACAGCTCCTTCAGCTTGAGCGCCCCCTCCATCGCCACCGGGCTCTCGTACCCGCGCGCGACGAAGTAGAAGTCCGGTCTGTCCCCGTACCTTTCGACGAGGCCGCGCACTGTCCCTTCGCACTTCAGCGCCTCGGCGACCGCCTCCGAGAGCTCCTTGAACCCGTTCGAGCGCCTCCTTCCCAGGACCGCGTCCACGACCAGGTTCGCGACCACCACCTGCGCGGTGAAGCTCTTGGTCGCAGCCACGCCGACCTCCGGCCCGCAGTTCAGCAGCAGCACCCCGTCGCTCTCCCTCGCCAGGGTCGACCCGGCTGCGTTGACTATGGAGTAGACCTTCGCCCCCTTCTTCTTCGCCTCCTTCACGGCCTCGAGCAGGTCCGCGGTCTCCCCGCTCTGAGAGAGAGCCACGACGACCGCCTTCTTCCCCAGGAACCCCGCGTGCTCCTTCAGCTCCCCCGCGACCACCGCCTCCCCCCTGATGTGCGCCTCCCTGCTCAGCCTGTGTCTCATCAGGAGGGCAGCGTGGTAGGAAGTCCCGGACGCGGTCAGGTACAGAGGCCGCGCCTTCGCGATCGCCTTCGCGAACCCCTCGACCTTCCCCGGCTCCTGTACCGAGGCTGCGAGCACAGTCTGCGGCTGCTCGTTGATCTCCTTCAGGGTGAAGTGCGCGTAGTCCTTCTTCGAGAGGTCGGAGAGCTCCCAGGCGACCTGGGTGGGCCTGCGCCTGATCCCTCTGCCGTCCGGCCCCACTATCTTCACCCTGTCCTTGGTCAGCATCACCACTTCGTGGTTGTCGAGGAAGATCGTCTTGTCCGTGTGGCCGATGAACGCGAGGACGTCGCTCGCGAGGAACGTCTTGTCCGCCCCCAGCCCGACTACGAGCGGCGCGTCCTTCCTAGCGCCGACTATCACGTCCGGCCTGTCCTGGAACATCGCGACTATGGCGTACTGCCCCTTGAGCTTCTTGGTCGCCGAAAGGGTCGCCCTGAGCGGGTCCTTCGACCTCTTGTACTCGTCCTCCAGCAGGTGAGCGATCACCTCTGTGTCCGTCTCGCTCCTGAACCTGTGCCCCTTCGAAGCGAGGGCCTTCTTCAGGGGAAGGTAGTTCTCGATTATCCCGTTGTGGATGACTGCGACGAGTTCCTTGCACGACGCGTGCGGGTGCGCGTTCGCGTCCGTGACCCCGCCGTGCGTGGCCCACCGGCTGTTGTGTGTGAATACGCCGTTCGCGAGGAAGGTCTCAGTCCCTTCCACCTCGAGGTCGTAGACTGTGTCGGTTCCTGCTTCGACCTGGGTCACCGAGCTTATTCTTTCGAAATAGACGTCTGACTCGTTGAATCGCCGCAGCTCCTTTTCAAGCTGCAGCCCTTCCGCCCTGGATGAGATGGCGTCGATGAGCTTGATGACCGACCCGGATGTCGGATACTCGTCCCGTTGCAAGTAATGCCTGACGCCCACGCTGCCGGAAAACCGTCGCAAGCCCTGTTTGGTGTACGGGATTGGGATCTCCCTGATGGACTGCCCTGGCTTGGTCTCCCGTTCGACTATCAACATCTTGCGAAGCTTTGGCCCAGAAGAAGAGGAAACCCTCCGAAGGAACGCCGATATGTTCTCATGTCCGCTTATCGAAAGAATGTAAGAGTCGTTCCAGTTCGGATTCTGCCTCTTCGCTACGGAGACAGAGGAGTGCACGCCTAACCGGAGCAACAGCCCCTGCAGAGTCCTGAGGGCAGGCTTGTCGGTCATCCTGATCGTGAGCTGACCGCTCAATGTGTTGACCGCCCCCTCCGCGTCGAAGAGACCGGAGATGAATCCGGCGACTTCTTCATCGGGGAGTCGTCCTAGCCGAGCGAGAAAATCCCCGGAGTCGAAGGCAAAGTTGGCGCGGAGCCAATTGCCGAGGGCGGTGCTGTTCACGGTCAGCTCGTAGGCGCTGGCCCAGCCGATCCTGACGACACGACCCTGCAGGGAGAATAGACGGGAGAAGATGCGCTGGTAATAGCGGACCAACCCTTCGTCCTCTTCCCGTATCCTGACCCCCTTGGAATGTACGTACCCGTCGCCGAAGAGATAACCGACCAGCCGCATCAGCGCGGGCGTGGTCTTGATTGGGAATCGTACGTAGTTCGAATGGCTATGAGATACCGGGGGCAGGCCCTCGTTCCCTCGAAGCCCCCAGAATCTCCCTACACGCACGGCTATGTCCTCTCGGAGCGTCCTGTCCCCCTTGATCATGTGCTCCATGTAGGACGTGCTTATTCCGCTCCTCCTCGCCGCCTCAGCTATGCTGACACCTCTCGCCCTGATGGAAGACCTGAGGGCGACGGACCACGCCTGACTCGGCCTGACGTATCTCTTGAAACCGACCTGATTCAACAGTCTCGATTCACCTCTGATAGCGAGGGACTTCGGCAGAATCAGCAGGTCGTCCTCAAGGGCCTGTGCAGCAGGAACCTGGACCAGCGAGCCCTCCCTCGCGACTACCAGCTTGTGTACGTCCGTGCAAAGCATTTCCGTCGAGTCTGTCCTTATCCGCAGGAGATGGGCAGGGGCGGGATGAGCGGTCTTGCGAGCCCTCTTGGCCACGACCTTGAGCGTAGCTGTGTCGAGTGATACCACCTCCTCGACGTCGTCCATATCGGCAATCCTTCTGATTCGCCCGTCAGCCAGCTGCACGTAGGTATCGGGGTGGAGGCAGTGTGCCATCCCGACGTTCCCTTCCATGCCTGCGAAGTCCAGCTTCTCAGCGAGATGCGCGATCCTGCCAACGCCCTTCCTGATTTCGAACGCCGAACCGTCCAATGTCGCCATCCCTGCGGAATCGTATCCCCTGTACTCCACCCTCCTGAGGCCGTCGAGGAGCATCCCAGCCACGGGCTCTTCGGCGACGCAGCCCACGATGCCGCACATTTGGTCGAACTTGGCCCGTTCGCGCTTTAAACCCCGCAAAAGATTCCGCTGTACCCACCAGAATCTTCTATGCATGGTCGCGCCAGGGAAACGCCCCTCCTCTCATCACCATGCAAAACCGTTTATGTAGGGTGTCCCGCGCCCTCGCGTCCATGCCGAAGGAGAAGATGCTCTTCGACCCCAAGTCTGAAGCGGGGCTGGCGAAGCGGGTCCTGGTCTCCGACAGACCGGACGCCTTCAGGCCCGCGGCCGGCAAGGTCGGACAGAAGATCCTCGCGCTGCTGTCTTCGGGCCCGATGTACCCGGCCGAGATGGCCCGGTCGCTCGGCACGCACCACCAGACAGTCTACTATCACATCGGCAGGCTGCAGAAGGCGGGCCTGATAACGCGGGTCAGGAGCGAGCAGATACGCGGGGGAGAAGCCAACCTGTTCGCCCTGGCCTCCGACGGCTACGCAGTGGAGTTCCCTGTGAAGGGGGAGATGCTGCCGACCCTGAGGTCCTCAGGGCGCTCGAAGGCCCTGGGCCGCTTCTTCAGGGAGTTCTTCGACGAAGGCGAGCTGGACGGCTGGGTGGTCGTCGGCTCCCCTGTGCAGCACGGCGCTTCGGGGGCGCAGGCTCGGGACGGCCACTACGCTGTGCAGCTCGGGTTCGCTCTGGGCCAGTTCGTCAACCTCCCGACGAAGTTCCCGGTCAAGCTCGACGTCGACCTCAGGGCCGAGAAGCTGCTGGCTTCGAACCTGATAGTCGTCGGTGGACCGAGGAACAACGTCGTGGCCGAGGAGCTGAACCCCCATCTCCCGATAAGGTTCAGCCAGGGCGAGTTCTGGGGCTCGATACTCGACGACGAGGGGAAGTCCCACACCTCGGAGCTCGACTGCATCGTAGAGAAGATACGCAACCCGTGGGACCAGTCGAAGACATGCGTGATCGCGGCCGGGCTCACCGGAGCCGGGACCAAGGCGGCGATCATCGGGGTATGCAACTTCTCAGAGACACTGTTCGGTAAGTACACGGCAGGAGACTACGCCGCTCTGCTCCGCGGGGTCGACAGAGACGGTGACGGGAAGGTCGACTCGGTGGACGTCCTGAAGCAGCTCTGAGGGCCTACGCCCTTCTTCCTCTGCGTCCGCCCTTCTTCCTCGTGGTGTCGTGCGGGATTGGGGTCGCGTCCTCTATGCGGCCTATCTTGAACCCTGCCCTCGCTATCGCCCTGATCGCGGCCTGCGCCCCTGGCCCTGGCGTCCTCGGGCCTGTGCCGCCAACTGCCCTCACCTTGATGTGCACCGCCGTGATCCCCTTCGACTTCGCCACGTCTGACGCCGCAGATGCGCTCCTCATCGCAGCGTAGGGAGATGACTCGAACCTGTCCGCCTTGACGTGCCTCCCCCCCGACGAGAACGCGATCGTCTCCGCCCCGGTCAGGTCCGTGATGTGGACTATCGTGTTGTTGTAGGACGAGTAGATGTGGCAGACGCCCCACTTGTCTGCGAGGACCTCTTCTTCGGACATCTATCTCACTGCGCCTTGGCCGCCTGCTCGGCCTGTGCTTCCTGTTCCGCCTCGGGCTTCCCTTCCTTCGGCGCGGCTCCGCCGACCAGTGTGATCGTCCCCTCCTCCCCTGCCCCTATCTCGTACCCCGGCACCGTGATGATTCTCCCGCCGACCGACACGTGCCCGTGCACGATCAGCTGCCGCGAATGGAAGGGCGACAGCGCCATCCCCTTCTTGAACACCATCGACTGAAGCCTCCTGGCCAGGACGTCCTCGACGGTCAGGCTGAGTATGTCGTCGAGAGACGCGGTCTCGCCGATCAGGCCTCTCCTCCTCAGGCTGTCCAGGAGCTTCTTCTCCTCGCGGAGCCTGACCGCCTCAGTGGCGGCCAGGAGCGTCCTTGCCTGCTTCCTGACCGAGCTGAGCTGCGTCTGCGACTTCCAGAGCTCCCTCTTGTTCCTCAACCCGAAGGTCCCGAGAAGGTAGAGTTCCTGCGCCAGCTGGTCAGCCCGCCAGGGGCTCCGCGGCCTGCTGTACTGCTTCCTCGCCTTCTTCGGGTCTCCCAAGTCTTACTTCTCTTCCTTCTTCGCCGCAGCTTCCTTGGCCGCGGCCACAAGCGTCGCCTTCCTGACACCGACCGTCCTTCCCTTCCTGCCGGTCGTCCTCGTCCTCTGCCCCCGCACCTTCAGCCCCAGGCCGTGCCTCACCCCCTTCCAGCTCTGAATGTTCTTCTCGTCCTCAATGTCGTTCTTCTGGATGAAGTCAAGGTCTGACCCGAGGAGCTGCTTAGCCTCCCCTGTCTCAGGGTCGTTCCTCCTGTTATAGTACCACTGCGGGAGGGCCGCGCTGGCGCTGGTCAGTATCGCCTCTTCGATGCCCTTGACCTGCTCCTCTGAAAGCGTCCCAAGCCTGACCCTCGGGTCCAGGTTGAGCCGCTTGGTTATCACGCTGGCGAAGTTGTACCCGACCCCCCTGAGATCAGAAAGCGCCACGATGAGCTTCTTCCCACCGTCAAGGTCTCTTCCCGAGATCCTGACGAGGTGTCTGAACTCGGAGGCTTCCGACATTTTCCGGACCTGCCCTTCCCCCTTCGGATATAAGGTTTGAACGCTTTCATCGCGGATTTCGCCCGGGCCGTCGGGCGCTCCCGCGAAATCTCCGAGAACTGTCCCCGCTATCTTTTTAACCTGAACGAAATGCCGAAGTCGAAACGCGACGTCTCATGAGAGCTCGTAACCAGCCAGCAGGTGTGTTCATTGGTTGAAGTGAAGGTGCTGGAAGACGCCGGTAACACCGTCTCCCTGCAGCTGGAGGGCATCGACAGGTCTTATGCGAACGCAGTCCGCAGGTTCTGCATAGCCGAGGTCCCAGCCATGGCGATCGACGACGTCGTCATCCTGGAGAACTCGTCCGTCCTTTACGACGAGATACTGGCTCACAGGCTCGGCATGGTCCCGATCAAGACCGACCTTTCCAAGTACAACCTCCCTGAAGAGTGCGACTGCGGGAACCCCCTCGGGTGCCACAAGTGCAGGGTCCTGTTCGTCCTGGACGCCAAGGGGAAGGACAAGGTCTCCACTGTGACCTCCGGGGACCTGGTCTCCGAGGACAGGGAGGTCAGGCCGGTGAGCGAGAGCATCCCGCTGGTCAAGCTCGCCTTCGGACAGTCCGTGAAGCTCGAGGCGTATGCCCGCCTGGGGCGAGGGAAGGAGCATGCGAAGTGGCAGCCGTGCACTGTTGCGATTCTGACTGACGGAAAGAAGGAAGGGGCGTTCAACCTTACGGTCGAGTCAACGGGGGCGCTCCCGGCGAGGCAGATAGTCCTGAAGGCCATCGAGCTGCTCGAGAAGAAGCTGAAGGAGATCCAGGTCGCTGTGGGTGGCGCAGAGTGACCGCAAGCAACCCCATAAGGAGGCATGCGTCGGTCATGCTGGAGAAGGCCGGGAAGAAGCAGAAGGCTGCCATCTGGAAGGAGGCGTCGGGCCTGCTCTCGAACCCGGGCAAGACAAGGGTGGAGGTGAACCTCGGGAGGATCTCGAGGGTCGCGGAGGAGGGCGATGCGGTCTTCGTGCCAGGCAAGGTCCTCGGCACGGGCATGATCGACAGGAAGGTCACGGTTGGAGCTTTCACGTTCTCTTCGGGGGCGAAGTCAAAAATCGAGGCATCGGGAGGCTCAGCCCTCACAGTCGAGCAGTTCATCAAGAAGTTTCCGAAGGGGAGCGGCGTCAGACTTGTCAGGTGAGGAAACGGTCTACATCGACGCCACGGACCAGATAGCCGGGCGGCTCTCCTCGAAGGTCGCGAAGCTCATCCTTTCGGGGAAGAGGGTCGTGGTGGTGAACGCGGAGAAGGCCCTGGTCTCCGGCTCGAGGACCTCGGTCATCAACCAGTGGAAGGAGAGGCTGGAGCTGGCCAGCAAGGTGAACCCGATCTACGGGCCCATCCACCCCAGGAGGCCAGACAACATCCTCCGCAGGATGGTCAGAGGGATGGTCCCCCGCAAGAAGCCAAAGGGCGCGTCTGCCATGAAGAGGCTCAGGATCTACATCGGGGTGCCGTCGGCCGTGAAGGCAAGCAAGATGACGAAGTTCGAAGACGCGGCCGCAACCCGGCCCATACCCGTCTACGTGACCATGCGCGACCTTTCGAAGAGCCTGGGGTGGAACGAGTAGGATGCCAGCCACCACCTCGAGGGCCCAGACGAAGAAGCCGCCGAAGCTCTACTCCGGTGCGCGGAAGACCGCGAGGGCGACGGCAGCCATCCTGCCCGGCGTGGGCAGGGTCAGGGTCAACGGGACCCCGGTCGAGCTCTGGGAGCCTGAACCGGCGAGGCTCCACCTGCTTGCTCCCATCAGGGTCGTCGGGGAGCTGAGGGAGAAGTACGACCTCGACGTGAACGTGTCCGGAGGGGGGTTCATGGGGCAGGCCGACGCGGCCGCGATGGCGATCGCAAGGGCGTACGTCGACCAGGTGAGAGGGAGCGAAATCAGGGACAAGCTGAATGCATACAATAAATACCTGCTTTCGGGCGACCCGCGACAAGCTGAGCCAAAGAAGTTCGGAGGTCCAGGCGCGAGGAGGAAGCGCCAGAAGAGCTACAGGTGATATGACATGATGATTCCAATCCGCTGCTTCACCTGCGGGAACCTGATAGGCGACAAGTTCACCCCGTTCCAGTCGAGGGTCAAGGCCGGTGAAGACCCTGGCAAGGTCCTCGACGACCTGGGGCTGAAGAGGTACTGCTGCCGCAGGATGCTCATCTCCTCGGTCGACGTGATAGACCAGGTGCTGCCGTTCTACAGCCGGAAGGCCGAGCCGTAGCGGAAGGGCTGAGCGAAGTTGTCTGAGTTCGACGACGACGAGGCCGGCTCCGCAGACAAGATCGTCGCCTTCGGCCTGTCCGAGAAGGCGCTGCTCGCGACCGGCATCCGCATCGGGACCCCTGTCCGGACCAAGACGATGGAGGCTTTCACCGCCCGCCCGCGGCCTGACGGGCTTCACATGATCGACTACGCAAAGACGCTCCAGAGGATCGACATAGCGGGGAAGTTCATCGCAGCGACTGGGGCGAAGAACACCGTGGTCTACACCAGCCGAGAGCACGGCGCCATGGCCGTGGAGAAGTTCTGCGAGCTGACTGGCGCCATGCAGAGGATCGGGAGGTTCATGCCTGGCACATTCACCAACCCGCTCTACCCCGGCCACTTGGACGCAGAGCTCGTCGTCGTGGCCGACCCGATGTCTGACGTCCAGGCCATAGTCGAAGCAGGGAAGCTGGGGGTCCCGGTGATCGCAGTCTGCGACACTGACAACGTCACCGACGACATCGACCTGGTGATACCTGGGAACAACAGGGGACGCAAGGCGATAGCAGCGATCTTCTGGCTCCTCGCCAGGGCGACGCTCACCCACTCCAACCTCCTCACAGACGACCAGCCGATGAAGTACAGCATCGAGGACTTCGAGACCAAGATCGAAGAGGAGCAGCGGCCGGAAGCCCTTGAAGAGCGTATATCCGAGAGGCGCGAGTAGCCCTCCCGCTTGCAGGTAAGGAAGCCAGCGGTCGCAGGGCAGTTCTATCCGTCCGACCCCGAGGAGCTCACATCTCTCATCGACGGGTGCTACACCCATCCCTTGGGCCCGGGGAAGGTCCCGCCATCGCCCAGGACCGAGGCCAAGTCAGTCGCGGTCGTCTGCCCCCACGCAGGCTACGTCTACTCGGGCCCGGTCGCGGCCCACTCGTACCTGCACGTCTCCTCGATGGCTGCGCCCGACCTGATCGTGATCGTTGCCCCGAACCACTACGGGATCGGGAGCGGGGTGTCCACCTTCAAGGAAGGAGACTGGGAGACCCCGCTCGGGCGGATGCACGTGGACGCGGGGGCTTCCGCCCGCCTGTCAGACCTCGCGGATGTCGTGATGTTCGACCCGGGGGCGCACAGGCTCGAGCACTCGCTCGAGGTGCAGCTCCCGTTTCTCCAGCGCCTGTACGGGGACTCGGTCCCGTTCCTCCCGGTCTCTCTCCTGTTCCAGGACATAGACACGTCCAGGGCCGTCGCCAGGGCGCTTGCCGAAGTGGTCCGCGGCAGGAGGGCGATCCTGGTCGCGTCCTCCGACCTGACCCACTACGAGCCCGCGGAGCAGGCGAAGAAGAAGGACCTGGCCCTCATCCAGCAGGTGCTGGAGGTGAACCTTGAGGGGTTCTACTCCGCCCTGGACAGGCTGGGCGTGACCGCATGCGGATTCGGCGCCATCGCCACTGTCATGGAAGCGGCGAAGTCGCTGGGCCTCGGCAGGGCGGAGCTCCTGAAGTACGCCTCGAGCGGAGACACGACGGGAGACAACGTTCAAGTCGTGGGATACGGCGCCCTCAGATTCGTATAGCCAATGAAAGCGGTCGCGGAGGCGCCGTCGAAGGCGATCATCACGGGAGAGCACTTCGTCGTACATGGGGGATGGGCGCTTGCTGCCGCCCTCCCCCGGAAGGTCCGCGTCGAGCTCAGGCCCTCATCCGAGTTCCGCGTCAGCTCCGACCGCTTCGGAGACGCCCGCTCTCCAGGGCTGAGGCCGGTCGCCGAGGTCGTGGAGGCCATGTCGAGGGAGTTCTCAGTAAGCCCCCACGTCAGCGTGGAGATCTCTTCGGCGGTCCCGGGAGGCGCCGGCCTGGGGTCTTCGGCGTCCACTATGGTCGCTGTCGCGTCCGCCTTCTCGAGGTTCCATTCGCTGGGGCTGGGGACAGACGAGGTCGTGAGGCTCGCCATGGTGGGGGAGCGCAGCATCCACGGGAGGCCGTCCGGGATCGACCCCACGATCTGCGCCAGGGGCGGGGTCCTCCTCTACAGGCCGGGCTCCGCGCCGCGGAAGGTGCTCCTCGGTTCCCCGCACACTCTGCTGGTCTCCTACTCCGGCATCAGGCGCAGCACCAAGGGCCAGATAGGCCGAGTCTCAAGGGTGAGGGAAAGGACTCCGGGGCTCTTCTCGACCCTGGTCGCAGGGGTGAGCCAGCTCAGCTTCTCGGCCGCGGACATGCTGGCCCGGGGGGACATGAGAGGGCTCGGGAGCCTCCTTACGGTCAACCATGCGGTGCTGGAGTCGATGGGGGTCTCGAATGAGACGCTCGACGAGATGGTGGACCTCCTGGGGTCGCTCGGGAGCTACGGGGCGAAGCTCACGGGCGCGGGCGGGGGTGGGAGCGTCGTTGCGGTATGCCCCGAAGCAAAGGAAAAAAGCATTGTATCGGGCCTGCAGGCGCGAGGGTTTGAGACATTCAGGGCGAGCGTCCCCGCAGAGGGAGTGAGAAGCTGGTCAGAACCGTAGTTGCCAAGCTCGGGGGGTCGGTGATAACCGACAAGTCGAAGCCTTTCTCCTACCGGCCGGACGTGGTCTCAGCACTTTCGGAGGAGATAGCGTCTTCGGACCAGAAGGTCGTCGTCGTCCACGGCGGCGGGTCCTTCGGGCACGTCCTCGCGAAGCAGCACGGGATCACCTCCGACGCCGCCGAGGCGCCGGCAGTCGGCGTGGCCCAGACCAGGGGCGCGATGTACGACCTCGACAGGATGGTCTGCAAGACGATGATGGAGTACAAGCTCAACCCGTACCCGTTCTCCCCCTTCGACGCGGTCAGCCGCGCGGGGAAGGCGCCGCTAGCAGCCTGGCTCAGGGGTCTCCTCAAGGAGGGCCTCACCCCTGTAACATTCGGGGACGTGATGCTCACCCCGTCCGGCTTCAGGGTGATCTCCGGGGACGTCATAGTCCAGGAGCTCGCCAAGGTCCTCGCCCCGGACAGGTGCGTCTTCGCCCTGGACGTCGACGGCGTCTACGAGGGCACAAGCAGGGTGATCATCCCGGAGCTCTCGCCATCGAAGATAAGGAGGATGGACGTGCCTGGAGGGGACGACGCCACCGGGGGGATGAAGCTGAAACTCGACGCCGCAGCCCGCATAGCCGCAGCCGGAACCAGAGTCTGTTTCGTCTCGGGCTACCGCAGGAACGAGTTCTCGAAGGCCCTCCGCGGGCTGGACTTCTACGGGACAGTGGTAAGGTCATAGACCGAAAGAGGGGTGCTGCGAATGCCTGACCTCCAGGAGGAGATGAAGCGCGTGAAGTCCCGCGTCGACGACATGATCCTCAACCAGCTCCTCCCGAAGTCCAGCAGGATACGCGAGGTCGACCTCCTCTACACCATGATGAGGGACTACCCCTCGAGGCAGGCGAAGGGGATGAGGCCCTTCCTCTGCGTGACCACCTGCAGGGCCGCAGGGGGGGCCGAGGACGACGCGATCCTCACGGCCGCGTGCATAGAGCTCTTCCAGAACTGGATCCTCATCCACGACGACATCGAAGACGGCTCGGAGCTGCGCAGGGGGCAGCCAGCCCTGCACCTGAAGTACTCCCAGGCGCTCGCGCTCAACGCCGGGGACGCGCTGCACGCCAGGATGTGGGAGGCGCTGCTCAAGAACGAGTCAAGGCTCGGGCCCGAAAGGACGGTCGCGATCCTGAGCGAGTTCTCGAAGATGGTCAACGAGACGACAGAGGGGCAGCACATGGAGCTCGGATGGGTGGCCTCCAAGAGGTGGGACCTGAGGGAGAGGGACTACTACGACATGTGCACCCGCAAGACTTCGTGGTACACCGTGGCGAGCCCCTGCCGCCTGGGCGCGACCATCGCTGGCGCCGGTAGCAGGGTCCTTGAGGGCCTGAGGGAGTTCGGGATGGCCCTAGGGGTCGCCTTCCAGATCCAGGACGACGCGCTCAACCTCGTCGGGGACCAGAAGAAATACGGGAAGGCGACCTCAGACGACATACTCGAAGGGAAGCGGACCCTGATCCTGTTGCACCTGCTGGAGGAAGCGTCACGGAGCGAGAAGGACAGGATAGTGGGGATAATGAACAAGAGCCGCGGGAGCAAGACCAAGGAGGACGTGTCCTACGTGCTTTCGATGATGGACCGATACGACGCCGTGGGGTATGCGAGGAAGAGGGCCGCTGAGCTGCTGAAGGAGGCGCTTTCGACCCTGAAAGGGATAAGGTGGTCAGGGGAGAGGGAGTCGGCAGAGATGCTCTCGTCCTTCGCGAAGTTCGCAGTCGAGCGGGAATGGTAGACGCGACTCTGGGCGCGGACGCCCTGGCGCTCATCGAAAAGGCCGCCCTGGTCAACGCCACCGGGCACGGCGGAAAGGCTGACCTGGGCGCTGTCGTCGGCCGGGTCCTGGCCGAGTCGCCTGAGCTCAGGTCTAGCGCAGGGAGGGTCTCGAAGGAGGCGGCCGGCGTCGTGAAGCGGATAAACGCCCTCTCTCCTCAGGAGCAGGAGCGCCTGCTGGAGGCGAGGTACCCAGACGCAGCAGCACGCCCTGAAAAGGAGGGGAGGGTGGGTCTCCCTCCGCTCCCGAACGCGGTGAAGGGGAAGACGGCGTTCCGTCTCCCCCCAGAGCCGTCCGGCTTCATGACCGTCGGTCACGCCATGGCCTTCACGATAAACTACCTCTACAAGGAGCAGTATGACGGCGAGCTCTGGCTCCGCTTCGAAGACACGAACCCGAGGAAGGTGGCTCCGAAGTACTTCGACAGCTTCCGAAGCGGGATCCGGTGGCTGGGCATAGAGTACGACCGCGAGAAGAACGTCTCGGACGACATCGAGCTGATCTACGACTACGGGAGAAGGCTCCTGCAGCAGGGGGACGCCTACGCCTGCTCTTGCGACGAGGCCAAGGTGAAGCGGCTGAGGTTCGAGGGGACCGCGTGCGAGCACAGGGGGAGCCCCGTCGATGTGAACCTCCGCATATGGGACGAGCTCGTCTCCAAGTGGCACAAGGAGGGGTCCTACGTCATCAGGTTCAAGGGGGACATGCAGAGCCCGAACTACTCCCTCAGAGACACGAACCTCTTCAGGATAATCGAGTACCCCCACCCCCTGACGGGGACGAGGTACACCCTCTGGCCCACCTACGACCTCGCCAACGCCGTGGAAGACGAGACCTGCGGGATCACCCACGTGCTCAGGAGCTCAGAGTTCAGGAACGAGCTCCAGCAGCTGATTCGGGACGCCCTGAAGTTCAGGCGCATCGAGGTGATACAGTTCTCCAGGTTCAACTTCAAGGGGGCCCCGGTCTCCAAGAGGCTCCTGAGGCCGCTCGTCGAGAAGAAGGTGGTGTCAGGGTGGGACGACCCTCGGATGCCCACAGTCGAGGGTCTCAAGCGCAGGGGGATCATCCCGCAGACGATCAGGCAGTTCACGCTGCAGGTGGGCTACACCAAGACGGAGCACGAGTACGACTGGAGCATGCTCCTGTCCCTCAACCGGAAGCTCCTCGACCCGGTCTCGAAGAGGATCTTCTTCGTCCCAGACCCAGTGAGGCTCAAGGTCGAGGGCGCCCCTAGGCGGAAGGTCACGATCCCCTTCCACCCAGAGAAGGACCTCGGCTCCCGCACGATCGACAGCGCTGGGGAATTCTACGTCTCGTCGGCTGACCTGAAGGGGATTGCGAAGGGCTCGGTCTTCCGCCTGATGGAGCTCTACAACGTCGAGCTGACGGCAGCCGGCCCGAGCCCAGCCGCGAAGTACATGGGGGACGAGCTGATTCCGAACTCAAGGAAGTTCCAGTGGGTGACAGAGGCGCACAAGGACGTCAGAGTCACGGTCCCAGACGTCCTCTTCCTAGAGGGGGACGTGTATAACGAGGGGAGCCTGAAGGAAGTGGACGGATTTGCAGAGGAGTCCGTGTCCGGGCTGAAGGTGGGTGACATCGTCCAGTTCCCTAGGTTCGGGTTCTGCAGGCTCGACTCTCCGGGGCGGTTCATCCTCAGCGGATGACCCGAATTCCGTCTGGAGCCCCTAACCGTTTATATGGCGGCCCAATCGGGCTCGCTTGGGAGATTTGTAAGATGACCCCAGACAAGAAGCCTTACTACATCAAGTTCGAGACTCCTAAGGAAGTCTCGGAGGCAGCGTACGAGGTCCTGAGACAGGCGTCCCGCACGGGGAAGGTGCGCAAGGGGACCAACGAGTCCACGAAGGCGATAGAGAGGGGGCTGGCGAAGCTTGTGGTGATAGCCGAGGACGTGACCCCGCCCGAGGTGGTGGCCCACCTGCCGATCCTCTGCGACGAACGGAAGATACCCTACGTATTCGTCCCATCGAAGGACCAGATAGGCCCGGCAATCGGGATCGACGTCTCCACTGCCGCTGCGGCTGTCCTCGAAGCCGGGGAGGGGACCCAGATCCTTGAGCAGGTCACCCAGGAGCTTTCGAGGCTGAAGAAGGCCGCATGAGCAGCAAGAAAGAAGCAGAGACACTAACCCCTGCAGAAGTCGTCCAGATCGTGGGGAGGACGGGGGTCGCAGGCGAGATAACCCAGGTCAGGGTAAAGATCCTAGAAGGGAAGGAAAAGGGTCGCATCTTGACGAGGAACGTCAAGGGGCCCATCAGGCTGGCAGACGTGCTGGTCCTTCGAGAGACGGAGCGCGAGGCGAGGAAGCTCAAGTAGGGCTTCGTTCGCCAATCTGAGTCTATTCAGCCCTCTGTTCGATGAAGCAGCCCCATATAGAAGTCCCCGATACTAAGCAAGCTGGGAACACGCTGTCTCGCTAGGCGAACGTCGCAGTCAGAGTCCTGGCTCTCTCCAACTTCGTGGGATGCCACAGGGCTGCACCGACCTTCTCGAGCCACTTCCGTTTCGCGCCAGAGAGAATCTCAATCAAGTAGTTGTTGTGCCGAGCTACGAACTCCACGCCTCTGACCACATGCGTTCGGCCTCTCCTGCTCGCAAGCCGAGTCCTGACGGAACTTGGCTCAAGTCTGAGCCTATTCACCAGAGATAGTCTGGCTATCCCGAGCAAGCGCTTGTCATTGTTCATCACAGCGAAGATTCGCCCGTGCGGGTATTCAACTGGTTGTGGCAAGAGCAAGCTGCCCTCGGCGTCGCTCAGTCCTGCTTGAGAGTCTGCTGCTAGCAACTCATCCATCGTAATCGCATAGATCGAATCGTACTTCGGTCGCATGCTATCATCAAAGAACGCTCGTCTAACTAGGGTCGAGTTGAGTACGATGTTATGCTGTGAATTATCTGAGATCTCGCTTGGTCGCACATATTCTCTCGAAGTTCCCCCATAATCCTTCGCGATTTGCTGCACAATCGATGTCAGCCTATCTGCGAAGGCCTCATTAGAAGTGACCACTCTGATTTCTCCCCAAGCGGGAAACCCGTCACCGTATGCAAGGCAGGCGAAGTGTGCCAAATCAGGGGTTATAGTTATCGACCTTGCATTGCCCCAAAGGCTCGACTGTAGCTCGAGAGGCACTACCCAAGACTTGACGAGGGCTATTAAGCCACCAACTCGGTTCCGACTGCCGACGCCCGTGAAAGTGCGTCCCTTACACGCGCTACAGCGCGCCCTTTATATTCCGAGTTTCAAAGGCCGTGAAAGAAAGGGGTGCGGTAGCCTGAGATGTACGTTCCAAAGAAATGCGTCTTCTGTGGTAGAGAGGTCAGGCTCGGCTCCGGCATCCTGTTCGTGAAGAACGACGGCTCGACTCGCTCCTACTGCTCTTCGAAGTGCAAGACAAACGACCTGAAGCTCGGCCGGGACCCGAGGAAGCTGAAGTGGGCGAGGAGGCCGACCAAGAAATGAGCGCACCGGCCGAAGACACCCTGATAGTGGTGAAGCCCGACGGCGTCAGGCGGGGGCTCGTCGGCCAGATCCTCGGAAGGTTCGAAGCGAAGGGGTTCGTCGTCAAGCGCCTGCAGATGCTCACGATGTCGAAGGCCAAGGCGGAGGAGTTCTACAACGTCCACAAGGGGAAGCCGTTCTTCGGGGAGCTCGTCACGTTCATCACGTCCGGCCCGGTCGTCGGCGCCGTACTCTCGGGGAGAGACGCGGTCGCGACTGTCAGGCGCATGGTGGGGGCCACGAGGAGCTGGGAGGCGGCCGCAGGGACGATCAGGGGGGACTATGGACTCGGATACACGGACAACATAATCCACGCGTCGGACTCGGTCGAAAGCTTTACACACGAGCAGGCCGCGTTTTTCGGCAAGACTCGAGGGTGAGGGCATCATAAGGGGCCGGATGGGCAATGTCAGAGAAGGGCAGGCTGCGGCAGCCGGTAGTCGTAATCCTCGGGCACGTGGACAGCGGAAAGTGCGTTAGCGGCGATACACCGATTCAGCTGGCTGACGGTAGGATTCTCGAGGCTAGAGACGTCTTCGAGACCTTCAAGGAAGGCGAACCAATAGCCAGACCCGATGGCTATGCCTTCGCTGCTCGCGGGCTGAAGCTCCTATCTGTGGGGCCGGACGGAAAGGCGGCACCTCATGTTGCTTCGCACGTTTGGAAGCTTCGGGCGGACAAGCTGGTTCGGGTGGGCACGAAGGCTGGTTATTCCGTGAGAACTACTCCAGAGCACAAGTTCCTAGTGATGAACAGCGCTGGCGACATCACCTATGTTGAAGCGGAACGCCTCAGGCTCGGCGACTATCTGATGCTGCCGACCCGCACTTACGTAGAACAGGGTGGGCTTGACTCGATCAAAACGGCAATTCTCGACAGGATCTCCGACGACTTCCTGATTCGGCCCTCGCCGGAATTGACAGAACGCATCATGGAGCTTTCGGGAGGGAAGTACAAGGAGCTTGGCAGCAAGGTGTCAGACGGACGTCTCAGATATCACTTGACGAAACGATATTTCAGATCCAGCGTATATCGCAAGCTGATCTCCGAGCTAGGCCTTACGAAAGCAGGCGGGTATGACCGGATTGCGGAGGTGAAGATCGCCTCAAGGTCACGGTTTGGAGGCAAGACCTCGCCGTGGATCTCTCTCCCAAAGAGCGAGGACGGCTTCAGGTCGCTGGCGTATCTGGTCGGCCTCCTGTACGGCGACGGGGTCGCCGGGACGGGCGATCTCTCGAACATCTCTTTGGACCTGATTTCAGAATTCAGGAAGTGCCTAGACTCGGCGTTCGGGGTCGGAGCGTCCGAGGCGTGGCGCCGCACATCCTACATAGTCGCCCACCGAGGAGGGAAGACGCTCGCAGCGCTCCTGCACGAAGCCTTCGAGTATCCAATGGCCGACAAGACCCGCTCTCTTAGAGTCCCTGAATTGGTCTCGATGATGCCTGACAGACTTGTCTCCGCATTCCTGCAGGGCTTCTACGATGCGGAGGGATTCGTCCAGGAAGGGAGGAACATCGGCGTCGGGTGCGAAAGCAAGGCCCTGATGAGGCATCTGCCCATGCTGCTTCAAAGGTTCGGCTGCCTGGCGTACTTCGGCAAGCACGCTCACGCCCGCGAAGTCATCATAAGCGGGAGGAACTTCGTGTCGGCATTCAACCAATGCATAGGCTTCCGCGAGCCGAGGAAGGCGGAGTCTGCTTTGCGACGCCAGAGGTCCTCCGAAACGAACAGGGTCTTCGAGCTGACGCCGATTCCCGGCGACTTTCTGCGTCAGATCCGAGAGACCAACCGCGTCGTCTGGGATGAGCACTTCCAACTGACGAGTTTTGAGCCCTACAGTCGGCTGAGCAAGGGCGTGCTGACTAGGCTGAAGCAGGCCGTGCCGACCTTCTCGAACGAAGGCCTCGAGAAGATGCTGGCGAACTTCTGCACAGTACAGGTGACCGAACTCGAAGTGGAAGAAGGAGACTTTGAGGTGTTCGATTTCACAGTCGACGATACGCACAATTTCATGGCCAACTGCTTGGTCATTCACAACACTTCACTCGCCGACGCCCTGAGAGGCACGGGTGTGCAGGCCCGCGAGGTCGGCGGGATCACCCAGGAGATAGGCGCTAGCTTCTTCCCGATGGAGACCCTGAAGGAGATCTGCGGCCCGCTCCTCAGCAAGGCGGGGGGCGAGCTCCAGATACCAGGTCTCCTCATGATCGACACGCCGGGCCACGCCGTGTTCTCGAACCTCAGGCTGCGCGGCGGGTCTGCGGCCGACATCGCGATACTGGTGGTCGACGTCCTCAAGGGGCTCGAGAACCAGACGCTGGAGAGCATCGACATCCTGAAGCAGCGGCACGTCCCCTTCCTCATAGCGCTGAACAAGATAGACATGATCGCTGGCTGGAAGAAGGGGAGCCAGGGCCAGCTGCTTCAGCTGATGAAGGAGCAGCCCCCCTCCTGGAACGACGAGTTGGAGGAGAGGCTCTACAACGTCGTGGGCGGGCTCTCTCGCCTGGGCTTCCAGTCGGATGCCTACTACAGGGTGAAGGACTTCCGCCAGCAGGTGTCCGTGGTCCCAGTGTCGGCCAGGACCCACGCAGGGATCCCGGAGATGCTCGCGATGCTCATCGGCCTGGCGCAGCAGTTCCTCAAGGGGAGGCTGCAGGCGGTCGACGCCTTCAGCGGCGGGCGCGGGATCATACTCGAGATGCAGGAGGAGGTGGGGATCGGCGAGACGGCCAACGTCATCCTGACGGAGGGCTCGCTCCACGTGGGGGACACCATAGGCCTGGTCAGGAAGGACGGCGCCTTCAAGTCGAAGGTGAAGGCCCTCTTCATGCCGAAGCCCCTCGACGAGATGCGCGACCCGCGCGACAAGTTCACCCCGGTCGACGCGGTCTATGCAGCGGCCGGGGTCAAGCTGGTCTCCCCCGATCTGGGAGGGGTCGTCCCGGGCACCTCGGTCGCTTCGTTCAAGACTGAGAAGCAGTTCCAGGTCCTGAAGACGGAGATGGAGAGGGAGCTCTCGAACATAGTCGTCAAGACAGACAACATGGGGGTGATCGTGAAGGCTGGGAGCATCGGCGGGCTGGAGGCCGTCCTCAGGATGCTCGAAGAGAGGGGCGTCCCGGTGAGGCAGGCAGACATCGGGGACATCTCCAAGAACGACATAGTCGACGCAAACGTCGTGGGCGAGCACGACCCCTACCTGGGGGCCATACTCGGCTTCGACGCGAAGGTCCTCCCAGAAGCGAAGGAGTACGTGGGGGCGAGCCCGGTCTTCGTCTCGCCCATCATCTACGAGGTGATCGACAACTACGTGAACTGGGCGGCAGCGAAGAAGGAGGCGGACGAGAAGGCAGCGCTTTCCGCGCTTACGAGGCCCTGCAGGCTGAAGGTGATCCCAGGCGCCTTCTTCAGGAACAGGGACCCCGCTGTCTTCGGGGTCGAGATAGCCGCCGGCAGGCTCAGGCCCAAGGTGAGGCTGATGTCCTCCTCCGGGGTCGAGCTCGGGACGGTCGAGCAGATCCAGGACCAGGGGAAGGCGCTGAACGAAGCGAGGCAGGGGGACAAGGTCGCCATCTCCGTCGACGGGCCGACGCTCGGGCGCCAGGTCAGGGAGAACGACGTCATCTACACGATGCCGAGGAGCCACGAGGCGAAGGTCCTCCGCACCGAGCTCTTGGGCTCGCTCACCCCGGACGAGAAGGCCGTCCTCGACGAGATAATCGCGATAAAGGCGCCGGCGGACCCGCTCTACGGGTTCTAGGCTTATTTACCGGTCGCTTTTGGTCCCCTCCAGATGGTCAGTTTCAAACTGATTCTGTCCGACCCGAAGACCGGCAAGTCGGAGGCTTCAGAAGTCAAGGATGCGAGCGCCCAGTTCCTCGTTGGGAGGAAGATCGGGGACGTCCTCGACGGGTCCAGCATCGGGCTGACGGGGAAGATGATGATCACCGGGGGGAGCGACAAGGCGGGCTTCCCGATGAGGGGCGACACCCTGGGGGGAGGCAAGAACTACGTGCTGCTCACCCGCGGGGTGGGGTTCAGGACCAAGGAAGAGGGCGCCAAGAAGCGGAAGCTCGTCCGCGGGGGGACCATCACCGAAGAGACCTACCAGGTCAACGCGAAGCGGGTCGAAGAAGCAGCCAAGGCAAGCTAGAATCGCGCAATCGACCGAGCTTTCCGGCAATCCTACAGAACTATCCGGCTGAAAAGTAGAAATATCTCGCAGGCACGCTGGAGGCGGATTACTCTCTTGGCGAGGCTCGACGACCTTGACATGAAGATTCTGTCGTCCCTCTATTCCGACGCGTCGGTGTCAGTCCCGAAGCTCAGCAAGCAGCTGGGGGTCAACCTCTCGGTCATGTACAGCAGGATCAAGCGGCTCCAGAAGAGAGGGGTCATCGAAAGGTTCACGGTACAGGTGAACGAGGACAGGCTCGGCATGCGGGCGGGCGCGCTCGCAGGCCTGAACATCGACCCCAAACAGAGGGAGGCGGTCCTGAAGGAGATAGAGAAGATCGACGGCGTCAGGCTCATCCGGGAGGTGACTGGGCGCTTCGACATCATAGCCAACCTGAAGGGGCAGTCCCTGGACGAACTCCACCGCGCGGTCTACGACGTGATCGGGAAGATCCCGGGGGTCATGCACACGGAGATCTTCATGGAGGTCTCCCGCAGGAACCCTCCTGTGAGCTTCAAGCTCGTCGAGTAGCTGCTAACGTTCATATCCCCGTGGGGTCGGTCGCGAATCGATTGGATCCGCTGATACTCCTTGACCAGGCGGTGGCGCAGGAGAAGCTCCCCCGGGCGATGGCGAAGAAGGTGAGGCTCAAGATGAAGGTCCTGCAGGGCGCGGTGCAGAGGGTGGAGCGGGCCAGCGGGCTCCGGTACCCGCCTTACTACGTCGACCCTGTGCTGCCTGTGTCGAGGAGCGGGACCGAGTACGGGCAGATGGGGGTCCTGTTCGCGCGGGTCATCCCGCACACGGTCACGGGGCAGCTCGTCATACTCGTCCAGTTCACCGCTGCGCTCGTCGCGTATGGGACCAAAGGGACGATAGAGGCGGTCGCGGCCCACGAGTTCACCCACTACGTCGAGCTCGTGCGGAAGCTGAGCACGAAGGACGTCGTCAGCGACGAGATGGCCACGACGCTCTACGAGGCCTCCTACGCGGACGCCGAGCGGACCGTCCCCCCGAAGCTCCTCTTCTCGGAGAAGTCCCTCGTGTCCCTGATCAGCCGGAAGTTCAAGAACGACCTTTCCGACCCGGCGCTCAACAAGAAGGTGGGGGACTCCTGGATAGGCAAGACCCTCCCGATCCGCTGGGTCGGGCCCGAGGAGAACAGGGTGAAGGTCCCCATGGGGGTAGTGGCGGGCACCAAGTTCGACCCCGGTGTCCTCGCCAAGATAGCCGAGCTCAAAGAGAAGACCCGCAGTTGAGGCTCTCGGAATCCGAGCGCGACACCCTGAGCTCCATCGCCTCGACCCTCGTCGGGTCAGCCAAGGTCTCCGCCGTCTGCGCCTACGGCTCCAAGGTCGCAGGGTACGCCCGCCAGGACTCCGACTACGACCTCATCGTGGTATCCAAAAGGTTCCGCGAGGGGGTGAGGTACAGGTACGTCGACTCGCCCGTCCCCGCGTCTGCGCTCATTGTCGACGAGGACATGCTCCTCCAGGACGCCCGCTCCTCATACCTCGGGGAGTTCGTGGCCGGCCGCTTCCTGAACGTATACGAGCCGATCGCGAACCCCGGCCTCCTCAGGTCCGTGGAGATCGAGTTCAAGAAGAGGGTGCTCGTCGAAGCCCTGCTGGAGCTGTCCTCGGACTACGCCGAGTTCGCTAGGCACATACTCGTCCCATACGAGTACTTCCTGTTCGACAAGCTCCGCACCAGGGCGTCCGTGTACCCGCCTGCGCTCTACAGCTACGTCCACACGTACACGTGCCCGATGGGGGATGCGAACAGGTCTATCTCCACCGAGGGGTTCGCCGCAGCCGCCGAGGCGCTCCAGCCGAGGGGCTTCCTCCGGGCAGGGCCCGACGGCGTGAGGATCGAGCCTGAGAAGATGAAAGGGGACGCCTTCACGCGGTTTCAGTCACTCTTCTCCGTCACCACCCGGGGCGTCACCCAGTACGCGGTGCACGGGTACGCGGGGAGGGTGGGTCCCTCGGTG
The DNA here is from genome assembly GCA_027310575.1 of bacterium. GTDB lineage: Archaea > Thermoproteota > Nitrososphaeria > Nitrososphaerales > Gagatemarchaeaceae > UBA183. Next base: position 5,828 of record DAIDAO010000011.1, on the reverse strand, counting down.
TTCAGCAGGGAGGCCCTTTCCAAGCTCCGGAGGATGAGGGAGAGCCCGCCGCCGTTCCCGCCGCTGGAGAAGCCTCGTTCCGTGCTCAGGCTGGAGCAGGGGATAGTCATACCCGACGCCTCGTCGCTCCCCGGCGCGCTCGCCCACCTGCTCGGGTTCAAGACCTACTCCACGAGCGAGAAGGACATCGGCGAACCGTATTCCACGACGCGGGTCCTGACCTTCAGGGACGCTTCCGCTGAGAGGTCGGTGATAGTCAAGAACTACACGGACGTCAGGTCCCTCAAGTGGGCACTGCTCGGCGTCTGGGCTTCAACTGCCAACAGGTTCAGCACCTCGCCGGTCTCGCGGATGGACAGGGAGTACGGGATGACGCTCGCGCTGAAGAACGCCGGCGTGCTGGTCCCATCGGTGCTCGCGGTCGCCCCGGCGGAGAGGATCCTGGTCAAGGAGTTCGTCACAGGTCCCACACTCGCCACGATCATCAACTCCTACCTCAAGGGGATCTCCGAGGAGCTGGCTCCTGTGTCTGCGTACGGCTCCCTGATGGCGAGGCTGCACTCGAGCGGAATCGCTCTCGGAGACGCCAAGCCGAGCAACGTCGTCGCGTCGCAGGACGGGCTCTACCTGACCGACCTGGAACAGTCCTTCGCGGGCGGGGACAGGGCGTGGGACGTAGCCGAGTTCCTCTTCTACACTGCCAAGCTCTCGGTCAGGGAGGACGCGATGAAGGAGGTCGCGGAAGCCTTCCTGGAGTCCTACGTGAAATCTGCGGACCGCTCGAGCCTGCTGAAGGCGCGCGGCCAGAAGTACTTCGGCCCGTTCAGGCCTTTCCTCACGCCGGGAATGGCTAAGATGCTGAGAGAACTGCTGTCGAGCTACGCCTGAGGCTTCGTGTAGGTCGTGTATCCGCAGTGCCCGCAGGTCAGCCTGTTCCCATGCTGTGCCATGAAGTACCCCTTCCCGCACCTCGGGCAGTCCTTCCGGAGCCTCGACAGCGAATCGCCGTCGACCTTGTACAGCTTGTGGACCTGGATCCTCCGCTTGGGCGCCTTCGGCTTCTCCTTCTTCTCAGGCTTCTTCTCCTCTACCGGAGCGGCTGGAGCTTCGGGAGCGGGGGCGGGCGCAGCTGGCGCAGGGGCTGGCTGCTTTGACATCTCTACTTCTTCGCCTCAGCCGGGGCGGCCGCCGCTGCCGGGGCTGCGGCCTTCTTCCTTTCCTGCTTGAGCTTCTCCCTCTCTTCCTTGGTCAGCGTCCGCTCGTCGAGGTGCCTCAGGTGGATCCTCTTCTTCGACGCTGCGGAGCCGTACACATAGAAAACGCCCTTCACCTTCGTCGTCCCTGACTGGCCGTCCATCCTGACGAGGCCCACGTTCTCTGCGGCGACCCCCATCTCCTGCGCGACCATCGCTATGGCCTCTTTGCGGGTGACCTTGCCTGCCCTGTCGTCGAGCGAGACCTCGACGTATGACCTGTCCAAGACCTTCGACTCGGATTTCTTCTCTATCTGCAAACTGGCGCACCCGAATTCGTCGTGGATATTAACTTGGAGGTCATTGAATGCCCTTGATCCCCATCTCCGCAAGGAGCGCCCTGTTCCTGGACTTTGAGAGCGCGTTCGCCCTCACGGCCACGACCCCCACACCAGGCTGGCCGTAGAACACCACTGCCGAGACCGGCGCCATCGCGACCGCGAGCATGGCCATCAGGTCCTCCTCCCCCTCCACCATCACCCGGGCGGGCTTCTTCCCGCCGAGCGCCTTCCGCACCCCCTCAATGGCGCCGAGCGTGAGGGTCCCCGCAGGGTTCTTCACCCTGACCAGCCTCGCGAACGGGACCCTCGGGGGGATCCTGCGGCTCCTCCTCTCCACCCCGTCCACAACCTGGACGTCCGGGGTCCGGCCGAGCGATTCCAAGGTGTCCGTCACCCTGTCCCCGACCGTTATGACCATCGACGCGGAGGCCGCGAGGCTCCGGAACTCCTCCCCGCCCACCTCCTCTGCAGTGTAGACCCTCCCCAGGGGCTCGGCCAGCCTGGACCTGAGTCCTTCGGGGAGCCTGAACACCCGGCGCAAGGCCTCAGCTGACCTTGAGCGCGTACCTTCCTGGCTTGGTGATACCGAGGGTCTTGGCGACCTGCGACTTCTCAGGGTTGATTATGATTATGAGCCCCGACCACTCGTTGCTCAGCTCGGTGGAGCCGTCGTTCGGGCAGGCCTTCTCCGTGGTCAAGGTCCTGCACTTCCTGCAAGCCTGCTCCTTCAAACCGCTCTACTTCTCCGCCCGCTCTTCGACCTTCCGCGCCTTGGCGGCCTTCCCGATCTCGTCGTCTATCCACTCGAGGGCCCCCAGGTACGGCTGCCTGCACGTCACCCCGATCTTCCCCATCGAGATCCCGTGGCCGAGGCTCACGGCCGTTATCCTGACCCTAACCTTGCTCCCGACCCGGAGGGTCCGCTTGCTCTGAGAGGCGGTTATGATGCCTGACTTCACGTCGCTGGTCAGGTAGTCGTCCATTATCTGGCTCAGGTGCAGCAGGGCGTCCGCGGGGCCTATCCTGACGAAGGCGCCGAAGTCTGTGACCTCCACGATCTCCCCTTCGACAATCTCCTGCTTGAGCGGATAGAAGGACAGCACCTCGAACTTCACCCTGTGATAGGTGGCCCCGTCCCCGGCGATGATCTTGCCGATCTTGTCTACGTCCACCTTGGTGACAAGGACGAGGTAGCCGTGGTCGGGGTTGATCGTGCTCTCGTACTTCAGCTTGAGAAGGTCGAGCGCGACCTTCTCCAGCGGGGAGCCAAACTTGTCTGGAGGGACTCTGACGACATCGTGGAGCTCGACTAGTTGAAACATGAATTAATCAGGAATGTGGCACCCCTTCGAGTCAGCGATTTTAATCTTTGGCTGGCATGAGACAAAAACGACCCATTTCACGCCAGCGAAGGGGGCATCTTCCTCTTGTGTTCCGACCTTCTGTGCATTTCGAGGACCCTGTCCACCACCGCCCGGGAAAGCCCCGCCTTCGAGGCGGCTTCGGCGGGGCTCTTCTTCAGGTCGAAGACGCAGTGCAGGGCCACGTCTAGCTTGTCATAGTCTGCCGGGAGCTCGTCCGAGGCCCTGTGGCCGGGCCAGAGCTGCGGCGACGCCGGCTTCTGCACAACAGACCCTGGGAGCCCCAGGTGCGCCCCGAGCTCTCTGACCTGGGTCTTGTAGAGGTGGGCTATGGGCAGGAAGTCGGCCTGGCCGTCTCCCCCCTTGGTATTGCCGGAGACGATATACCTGCCATTGCGCTCAACTAGGAGATTCTCGTAAGGGGGGACAGATGGGCACCACACTTTCCCTGAATAACTAGCCGTGCAAGTGTGTTCATTGAATAGCGCTTGCTGGAGACGAGGTTTCTTTGCAAAACATATCTCGAAGCTAGGTCCGGTCCTAACCACCTTCCCTCTGATTTTAGATTGCCTAGGTCCTCGAACAGAGACTGTGGCTTTCCTTCCTATCTTGTAGCATAGCTCCACGAAATCATCCTTCAATCTTTCTGATGATGTGTAGTACGCGTTCTGGTCCTCCGTATGGGTAGCATCGCTGTCTTTGAGCCCCCTAAGAAGCCAGAACAGATAGACCGAAGGGTAGTCGAGCAGCCATCGAGGTATGTGCTTGTTGTGGGCTCCAACGCCACACTGAACGAACAGTTCGTAGATGGCCTTGGAGCTAATTCTTACGACATCTCGCGTGAGAGAGTACCCAATACTGTACCGGTTCAGGATCTCCAGCAGCCGCTTTCCCGCTGCTTCCTTAGTATAGTCCGGTAATGCGAAGTAGGTCTCGTAGGTTGGGTACTCTTTCATGTGTGGTCTGAACGTATCGGGAGACAGCAGCATGAATCGACCCGATTTGTCCCGGTGCGCGGTCGAATATTCGAGCTGGGTCAGACTCGACTTTACAGGTGTGACCACTCTGCCCTTGGTGGCGTTGCCGTCTCCGATGAACAATCCGAAGAGATACATCATGTCTTCAATCGCAATGAGGATATTCTGCCTAACCTGATTCTGTTCGAATTCCAGTTTGATTGCCAGCGGGAGCCCTTCCTTGCCAGCCCACTTGGTCGCCAACGGAATCAATATCCTCTTGAACCTTAGGCACTCTGCAGCTTCACGAAAGAAGGCAGGGTCTTCGGGAGAAGATGACGATGCTTGAACTAGCATACGATGATTCGGGGTCACAAGGAGATCGACCCCTCTTCCTCTGAAATGAATCAGGTCTGCGTCGTAGTCGAACTTGAACACCTCGTCAACCTTCGCTTCTACCATCGCGCATGAACTTGGATCAAGCGAGAACACCGTATCTCCGGCTTTGAGTTCATTCATTCCCTTGAGTCCTTCGGTTGTCACTGCACGGGTCAGAGGATCGTAGCAGAAGTATCCGAGGGTCTCTTCGCTCCTGTCGCCAGTCCCTGCGACCAGGTACCCCAGGGAGTTCGCGTAGTAGTAGAGAATCACCATCCTTACTCTCGCCTCGACGTTCGCTCGCGCGACCCTCGACCCATCGGCGCCTGCCGAGGCCACGAGTCCCTTCGCGATCTTCGAGATGGGCACCTCTTCCGTCCTGATCCCCCATGACCTTGCCAGCGCCTCCGCGTCCTTCATGTCCTCCGCGGGCGTATGGTCCGAGGGCATCAGCAGACCAATCACCTTCGCCCTGCCGAGCGCCCTCACGCAGAGCGCCCCGGTCACCGCGCTGTCGATCCCTCCGCTCAGCCCCACGACGACGCCTTCCGCAGACGCGTCCCTGACGACGCGCCTGATGAACGAAGCGATCCTCCTCGTTTCTCTGGCGCAGTCCAGGGCCATGGCCGCCATCCGGGTCCGGCGACAGCTGGAGTGTCTTAATCCCTTTTGCGGGCGCCGCTTCGAGCTGGAAACCTCATTCCACGGAGACCCTTCCGCCCCTCAGCGAGATCACCCGGACGTGGGCGGCCCTGAGGGAGCGGGCCAGCCCGCCGTCGGCCGTGGCGACGAGCGCCTTCGACGAGAGCGCGGCCGACATGATCTCGTCGTCCACCTTCGACCCGCCACAGGGCAGGCTGGAGAACTTCGACGCCAGGTCGAGGCTCACGCGGGCGGCCCGCGCCTTCCTCCCCTGTCCTGATGCCAGCTTGTCCAGTTCCGCGCGGACGCAGCCGAGGAGGACGGGCTGGAACCTCCCGATGGCGTCGACGATGTCTTCGAACCAGGTGGTCGGGGACTCGACCACAGCCATGAGGAAGCTGCTGTCGAAGATGACCTGCTTCAACCCTACTTCAGGACGCCGGAGCCGATGAGCCGCCACCGCTCTGCGATCCTCCTGCTTATCGCAGCCCGCATCCCGCTCTCGATCGCCACGGGCTTCTTGAGGTCCAGCTCGACCACGTCGCCCCTCACAGACGTGGCGACTGCGAGCGTCGAAGCTGTTCCCAGGTTGAGCCTCACGGTCTCTGCCAGCTTCACCTTCTCGACCTTGACCAAGTCGGCTGACCCGACCGCGGTCTCGAGGAGGTCCACATCGAGCGTGACGTGCTCAAGGGTGTCGGGGAGTGTTCCCGGCCTTCCTATGACGCTCCCGACCATCTGGTCCCCTTTGATGAACGTGGGGTCGAGGTGGGTCCCCACCGCGACCAGCCCTCCAGGGCCTACCTTCTCGGTCGCGCCTGCCCCGGTCTGCAGGCTCGATACCTTCGTGATGACAGGCACGAACTTCCCGCTCCTCTCGTCGACCATCCCGGGCTTCAGCTCAATCTCGTCCCCGACCTTCAGCTCACCTTTGGTCAGGCTGCCGCCGAGCACCCC
>DAIDAO010000002.1 GCA_027310575.1 bacterium | reverse complement strand
AATTATGTTTGAGACCCACTGTTGCATCCTTTCTGGAGTGAGCCTGAGTTCCTTGATCAGCCGATCGACCTTGTTTATGTAGAGAACGGGGCGCACGCGTTCTTCTAGTGCCTGCCGTGTTACCGTCTCACTCTGGGTCATTATCCCCTCCACTGCGTCGACGACGACGATTGCGCCGTCAACGGCCCTGAGTGACCTGGTCACTTTGCCAGTGAAATCGATGTGCCCTGGAGTGTCGATGAGATTGATGACGTACGGCTTTCCGTCCTTCTCATAGTACAACGTGACGTTCGCGGCCTTGATGGTCATCTGGCGCTGCTGCTCCAGCTCCATGTAATCAAGCGCGAGCGCCTGACCGGCCACCGAAGGAGAAAGCATGCCAGTCGCAGCAAGAAGGCTGTCAGACGTAGTGGTCTTCCCATGGTCCACATGGGCGATGATACCCAGGTTGCGGATCTGGTCCTTGTTGTGGACTATCTTCAGGGCTTCAGCAGTCGTCTTGAATTTCGGCATAGTCCGCTTTCATGGTTTCCATTTTTGAAGTGGTTATGAACGTTTCCTTGAGCAGCTACGATTGAGACCGTTTCGAACAACCCGGATAGCCAGGCGGTGAAAGGGCACGAGGACGAGCCAACTGCCGCCGACCCATGCTACAAGACCAAGAAGGCGACAATGGCGGCAGACCGAGTCCCTCTCGAAACCGCGGCCAACCCCGTCTCTGACTCATCCATAGATCCTCGCCACGGCCCTGAGCTGCGCCCTGGTGAGCCTCACTTCCGCCCCGCCCGGGGTCTCGACCGTCAGCCTCCCGGCCTCTTCGCCCTTCGCCCTGAGCCTGTCTGCGATGGGCTCGGTGCGCGACGCGTCCAAGGCCGCCAGAAAGGGCGAATACTCGTCAGGCCCGGGCCACCCGTGCCTCTTCCCGATCTCCTCAACGACCTCGGCCAGAAGGGGTGCCCTCTCCTGTGGCAGGTCGGGGGAAGGTATGGACGGAACAGCCGTTCCTGCATCGACGATGCTGAACGCGCGATGAGACTCCACCAGCCCGTCCTTGACCCGCAGCGCCATGACGTCGAAGGGGAGCGAAGAGACGGCGTCGAAGTCTTCTGTCCCCAGCTTCAGCCTCTCGAGTTCGAGGGAAAGCCTGCTTGCAGCCTCGGAGCTATCCAGAGGGAGGATGTGCGCCCCCCTCTGCGAGAGCATCCTAGTCTCCCTCCTCAGCTTCTTGACAACCTTCATTTCGGCCTCTTTGTGCCCGAAGGCATAGACGCTCACGACTTGGACGGTGGTGGGTGCCTTACCTGCGAAGACGAGGAGGCTGCCCTCCATGGAGGCTACCCCTCTGGTCTGGTCCTGCGCCTCGAGTTTGACCTCCGCGAGGGCGTGCCACAAGAAGGGGAAGGCCCTGCTCCTTAGGAGCACAGACTCCGTCATCGGGACGACCTGGTTCGTCCACAAGCTCCTGCGCAGGCGCGGCCAGAGGAGACAGGCAAGTCCCCCAAGAAGAAGCACGGCAGGCGAGAGCGTCCCGCCTCCCCCCAGCGCGAGCATGGCCAGCAGCACGAGCGCGCCTCCCGCTGCGTATCTTCTCCACGGATGCCTGGGCCCTGGGATGGGCCCCTGTCCGAGGGCGGACGCTCTCTGCCGCCGGGGCCTGCGGATCGAGTAGACGATGTAGATCAGCGACAGGAGTGAGACGGGCCAGAGTCCGAGGCCGAAGCTGACCAGCATGAGAAGTACAGCTGCTGTCAGGAGGGCCCATCCCATCAGTGGAACCCCTCGTCATCCTGCTTGGCGTAGGCGAACCTGGTGTATTCTTCGAGAGCTGGGTGCCTCGCAGCCCAGAAGGCCTTGTTGCACGCCTTCTTGTCGTCGGGGTTGAGGGCAGAGGGGTTGCCGTCCTTGTTCCTCGAGGCGGCGGCCCTCGTGAGCTCGAGGGAGAACTTCGCATCGTGGCCGATTATGACGCCGCCGTAGGGTATCCTCTCCCAGGGGTTGATGGGATCGATGGAGACATGGCTTGTGACCAAGACCGCGATGCCGAACTCGACGCATAGGCGCTGGGCGTGGGCGAGCAGCATCGCGAGACCCGAGCTCCTTGCAGGGAGATCCTGGGTGCTCGGGAAGGCTGCCTTGAACGGCGCGGAGATCGAATCGTAGATCAGCAGCTTCGCGCGTGTCTCCTGGATGATGTGGTGAAGGGCCGACTGATAGGTGGGGGTCTGCCTCATCTTCAGTTCGACCCTCCCCCCGCTGGAGACCTCGGTCGCTGCGTCTATCCCGTGGAGGTGTAGGAGGGAGGTGACCTCCGGGACCTGAAAGACGAGCACCGATGGGCCCTTCGAGGGGAGCTCGACGCTGAAGTCCGGCGAGAAGATGTCTGCTGCTGCGCCGAGGTGGGCGTCTGAGTAGGACACCCCGAGCTGACTTAGGGCCGCATCGACTGCGGTAATCAGCTGCCCCCTGGTGACCGGCTTCCTCTTCGGCGAGACCTTCGGGGCCTTCTCCAAGGTCACCTCTGCGACAGTGAACTCCTTCCCGAAGCGCTTCGGCATCTTCTCCCGCCAGTAGGGGAGGAGGTAGCCTGAGTAGGACTGCTCGGTGTCCAGGATGACTGCGCTCCCGCCCGAGGCGGCCACGGAGCAGGCGGCCTGGAACGAGACGATGCTCTTGCCGAGGGCCTTCTCGCCGAAGATCTGGGTGACGGTCCCCGTCGCGAGCCCGCCGTCGGTGAGCGAGTCCACCGCGAAGCAGCCCGTCTTGAGGTGCTCCATCACCTCAGCCCCTCCAGAAGCCGCCTCCCGCTCTCGGTGACAGTGTAGGAGAAGACCTTGGGACCGCTTCCCACCTGCTTCGGCTCGAGGATGAGATGCCCCATGGAGTGGAGCCTGTCCAGCTCGGCGCCGATGTCCGCTGCCAGGAAGAGAGGGGACAGGTACGAAACGACTGACTGCCTGTTGGCGGATTCGAACCTTCCGATCTCCTCCAGTATCGTCTTGGTGAGCTCCGGGTTGGGCGCCTGTGCCGAGTGCGGAAAGGCCGAGAGCCCGCGCTTCGGCTTGACGAACCTCGGGACGAATCCGAGGGAAGCGCCTGAACGGTCGTCGCAGATGGTGTAGGAGCAAGCCAACGCAGCTGCCTGCTTCGACGTCCTGCGGGCGTTCCATGCCTCGCTGCTGTAAATCCTGACGGCCATCGACTCGACCAGGCGGTCGTTGAGCATCGCCGGAACCGGGGAAGAAAGGACCAGCGGAGCCTCGACTTCAAGGAGGCTGGCCATCAGCCGTCCGCTGTGCTGTTGACGGGCGGGGTTCCTGAACAGACGGTGGGCCCCGGTTATCATGAGAGGGGCGGGGGTCGTCCCTGCCGAGCCGAAGAGGAACAGCAGCTTGGCGATGTAGAGGCCCGCCGCGAGCTCCGCAGCCTGTGGATACGGGGCTGAGGCGAAGCTCACCAGCGCTCCTCCGCGGGTCAGCTCGTCGAAGGCGTCCACCCGGGTGGTCTCGAGCAGCCGGAGGGAGCCCACCCTCCCCTTCAGCTTGTCGACGTAGAAGCCCCTGAACCCCTCGACCCCGCCCAGGACGTCGAACAGGGACGAAGGCGTGGCGAGGTCGTTCTGCTCGGACAGCTTCTGCAGGGCGGCGCAGAGTATCGCCTCCTCCTCGGAAGTCAGGTCCAGAGCGGCTGCGTACGCTGCCGCGACGAGCTGGCCGTGGACTGCGCCCTCCCCTTCGAGGTGGAAAGCCTCGTAGAGCATCGACCGGTAGTCGTACGTCTCGAAGTAGCCGCAGACGTCGGGTGAGATGGAGCCGTCGACGTCGAGAATGATCGGGCCCTGCCTGCCCTCCGCGAGCGCGAAGGCGATGAGGGTCGAAAGGTCTCCCGCCCCGCGCCCAAGGAGGAGCACCCTGTCCCCCAGCCCCCTTGTCCCGACCCGCCCATGGGTTCTGTCGAGGGCGTACCCCAGCCACCCCGGAGTCGCTGCAGAGTCCAACATGCGTACGCAGCTGCAGTCCGCTTAAGGAGCTGACTCACAACTTGTGCTCACAACTTGTGCTCTCAACTTGTTCATATCAGGCCGCTTCATGCAGAAAGCGGTTGAAGAACAGGGACACCACTGTGATCTGCTGGGAGCTGCTGAGGGCCCTGGCCCCCGGGCCTCTGCTCCCTTCAAGGCTGGCGCGGGTCGCCAACCTCCCTTACGACAGGCTGGGGGACTACCTGGGGTTCCTGACGGCCGGGGGGCTGGTGAAGTCCGAGCCTGCAGAGGGGCACGAGATGTACTCGATCACCCCCAGAGGGATGGACGCGCTGAACCGTCTGGACTCGGCACTGAAGATGCTGTTCTCTGCGCTGGAGTGAACAACTTGTGAGCATCCGTTATAAGGCGAGGAAGCGATGAAGGCGGGCATGCCCGAGGACAAGGACCCGAACGTCTCGATGATCGAACTTCAGGAGCAGTTCATCCAGCATATGGAGCGAGGGGGGCGCAAGATCAGGACGCTGGCCCTGATCGCCACGGTCGCGGGCGCGTATTTCGCGGTCAATTACTTCCTTCAACTTGTCGTGCTGCCGTACGGCCTGGGGATAACGACCCAGACCGTGGACCTGGTCGACCCCGGGCTGGTGGCGCTGGGCGCCCTGAGCCTGGCCGTCTCCCTTCTCTGGCTCTACGCCGGCGTGAGAGACCTCATGTTCGGAAGGAGGCTGGCGAGGCAGATCAGGGAGATAAGAGACCTTCAGGCCCACGCAGCGAAGGAATACGGTCTAGACCGCTAGCGCAGGCTGACCGCCGGCCTTCTGGATGATCCGGGGGCCTGGTGTCGGCGATGTCCTCTCCGGTGCAGGGGTCACGGCCACGTCGCGGGAGCTGCGCGCCGGTGCCGGCCAGTTCGCGAGACCTCAGGGCCGTCTCAGCTTGGGAACTTTATATCCCCGAGAGGCCGGGCCGGGCAGAAGTTGCAATCCAACCCAGGAGACACCATGCCTGTCGCTGGCGGACAGGGGACCGCGAACCACCAGCTGAGGGCCCTCCTTTCCATGGTCGGGGTCGCCCTTCTTCTCAACTACGTCGAGACGATGATCATTCCTGGCATCCCTGTCATCCAGAGCGACTTCTCGACGACGGAAGGCCTCGTCTCCTGGATAACCTCGGGGTTCCTCATAGTGGGAAGCGCCGTCTCCCCCCTCTTCGGCAGACTTGGTGACAGCTACGGCAAGAAGAGGATGTTCCTCGTCGCCCTCATCTTCTACACAGCGGGGGTGGGCGCCGCAGGCTTCTCGAACTCGATCTACCTCCTCATAGCAGCCAGGGCAGTCCAGGGGATAGGTTTCGCCATAGTCCCGCTTGCGCTGGCGATTATCGCGGAGACGTTCCCGAAGGAGAGGATAGCCACCGCCCAGGGGGTCGTGAGCGCGACCTTCGCCATCGGCGCGGCGATGGGACTCATAATCGGGTCGTATGTGGTCCAGTACCTGGGGTGGCAGTGGGCCTTCCACACCGCCTTCATACTCAGCCTCGCCTTCTTCGGTATCATCGCCTGGTTCCTCCCCAGAGGATCTCCTGGAACAGGGGCAAGAGTCGACTACGAAACGATCGCCTTCCTGACCGTGGGGATATCTCTGATACTCCTTTACCTGACGGAGGGCCCCTACGAAGGCTGGTACTCGGGGTACGAGCTTCTGGCGCTGGCGGCAGGCGTGGCGATGACCGCGGGATTCTTCATCGCGGAGAGCAGGCGGACCAACCCCCTCATCCAGCTGAGCTTGCTGAGGGTGAGGAACGTCCTCGTAGCCAACGGCGTAGCGATTCTCTCCGGGATAGGGATGTTCATGCTCTTCTTCGCGGTGGTCTACTACACCGAACTCCCTCCACCGTACGGGCTCGGACTCGACGTGCTGGCGGCGGGCCTGACGATGGCTCCGGCGACTGTCGTGATGCTCGTCGCTGGGCCCGGGCTCGGGCGGCTGACCGCGAAGGCGGGTCCGAAGCCTACGATGTTCCTTGGCGGCTTGGTCGCGATCGCGGGCTTCGGCCTCTTCATATTCAATAGAGCCACCACGACAGATGTGGTGATCGCCGTGGCTGTGTCGTTGGCCGGGGCGGTCGGCGTCATAATCCCGATCGTCAACATGATCAGCGTCTCCCTGCCGAGGGAGAACGTGGCCACCGGCCTGGGACTGAACACGATGCTGAGGAACATAGGTGGGGCCGTGGGTCCCGTCGTGGCGACCACCCTCATGAGCAGCTATTCGGTGACTAAGGTCCTCCCGAACGGAGTCTCCGTTTCGTTCCCGACATCGGTGGCGTTCGACTACATCTTCTACCTTGGAATCGCGTCGATGGCACTGGTTCTCGTCTTCTCGGTCGCCGCCAAGAACTACGTCTTCAAGAAGCAAGCTTCGGCCTGAACCCCACGGAGGGGCATGGGCGGGCCGACAGTCAGAGGGACGCCAGTACAGCCACGACCCCGAAACTCAGAACCCCAACCAGGCTCAGCCAATATGCCGCCTTCGCGATGCCTTTGGAAGCGAGGCCTCCCATGACGCGGGTGTCAGAAGCGATCCTGCCCATGAGTATCCCCGGCCCGGCAAGCACAAACACGAACGCCACCATCAGGCCGAGGACCAGGGCCAGCGGGTCCGGATAGAGAATCGGCACCACCACCGCCGGGACGGATTCGGCGACGTACACCCAGAAGAAGCTGCTTTTCTGCCATCCCATCGCCTCGACGATTGCCCAGGAGCTCGCGAGAGAGATCACCACAAGGGCGAGGAACGCCGCCGCTACGAGCCCGAGCGCGAAAAGGACGGGCGCATAGGAGTTGGCTATGGCAGTGAGGCCCTGCGACAGTTGCTTCGGGGACGCGAAGTTGATCGAAGTGCCCAGGCCGGCCGTCGCCATCATGATCACGACCATGCCGACCTCGCTGGCCACGGCCCCGATCAGAGTCTCCATCCTCATCGCCCGCAGGCTAACGGAACCCTTCTCTGCTGTCGCCGAGGCTTGGTAGAAGAGCATGAAGGGCATCACGACAGCCCCGGCGCCTGCCGCAAGCAGAAAGAGGTACGACCGGCTTGGGCTGAAGTAGGTGAAGGTGGAAGGAGAGAACCCGCGGACGAAGAGCGAGCCCGCGTAGGCGATGATCATGACAGTGGATATGGCCAGGAGCACCTTCTCGATGGAGACGTAGTTCCTTCTCCGTATTATGAGGATGTGCGCTGCGTAGGCCAGGGGCATCGAGACAATCGGGGGTACGCCCACGAGTTCGGCCCCTATCGCTATTCCTGCGTACTCGGCGACGTAGCTCACGATGTCGACGAGGGCCATCGGCACGCTGGCCAGCACTGCCGCCCGCCTCGAGTAGGACGACCTGATGACGTCCCCCAGGCCCTGCCCTGTCGCTATCCCGATTCTCCCGCTGACCTCCTGAACGACGAAGAGAGGGACGGTCAGGACCAGAAAGAACCAGGCGAGCCCGTACCCGTAGGCGGCGCCCGCGGTCGCGGCTGTGATGATGCTGGGGGCGTCGACGTCCGCGATCATCACGATCCAGGCCGGACCGAACGAGCGGAAGAACCGCCGCACGCCGACCGGGATCACCGCTGTTTCACCCTGTCACTTCCGGCCTAACCCATTAGAGAGGCGATTTAACCGGGTGAGACGATTCTCATCGATGAGACCGTCCCTAAAGCATGAGGGGGGTCCGGAACCGGTTGGAGGATCAACCAGATGCGGCCTGCACGATGACCGTCCCCTTCATCCAGGGATGATACGTGCAGTAGTAGGCGTAATTCCCGGGCGTGGTGAAGGTGAAGGTCCAGCTCTGCCCCGCGTTCAGGTTCCCAGAATTGAACGAGCCGTCTGTTGCGGTCACTGTGTGCGGCGCGTCATCGTTGTTGACCCACGTCACGGTGTTGTTGACCCCGATGATCACCTTGACTGTCTGCGGCGAGTAGTAGGGGTAACCCTGCTGCATCGCCGACATCGGAAGGATGCTCACCACCGGTCCCGCGGCCGCGGACGTGGTCGTCGTGGTCTGGCTTGAGACCGTGCCAGTCCCGTTCTCCACTTGGAACAGGCCCATAGCCCCCTTCTGCATGTACGCGAAAGCGTGTGAGACGAACGGGTTCTCTCCGCCTGGGTCCTTGAAGTACATGTCTACGATCGCGCCTCCTGACGGGGGTATGCTCAGCGTCTGCAGGCCGTAGAGCGCGTTCGTCGGATTTCCGTCGATGTAGACCGTGTCCATGATCGCCCCGATCACGTGGAACGCCTCCCAGACGCTCGGGCCTTCGTTGAAGAGGTAGAGCCTGACCAGCTGATTCGGCTTGACCTGCAGCGGTGAGCTCTGGTACCTGAAGGCCTCACCGTTGAACACCACGTAGTCGGGCGTCGCCGCTAGCATCTTCGAATAGTTCCCGCTGTAGCTCCCGTCAGGGTTGGGTTGAGAGTTCAGGTAGAACTCGCTTTCTGTCAGCACATACTGGCCGCCAGGCGCGGGTGGAAGGGCGAACGGCCCCGTCCCGTTCACTATAATGACGCCATACATCCCGTTTCCAATGTGTTCCAGTACCGGCGGGACGCCGCAGTGGTACATGAAGACCCCTGGGTAGGCGGGGGCGAAATCGAAGGAGATGCTCTTTCCTGGCGCGACCGGCGCGTAGTCGGTGGCCCAGTTGACTTCGGCAGCGTGGAAGTCTATCGAATGCGGCATAGTGTCGTTGTTGATCACAGTGAAGTGCACGAGCTCGCACTGTCTGACCCAGATCGTGGGTCCGGGCACCGTGCCGTTGAACGTCCACGCGTTGTATGTCACCCCCTTCGCGATCTCGACCTGCGCCGGCTTGGCCACGAGCGTGTAGCTGACGGCGCCAGACGTGGCCGAGCAGTTCTGCTCGGACCAGCCGGAGCTCTGATTGCCCGAGGCTCCGTAGCCGTTCGCCTGGAGGGAGCTTACCTGGTTCTGAAGGCTGTCGATCCGGTCGCTCGTCTGCTGCGACGTGTCGAGATAGACTACCGAACCCACGGCCAGGACCAGGATGAAAAGGACAGACACCCCGACCAGGGACGACAGGCCCCTCCTCTCGGCGACGCGGACTTCCAACTTGCCTCGAATCCCGAGGCAGGACGATTTTGGTTAAGCATTAGCCCTTAAGATTCAGGGACGCCGGCGAGTCACTGAGCCCGATCGGGGGGAGGCCCGATAATGTTAGGGTTCAACGATTTCCCCAAGGCGCGCTACCGGAGTGCGATTGGCGGCGCAGAACGCGTTTTTAGGGGACGGGCGGGCCCGGCCGAGCGTGCTCGAAGCTATCCTCCAGGGCCCGCAGCCGCACAAGTGGATAGAGACGGCAGTCCGTGGGTACTCCGCTTCGGTCGAGATACTGGACTCGAAGATGCAGTCGAGGGGCACCATGCAGCACATCTTCGACGTGCAGGTGAAGCCGCCGCGCGTGGAAGAGCTCATCGGCGCGATGCGAGGGGACAGGGACCTTACGGGACTGGAAGTGATAAAGTCAGAGAACGGGCACATCTACGGGTCTGCGGTGTCGAGGAGGTGCACTGTATGCAAGGAGGTGGCGAAATCGAAGTGCTTCCTGGCCTCGGTCTCGGTCCGTTCCGGGGAGAGGGCTCAATGGACTGTCCTGGGGAACGACGGGTCATTCAGGGGGCTGGTCGAGGCGCTGGACAGGAATCAGATCCCGTTCGAGATCAAGCTCAAGAAGACGCTGGAGGACAACGACCTCCTGACGACGCGGCAGGAGCAGATCCTCACCATTGCCTTCGAGAGGGGCTTCTTCGACTTCCCGAAGAGGCTCGGGCTCAAGGAGCTGGCGGCAGACATGGGAGTGAGCACGTCGACGCTCGCCGAGATTCTCAGAAGGGGGCAGAAGAAGATACTTGGCGAGTACCTGGGGAGACGCTCTCTGCTGCACCAGGAGCGATAGCGGGCGGGCTGCCCCGCCTTGGCCCGGAAGCCTGGGACCTCCTCGTCTTCCAGAGGACGACCCCTATGACGAGGAAAAGGGCGGACAGAAGCAGGGCGAGCGTCTCCACGACCGCCATCACGGAATCACCGCTTCCTCCCCAGTATAGGTCATAGCCCCAGATGAAGGAGCCATCGTCCCCCTGCCCGAGCGAGATGAACGAGGGGGGGCTCACCCCGGAGCTTCCCACGGCGAACAGGGGATTGTGCCTGGGTTCCCAGTCGCCGTACGCGTAGACCCCTCCCGTCACCCTCGCGCCGTCCACCAGGAGGCTTCTCAGCGTAAGGTTGCCCATGTCCCTGAAGGTCGCCCCCAACCGCGAGTATGATTCCAGCGAGAACACCTCCTGGTCCCCCGCCTTGAGGGAGGTGCCGACACCGACCAGGAAGGCACGCTCAACACGGGCCCCTGTGCTGTCGTCCTGGATCCTCAGGGTCCACACGTTGGACGACTGGAAGATGGAGATCGTGACGTCCGCGCCGGGGGCCATTTCGGGCTCCGACGAGTTGAGCGACCACCGGTAGATCAGCGGCACGGACTTGAAGTCAGGTATCGACCATGAATATGCGAACCAGCTGCCCTCGTCCGGACGTATTCCGGCAGCGGCCTGCATGACGCCGCCGTCGCTTGTCATGAGCGACATCACGGCGTACACAATCCTGTCGGGCATGGTGACGTTGGGCAGAGTGAAGGCCGCTGTCACGTTCCTGACGCTCTCCCACCGCAGCTTCGACCCTCCTTGCAGCGAGGCGCCCTCCGGAACCACGACGCCGAGCGCCCAGGAGGCGGTCGGGTACGAGCGGCCCGACGAGGTGGCCTGGGTAGACGACACGGCGGCCACGGGCAACGAAGAGGCCTCGACCGACGCTGAGAACAGGAGCACGCACACGGCGGCGACCAGGAGCCGGCGGGCAAGGAGGCCGCTTCTCAAGACTGGGGCCATCTAGCGCGAACCATGGAGAGGACCGCTAGGGCTGCGCCGGCCACAGCCAGCAGCACGAGCGCCGTTATCGGGTATACGTAGGGCGACAGCAAGCTGTCAATCGATGTGGACGTCGAGAGCGGGTGGGTGGACGCGTAGCCGCCGATGGCGCCGGCCACAGCCAGCAGCAGGCTGCTCCCCACGAGCCCGACGGAGAGGAGCGCGAGGGCGGGCCACATCGTCCGTGAATCGATCGTCCTGTTCTCGTGAAGCTCGACCGTCGTAAGGAAGGCCGAGAGGGCCCCGAACCCACCGAGCCCGACGACGATGAAGAGGACGTATGCGAGGACGAACCAGACCCCCGGCCCTCCCCCGACGATTATCGGAGGGAGGTACGACATGGGAGCGAACGGAAGCACTATGATTACTGTCCAGACGAGCGCCGCCAGGGTGCTCAGATAGGCGGCGCCTCTATATCTCCTGTACCAGAGCGGCTTGCTCGGGTCTATCCTGGACGTGTGACCATCCCCGGTCGAGCGAGTTCGGGTGCGGAGCCCCTTTAAAACGCCCATACAATTTCCAACCTTGAGAACCGGAGCAGCGGCTCCGGACGCTATCCCGTCCTTAGCTCACGGAAGGCCGCCCTGGCGGCCCTGACCGTTCCGTCGACTTCACCTTCTCTGTGCGCGAGGGAGAGGAAGCTCGATTCGAAGGGGGAGGGCGGGAGGTAGACCCCCCGGCCGAGCGTGCCCCAGAAGAACTTGGGATACAGGCCATGCTTGGACTTCTTCGCTTCAGCGAAGGACCTGACCGGTCCCCCGCAGAAGAACAGGCTGAACATCGATCCTACCCTGTTCAGGGTGACTTCCACCCCCTCGGCCGAGGCCGCCTCGGCTAGCCCTGAGCCGAGCAGGCGCGACAGCTTCTCCAGCTTCTTGTAAGAGGTCCCGCTGAGGCCCTCAAGCGCCGCAAGACCCGCGGCCATAGCCACAGGATTCCCCGAAAGCGTCCCCGCCTGATAGACCGGCCCTTCGGGGCTGACCATGTCCATCATCTCTATCCTCCCGCCGTATGCGGCGACCGGGAAACCCCCTCCGATTATCTTCCCCATGCACGTCAGGTCCGGTTCCACGCCGTACAGCTGCTGGGCGCCGCCGGCTGAAACCCTGAAGCCCGTGATCACCTCGTCGAAGATCAGCACGGATCCACTGCCGCTGCAGAGCTTTCTGAGCTTCTCCAGGAATCCGCGCTCGGGGGGGACTACGCCCATGTTCCCTGCTATCGGTTCGACGATTACCGCTGCGATCCTGTCCGAGTCCCTCCTGAACGCGTCCTCCGCCGCTCCTTCGTCGTTGTAGGGGACCGTCAGCGTGTCGCCTGCGGTGCCGGGGGTCACCCCGGCCGACGCGGGGAGGTCAAAGGTCGCCATCCCCGAACCGGCCTGCGTGAGGTAGGGGTCGGCGTGACCGTGATAGCAGCCGTCGAACTTGAGGAGCGCCGGCCGCTTCGTGTACGCCCGGGCAACCCTGAGCGCCGACATGGTCGCTTCAGTCCCCGAATTCACGAATCGGACCTTCCTCACCGAGCGGACGAGGGAGCAGACCTTCTCCGCCAGCCTCACCTCAACCTCGGTCGACGCCCCGAAGCTCGTCCCCTTCCTCGCAGCCTGCGACGCAGCGGCCAGCACCCTCGGGTCGGCATGCCCGTGGATGAGCGCGCCCCACGAGCAGACGTAGTCGGTGTACCGGTTCCCGTCCGAGTCCCACACCGCCGGCCCCCTCCCCCGCGCGATGAAGAGCGGCGTCCCCCCAACGGCCTTGAAGGCGCGGACGGGGCTGTTGACACCCCCGACCATCACCTTTGAAGCCCTGCGGTAGAGCGCGTCAGACCTGCTTCTCCCGGCTGCCAATTCACCGACCTGGGTTCGCTGTCGATACCACGAGCTTCAGCCTTCCTTCATCCACATGGCCGCCTGTTCGGCGAAGTACGTGATAATG
Source organism: bacterium (assembly GCA_027310575.1). Classification (GTDB taxonomy): domain Archaea; phylum Thermoproteota; class Nitrososphaeria; order Nitrososphaerales; family Gagatemarchaeaceae; genus UBA183. Next base: position 18,129 of record DAIDAO010000002.1, on the reverse strand, counting down.
AGATCCGCTCCGGCCCGCTTTATCCCCACCAGGACCTCGTACACCGCGGCCTTTTCGTCCAGCCACCCCTTCGCTGCGGCTGCCTTGACCATCGAGTACTCCCCGCTCACGTTGTACGCGGCGAGCGGGAGGTCGAACCGGCTCCGCGCCTCGGAAATCACGTCCAAGAACGCCAGGGCGGGCTTCACCATGACTATGTCTGCCCCCTCCTTCACGTCCGCCTCTATCTCCCTCATGGCCTGCCGCCTGCTGGCCACGTCCATCTGGTAGCTCTTCCTGTCCCCGAAGGAGGGCTTAGAACCCGCGGCAGACCTGAATGGAGAGTAGAAGGCGGAAGCGTACTTCGCCGAGTAGCTCATCACGAGCGTCTCGCCCAGGCCTGCCCCGTCTAGGGCCCTCCTGATAGCAAGCACCTGTCCATCCATCATTGCGCTAGGGGCGACCACGTCGGCGCCCGCAGAGGCGTACTCGACTGCGGCCTTCGCGAGCAGCGGGAGGGTCCTGTCATTGTCGACTTTTTCCCCCGAGAGGACGCCGCAGTGCCCGTGGGTGGTGTATTCGCAGAGGCAGACGTCTGCCATGATCATGAGGTCCGGGAACTCCTTCCGCAGCGCCCTGACCGCCGTGGGCACCACTCCGTCCCTCGCGTAGGCGCCGGTCCCCATCGTGTCCTTCCTGGAAGGCACGCCGAACAGGATCACCCCCCCGACGCCCGCCTTGGCGAGCCTGGCCACGTGGGGGCCCAGCCTGTCCGCAGAGTACCTGCTTATCCCAGGCATCTCCTTGACCTGCTCCACTGTACCCTTCCCGTCGAGGACGAAGATGGGGGCCACAAGCTCGGCCGGATGGAGCTTCGTCTCCCTGAGGGCGCGCCTTACACTCTCCCTTCCCCTGAGCCTCCTCAGCCTCGACTGGACCCCCGGCTCACTCCTTCCGCTCATCCCAGCACCGACCTCCTGACCTCCGCAAGAAGGGCGTCAAAAGTGTGAAGTTTCGGCATCACGACGTGCTCGAAGCCCGCCTCCCGGGCCGCCTTCGCTGTGACCGGCCCTATGCACGCCGTGAGGGTCTTCCTCAGCCGGCCGAGCGCCTCCGGAGGGACCCGCCCGACCAGTCCCTCCACCTCCGACGGGCTCCCGAAGAGCACAGCGTCGGCATCCCCTACGTCGCCCCGGAAGGTCCCTCTTACGAACCTCGTCCGGTAGATCGAGACCGACGTGACCGAGAAGCCGCGCTCCCGGAGTATGTCCGCCATCTCCCGCCCTGCCTTCTCGGCCCTCAGGAGCAGGACCCTCTTCCCGAACTCCGCCGGGAGCTCCCGCCCCAGAGCCGAGGTGGTGTACTCCGATGGGACGAAGTCCGCCTCTAGGCCTTCCGACCCGAGGCGCTGCGCCGTCATCTCGCCCACTCCAGCGATGCGCGGAGTCTGCGCGCCCTGACGCACCCCGAGCCTCCTGAGCCTGTCGGCGAACGCCGCCGCCCCACGCGCGGAAGTGATCACGACCCAGTCGAACCGCGAGAGGCCGGCGAGAACCTGATCGACGCGGGCCAAGCCGGACGGCTCGAGGAACTCCACCGTGTCGACCGGAACCGGGACCATCCCCAGGCTCTTGAGCTTGACGGAGAGCTCCCTGTTCCCCTCGGCGGACCTGGCGACGACCACCTTTGGAGCGCGCTGCCTCTTCACGCCGACCCGCCCTCTCTTTTCAGGAGCTTCTCCGCCAGCACGGCCCCGAGCCTCTCCGGTTCGGAGGAGTCGCCTGAGCCAGACCCCTTCCTCATCGAGGAACCGTCCTGATCCGCGACCATGCCGACCACCCTCATCTTCCCTCCTGAGACCGAAGCGTAGGCACCTACGGGGAAGTTGCAGTCGCCGCCTATCCTTCGGAGGAACGCCCTCTCACAGAGACTCTCGAGGTGGGTGCGGTGGTCGTCGATCTTCTTCAGGACATCCAGCACCCTTTCGTCGTCGAGCCTGGCCTCTGCGGCGATGACGCCCTGACAGGCCGCTGGGACCATTTCGTCTGGTGTGAAGTACTGCGAAGCCCTGCCGGCCAGGCCCAGCCTCTGCAGCCCGGCTGCGGCGAGGACCACCCCTGCCAGACCCCTCTCCTCCATTTTCTCGATCCTGGTTTCGACGTTGCCGCGGATGTCCACCACCCTCAGCCCGTGGCGGAGCTTCGACAGCTGGACTCTGCGCCTGATGCTGCTGGTGCCTACGCCCGAGCCTGCCGGGAGCTCAGCGAGCCTCCCTCCCGAGACCGTGACCAGAGCGTCCCTGGCATCTGCCCTGGGAGGGGTCGAGGCGATGGTCAGCCGTCCGTCAATCGAGCTCGGCACGTCCTTCAGGCTGTGGACCGCCACGTCGATCTTCCCTTCCAACAGTCGCCTGTCTATCCCATGGGTGAACGCGAGCTTCAGGTCTGCGTCGGCTGCTCCGGCCTTCTGCGAGACGTCCCCTGCCGTCCTGATAGGGACCACCTCGACGCGGATGCCAGAGGTGCTCCGCGAGACGAGCCCTGCCACTATGGCCGCCTGTGCGAGGGCGAGCCTGCTGCCTCTGGTCCCGATGCGCAGCGCGAATTCCTTCTTCATGCGTCAGGCCGAGCCTGTTGTGCGCTGTTAAAACCCGTTCTCCCCGCAGCGAAGCCTGCCCGGGGGCCTCCTGTTGCGCAGGCGGCCTCTGTAGAGCAGCCCGGTCAGGATGGTCAGAACCACGAGACCTGCCAGCACCGTCACAGTAGCCAGCACCGAGGCGGGCGGGAAAGTCCACCCGGACCCGCTCCAAAGGTGCGTGTAGCTCCAGACTGCGCTGCCGCCTTCGAGGTTCATCGAGATGAAGGCGGGCGGGCTCGAGCTGCCGACCATGAAGAGAGGATTATGGACCGCGTCCCATCCGCTATGCGGGTACGTACCGCCGACCACCTTCCTGCCGTCGACCGCGATTGAAACGAGGGTCGCGTTCCCCATTTCGTGGAACACCGATTCGCTCCGGGAGTAGGACTCGAACGCGAAGACCTCCTGGTCGCCGGCGGCGAAGGTGGAGGCCGATTTCTGCGGGAACCCCCGTTCCAGGGTGGAGCCGGTGCTCACGTCGCTTATGCAGAGCCTCCAGCCGGAGGCCTCGTCCACCGAAATCGAGATCGCCACGGTGTCGCCGGGGGACATCTTCGGACCGCTGCCGTTCAGGATCCAGATGTAGAGCGGCGAGGAGGAGTCGACCTCGCTGACGACCCAGGAATACGACGCCCAGCCGCTGTTCGCCGGGGAGATCCCCGCAGCCACCTGGAAGACGCTCCTGTCGCTCGCCATGGCGGAAAGCACCAGGTAGGTGGCCCCGTCTGGGTTGACGATGTCGGGGAGCCGCGCCACCGCGGTGATGTTCGTCGCGCTCTTCCATGAAAGCCCAGCGCCGCCTTCGAGCCTCGCGCCGTCCGGCACCACGACCCCTGACCCCCATGATGTGGTGGCAGGCTGCCAGGTGCCCCCGACCGACCCGGGGCCTTCCCTTCCTGACGCGACCGGGGCTGTCAGGACGAGCCAGACCAGCAGGATGCCGAGGCAGCTATCTGGCCCACCAAGACCCATCAGATTAGCTCCCTGTACTGCGAGCCATTCCGACAATTACCCCGGCCGAACCCCCCACCGCAATGAGCGTCGCAATCGACGTGGGTGCAACGAACGGAGCGAGGAGGTGGTGGACCGCTTCCGCGGAGGCTCCGTCCAGAGTCGACGCGTAGCCCCCCATGACCCCTGCGACGCCTAGCAGCAGGCTGGTGGCTGCGACGCCCACCTCCAGCAGCGAGAAGCCGAGTAGCATCAGGCGCCCGTCGAGTCCACGGCCCTCGTTGACCTCCAGTATGTAGAGCGTATTTGACAGCCAGCCGAACCCGCACACCCCGACGACGATCAGCAGCAGGTAGGCCATGACGAACCACACGCCAGCGCCTCCGCCGACGACTATGGGCTGGAGATACGAGAACGGGGGAAACGGAAGCACGATTAGGACGGTCCAGAGCAGGGACCCTCCCGCGTTGACATAGGCGGCCAGCCGGAACCTCTGGTACCAGAGGGCCTGTCCCTCCGCCGGGCCGGCGGGCGGGTAAGTTGTCGGAGAGTTACGCGTGGTCGTCATATGAGCGAGCCCGTGCGAGCGGGACTTTGCCCGTAATGATCTCCGTGTCCATCGGGAACGTCTGTGGGTTCAGGTGGCTGTGGTACAGGTGTATCATCGCCAGGTACAGGATGGCGAGCAGCGCCTCCTCCGTGTGGAAGATGTACGCCACGCCCCCCCAGAGCCCTCTGCCGTAGAGCCACATGAGGAGCCCCGGGATGCCCAGTATCAGAATCCCCCAGTAGACCCCCCAGTAGTCGAACTTCTGCATGAAGCTGTACTTGCCGAACACGGGAGCTTCGCTGGTCATGCCCAGGTCGTATCTCACGGTCTGGAAGAAGTCGGAGACGTCCTTCCTCGTAGGTAGGAGGCCGAACCCGAGAGGACGGTGACGGGCTAGCCTCGAGATTGCGAGTGCGCCGTAGTATGCGCCGTGAATCAGCACCAGAATCCCGAGGGCGATCCCCGAGGCGATGTGGACATCCGAGACCACAGCGGCGTTCCCGAAAAGGCTGACCAGATACCTACCCCAGTTCGGGTCGAGCTGCGCGAAGCCCGTGACCGCGAGCACCGCGACCGATACCGCGAGCCACCAGTGCTGCACCCTCTGCCAGACGCTCAGCCTCGTCACAAACGCCTGCTTCCCGAGCTGGCTGACCTGTCCCGCCATCCCGTCCTTCAGGTTCCTGATCAGATCGAGCCCGGAGGTTATCGAGAACACGAACATGACCGCGAAGATGAGGACCCTGAAGAATAGGATGGAGTAGTAGTCGAGTTGGAAGGTAGAGGGGATCTGCCCGAGCATGGAGAAGAGAGGGAGGATAACCGCGCCTGTAATCGGGGTCCAGCCCAGCGCGTTGAGGAGTGCGAAGGCTCCGACGTTGATGAACGTCCTTCTGGTGCTGAACGGCTGCCCTGTCACCTTGACAGGCGTCTCGACCTTTATCGATGTGTCCATGTCTCTACGCCTTCTTGGGGATCCTCCTCGTCCCCAGGTAGAACACGGCCGCAAAGAGCAACAGGAAGATGGCGGTTGCTTCGACCGCCGCCTCGGCCGGCGTTATCATCATCACACCAGAAGGGACGATGACCTGCCCTCCCCCGCTGGGGGGATGGTAGGGAGTCACCGATACGGCGTCTTGCGTGACGTTCATCTGGTACGTGAGCCAGGTGTATGCGTGTGACGACTCCAGCCCCCACTCGCTGACGGCGAAGGCGAGCTTGACCGGCTGGCCGGTCTGGATCTGGACCTGCTGGTCCGGGTTGTCTGTCGTCATGGGCCTTGAGAAGACCATCTCGTAGTGCGACCCTACGACGTCCACCGACTGGACTGTCACGCTCCCTGGGATTATGGGGTCCGGCTCAGATTCGGTGCTGCTCAGATAGTAGTCGTAAGTGCCCGGCGTCTTCCCGTCGGGGCCCTTCTGAGACGCTATCATCATCTCGTCGCCTTCGGACATTGGTGTGGTCACGTTCATGCTTCGGCCGAGCTCTATCGCGAAGAAGACGAGGCCCGCGTTATTCGCCCCGGTGTAATTGAACTGGACCCTGAAGAACACCTGGTCGCCGACCCTAGCCCCCTGAAGCGTGAAGGTCTCTGCAGCCGGGCCGTCCGTGGTGGTGATAGTCACTTGGGGGACGCTGCTCCAGTCAGGGGCAGCCTGGGCGGACGCGACGGCGCCTCCGGTCAGTAGCGCTAGGACCAAGGCTGAATACGCCAAGGCAGCCAGGCTCCTCCTCAAGTCGCACCTCTCCTCCTGACTATGACGGCTGCAGCGCCTGCCACCCCCGCTGCCCCGGCCAAGACAGCCGCAGCCAGGGGGACGTCGGTTCCGCTGGCCTGATTCGGCTGCTGCGCCGTTGCCGACTGCGAGGTGGTCGTTGACCTGGCCTGGGTCTGGGTCGCCGGAGACGGCACGCCCGGAGCGAATGCGTAGACCGTGTTGTTGCGCGACGACGCGAAGAGCATCCCCCCTGCCATGGCCAGAGAAGAGTGCATCAGGTCCCCAATTCTGTAGGTGAAGAGTGTCCGGCCGTCCATGGCGCTGAGGGCCAGGATCGTCCCCAGGGAGGTGGCCACGTAGACAGTCCCGCCGGTGACCAGTGGGGAGGAGGACGTGTAGGCCTCGGTGTTAGAGGAGCTCCAGACGAGGGACCCGTCAGACGCATTGAGGGCGTACAGATTCGTGTCGACCGAGCCCACATAGACTATGCCGTAGGCGACCGCCGGGGACGCCCTGATGTACTGGCTCGTCGTGTATTTCCACTTCAGGCCCCCGGTCGAGGCGTTTACAGCGTAGACCGAGTAGGAGTATGAGCTAATGTACACCGCGCCATCTGAATACGCCGGGGCCGACCAGATCCTGTTGCCCACCCAGTACTTCCAGACCAGACTCCCGTCCTGGGCAGACAGGGCGTAGAGGTAGCCGTCGTCCGAGCCCTCGTAAAGGACGCCAGACACCACTGTCGGAGCGGACCTCACTACCCCTCCAGTCTTGAAGTTCCACAGAGCGCTCCCCGTGCTCGCATTCACTGCGTAGATCCCCCCGTCGTCGGAGCCGAAGTACACCGCTCCTCCGCTGACGTCGGGGGACGACCTCACCGGGCCGGCGGTGGAGAACCGCCACAGGAGGATGCCCGTAGACTCGGTGACTGCGTACATGGAAGAGTCGTCGGACCCGACGAAGACCGAGCCGCCCGCGACCGCCGGGGACGAGAAGATCATGCCGCCTGTCGCGAACTTCCATACCAGGGCTCCGCTGGCGGAGTCGAGCGCGTAGAGGTAGCCCGCCCCGGACCCGACGAAGACCTTTCCGTCCGCCACCGCGGGCGACGAGCCTATGTAGACCGACGTCTTCATGGCCGGCTCCCCTCCTGGGGAGAAGACCCAGACTAGCGAGAGAGGGGGCTGGATCCCTTGGACCGCGCACCCGGTGTGGTCAGGGGAGCCCCTGAACGAAGGCCAGGCGGTCGGCAGCGCGCCGTCGCTGCAGGGCAGCGGTGGCGAAGACTGGACCGCGGGGGAAGAGACAATCAGAAGCAGGGCGGCAGCGAGGGAGCCGACGGCGGTGAGCCTGCTGTAAGCCAACGCCAGTTCAGCTCCTCCCTCGCCTTAGGTAGACGTACAGCGCGACCCCCACCGCCGCCACAGCCACCGCAACAGCGGCGTAGGCCACATACTGGGCTTGCAGAGTGGCGGAGCTCGAGTCGATGGCCATCTGCTCGGGCGCGTCGTATTGGGAAGAGAGGGTGACGCGGACCCAAGGCGAGACGTTGTTGGTCGAGTAGACCTCCCCGCTGTTTCCATCGGCCACCAGAAATGCCACCCAGTAGCTGTTGCCCTGCGCGAACTGCACGTCGAACTGAGCGTTGGACGTGTTCTGGGGGGACGTGAATGGCCTCGCCAATTCCACTGTCCAGTAGCTGTCCGACCACGAGCCCATGGCCCTGACCACGAACGGGTCCAGATCGTCGTACGGTGCTGCGCATGCCTCGACTCTCATTACGCCGGTCCCAACAAAGTACTGGGCGCTGCCGTTCAGGTAGGAGTCGTAGGCCGAGCTGTATGGGAAGACGAGAGGCTGGCCGGCCTTGGGCCCCCATGTATAGACGGGGGGTGGGAAGTAGTGGTACGGGTAGGCGGGGCCTCCGGCGTCCTCGTAGGAGCGCCAGCTCCAGACGTTTGTCTCCAGCCCGACCTTGCCTGAGCCTGGCGTCCCGGCGAAGCGCGTGTGGGCGAAGGCAGTCACGTTAGGCTTCTCGGAGCCTCCGCCGAAGAGCGACCACTGGGCCCAGAGTATGTCGCCATAGTAGTAGGTCGAGTTGTGGATGAAGCCCCCTGACGCGTTCTTGACGACGGGGTCAGTCAGCCTGCTCTGAGTCGTGTCCCGCCATTTCGCAAGGACGAAGATCCAGGAGTCGTTGTGAGCGATCTTGACATCTACCTGGTTCACCGCGCCGGCGAAGCTGTCGCTGGGGGAGAGGCTGAGCGTGGTCCACGGGACGCTGCTCCAGAAGGGCTCTTCGCCAGAGCCATCGACTGTGACTTGGTAGCCGGTCCTGTAGGCTGTCACCTGCGGCGAGGCAGGATCCGAGGTCGTCGCGGCAGCCGCGGTCGGGACGTAGAGCCCGAATGCGGTGCTGAATGCCAGGAGCAGGATCGCCGCCAGCGGGAGGGCTCTCCTTGAGGTGGCCACAGTCACTTGCTCCCACCCTCGCCGACGTACAGGCTTACCCCCATCGGGGTCCCACCGACCGCAATCGTGCCGACGATGTCCAGACTCCCCGTGTCGACGACCGTCACCGTCCCTGCCGAAGGGTTCGAAACGTACAGCCGTCCGCCGTCAGGCGAGATCGCGAGGCCATAGGCCCCCCCCGCCATCGGTATCGTATCCACCAGGCTGAGGTTCTCCGCGTCGATGGCGTAGACCCCACTCGGGCCCGCGGCGAAGATGTAGCCTCCATTGGGCGAAGCCAGGATTCCTGCTGGGGTCCCAGGGAGCTTCACCTCTGATATCTCCTTGTAGGAGGATGCGTTGATGACGATGAGTCCGTTCTGCACGCCGACCAGCACCTCGCGCCCTCCATCTGCGACGGCGATGTGCCCCGGAGTGGAGGGCATGGGGATCTGGGCTAGCGCAGTGACGTTGGCGTCGACGACCCACGGGGCGATTGCGACCACCGTGACGTTGACCCGCACGACCCCCACGGCAGTGGCGTTCGCGTCTGTGTACCAGAACCTCAGGTCAGGGGTAAACGCGGCATACAGGGGCTCCTGCCCGATGTGGAAGGTGCCCTCGTGAAGGAAGTCCCTGTTGAGTTCCTTGTGGTCGCGCGAATCCGCCACGGAGACCGAGTGGTCCTTTGAGGCGATGACATAGACGTAGCCGCCTGGCGGGTATTCGACGACCGAAAGGGTGCCGGCCCCGCTTGGGTATGTTCCGTAGACCTCGCCCGTCTGCGCCGTTAGCGTGATGAAGTTGTTTCCGCTTACGTCAGTGAAATAGATGAAGCTGCCGTAGCTCGAGTTGTCGAGGACGGCTTCGCGGACGTTGGCCCTCACGTCTATCTGCCAAAGGACGCTCGAGGAAGTCGTGTTGATGACCGAGACCCTGCCTTCTGCGCCGTCGGCCACGTAGAGGAGCGACTGCCATGTCGCCGGAGCGTCGGCTGTGGGAGTAACGCCGCTCGAAGGTCCCTTGGCGGGAACAAATAGGGAAGTGGCCGCAATCGAGAGGAGGACTAGTCCCGCGGCCACCGATGCGATTCTGCTCTTGCCTGTCACTCTGTCTCAGCTCTTGACTGTCTTCTTCGACCTTGACCGCCTGACGAGGACCAAGGCCGCCACTGCGACTATGATTGCTGCGATTGCGAGTCCGTATACAAGCGGATTGCTGACGATCCCGACGATCCCTGCCGACTGTGAAGGTGGCGCTTCTATCGAGAGGTTGAGCCATGGGCTGATGGAGTTTGTGGTCTGGACTTCGCCTGACCCGCCGTCGGCTGTCGCGAACGACACTTGGTAGGCCTGACCGCTCTGGAACGACACGGTGTAGGGTTGGTTAGCGGCCGGCTCAATGAACGGCCTCGCCATCTCTAGGTTCCATGCGCCGTTCGACCACACCCCCCTGGCATAGATGGTGTAGGGGCTCGCGGTCTGTACCACGCAGCTGACGCTGTGGAACATGCCGTTGTCAAGCAGATAGTTCCCTGTCTTGTTCATGTAGAGGTCCCACGCCCAAGAGTGCGGGACCACGATGGTCTGGCCCTTCATGGGGCCGAAGCTGTAGTTCTCGGCCGCGGTGATCGCTGGCCATAGCTTGATGTTTGGATAGCCTGGGGAGCCCATGTCGGTGTAGTAGGAACGCCAGTTCCACACGTTCTGCTTGTCTGTCGCGGTCCAGGCGGCTGGAGGCTTCCCACCTGCCCCTGGCTGGCTTGTCGCGAACGGGTTCTGGTCGGGAGTGCCGCTCCCCATCCACCAGCTCGCGAAGAACAGGTCGCCGTAGTAGTAGGTGCTGTTTGCGATGAACTGTCCTGGCTGAGCTCCCTTCAAGGCCTTCATCTGCATCCGGTTCTCGGTCGGGTCGCTCCACTTCGCGAAGACGAAGAGCCAGGTCCCGTTGTTGGCCGCCTGGATAGAGACGCTCGTCTCCTTTCCACCGAACTGGTTCGAAGGCGCGAGTTGGACCGTGTTGGCAGGCACCGTCGACCAGAACGACTCGCTCGGTGACCCGTCCACGGTGATGCTCGCAGCGACGTACTTGGCCACTAATGTCTGTCCATTGTCGGCTGCCGCTGGCAAGATCAGCACAGGCTGGACGAGAAGCAGCGACATGATGACAGTAGCGAAGAGCTTGTAGGTTGTCCGCCCGGATGGCGGCGATGGTTCTCTGATGGACACTGATTGAAGTTGTAGTCTTCTCAAACGACTTCAAGTTTCTTCCCCGTCTCGGAGCTTAAACACCCATCCGTGCAAGTGCGAGCAGATGCACGGACTGGCCCGGTCTCGCGTGAACGCCCGATTCCAAGCGGCGAAGGGAGCCCATGCATCTGTCGTCCTGCGATTCGGGGAAACGCGTAATTCCGTCGCGGCCCGCATGCAATATGATGACGAGGGCTCACGTTTGCCTGCTGACGCTCGTCGCGTTGCTGATGGTCGCTGCAGGATCACTGGGTACAGCGAGCGCGTCCCCGCCTGTCCAATGGGCGCACGCCGCGCCGACGCACCTTCCGCTGGGCCCTGCGGTCGGCCAGTCTACGCCTCCTCCGGCGGTCTACGATGAGCAGATCGGGATAACTTACGGCCAGGACTTCGCCAGTATCGCGTACAATGTGACGGCAGTCGCCCAGGTGGACAGCGACGGCTACGGTCCCGCCTACCTCTTGAACGGCCTGACCGACTCGGGATACTGGTACCAGGTCGGCGTCAGCTACGACTGGCCCTACTCCAACGGAGGATTCCAGCCCGGGTTCGCGATGAACTTCGAAGTCTTCGACACCGCCCAGAACAGCGTGTTTCCGGCGGGGGGCGGCGGGGGCCTTGACAACTTCACTGGTCCCGTAGCGAGCGGGGACAACGTCCTCCTCTCTCTGTCGTTCTCCGGGGGGAACGTGGTGATGTCAGTCAGGGACTGGAACACTGGGACGACCGGCCGTGAGGTCTATGCTGCGCACGGCTCGAGGTTCGTGGGCCTCTCGGCGGCCTCGGACTCGAACGGCTACTTCACAGGGCTCATGACCGAGTGGTACCATGTCAACGCGTACTACGGCTCGCAGGCCGAGGTGACGTATTCGGCGAAGTCCCCCGTGGGTTCGGGCATAATGTGGGCCGACGAGTTCAACGCTAACACAATGGCGTTGGTCTTCGGGAACACGCAGAGCGTCACGTTCTCGAGCCCGAACCAGCTCCAGTCGTTCTCTAGCAACGGCGCGACGTCGTACGCCGACAGCTACAGGTTCATCACAGGCGCCCTCAACACGGCGGCGCTCACCCTGAGCTTCAATGTCGTGGGCGGGGGGTCGAGCTACGCCCCACCTGTGCTGAGCTACACCCTAGACGGAGCCGCACAGACCGCAACCCTGACCCAGTCCCCCACCACGTACTATGCCGACAAGGGGAGCCCCTGGCAGGTCTCATCCAGCCTTCCGGGAAGCTCCGCCAGCGAGAGGTGGCAGACCAGCCAGCAGGCGAGCGGCACCGCAGACGCAGCAGCCCAGCTTGGCCTGACCTATTACCACCAGTATCTGTACAGTTTTGGCTATAGCGTGGATGACGGTGGGAGCGGGTACGCCCCTCCGAGCGTGCAGACTGTGCAGTTCGGCGCCTCGGTCTCGCTCGCCAGCGGGGCAGGATATTGGGTTGATGCGGGGTCGAGCTACTCCTATTCCAGCACCCTCCCTGGCTCTTCGGCTTCTGAGAGATGGGTACTGCTCGGCTCGTCGGGATCTGTGACCGGGCCTGGGGCCGCTACCTTGGTCTACCAGCACCAGTATGCCGTCACCGTGCTGTACTCAGTGGTGGGGGGAGGCACTCCTGCGGCGCCGGCGCTCAACGGGACCCAGGGCGGTCATCCTCTAACGACGCCAATCTCCAACTCGACATCCTATTTCCTTGACGCCGGAACTCAGTGGTCAGTTTCATCTGTCCTCCCCGGGAGCACCACGCAAGAGAGGTGGACCACATCCCAAACCACCAGCGGGACGGCCTCAGCCTCTACCGGGTTGTCCATGGTATACCGCCACCAGTACTCGCTCACGGCGCGGGCCACCCCTGAAGCGGGAGGGTCGGCGGGGATCACGACGGTCTGGGCAGACGCAGGGAGCACGCTGCAGGTCACCCAGACTGCGAACCAAGGATGGCAGTTCGGCGGCTGGAACGGGACAGGGACGGGCTCCTACTCGGGCGGCTCTGCGGCGGCGACGGTCACCGTCGGCTCCCCCATAGTCGAGACGGTCAGCTTCAACCCCGGGCTCCAGCTGAGCGCAGGGAGCGACGGCGCGGTCTCCTATTCCTATGCGGGCACCAGTGGGACCGTCCCGGCAGGAACATCCACGACGATATACGCTCCGGCAGGGACCAGGTTCGTCCTTCAAGCCAATCCGTCTTCTCTTCTCTACGCGTTCGCCGGGTGGGCGCAGGGCGCCAACAGGACGAGCGCCCAGGTCTCCGTGACCCTCGACGCCCCGACCGCGATGCAGGCGAGTTTCGCCCTCAACGGCACGGTGGTAGCAGGAGCGGGGGCAGCGGTCGCCGCGGTGGTGGCTGCTTCCGCTTACGCCATCCGAAGACGTCGCCGCGCCCCACTATAGCGGGTGACGTGCAGACCTGGCCGCCGCCTTCTTCACTTGGGAGCCTGCGAGCTCTCGCTTGCTGGTCCTGCCTCGCCGTCCGATGCAAGGTCAGTACCTCTTGTCTCGCGCATGAATAGAATCCCGGTCAACAGTGCCACGAGCGGAACGGCCGTCGACCACGCCAGGCCCGCGAAGATGCTCCCCGTCGCCAGGGCCAAAGCCGGAGCTATGAGCACGGTGCCGTCACCTATGTCCCCTGTCCCGAGGCCGTAGACGATGCCGAAGGACGTGTACCTCACTCTCGTGGGGAAGGACTCGACCAGGTAGGCCCCAAGGGGGCCGTAGACCATCGCAGAGATCACAACCTGGAGGAAGACGAGCCCCCCCAAGACGAAGAGGTCGGGTGGGCTCGAAAAGGCCTTCATCTCGATGTAGATGGGAATCAGGGCAAGGCAGAGGAGGTTGCCCAGCAGAATCACCCTCCTTCTCCCGACGCGGTCGGAGAGCCATCCGAAGAGAGCGAAGAACGGCGCTCCGAGCGCCAGGGCCGAGGTCGTGACCAGGCTCGAGTCCGAGATGCTCAGCTTGAGCGATGTCTGCATGAAGATTGACGAGTAGAACTGCGACGTATGCCAGATCACTGAGGAGCCTGACACCACCACCAATGCGACCAGGAGGGGTCTGAGGTTCGCCCTGGCGGTCAAGGCTTCTTTGATCGGGGCTTTTGAAGTCCTCTTTCTCGCGAGCAGCTCGCTGAAGAGCGGCGTCTCCCTCAGGCGGAGCCTGAGGCTCACCGCGATTACGACGAGGACTGCGGAGAAGAGGAAGGGCACCCGCCACCCCCAGTCAGCGAAGGCTGCTGCCCCTATGGAAGACCTGGTGAGGAGCACCAGGGTGGTGGAGAGGAGGAGCCCGAGGACGGAAGACGCCTGCACGAGGGACGTCCAAGCCCCCCTTGAGGAGCCTGGGACGTGCTCTGCCAGGAAGATCGTGGCGCCCCCGATTTCGCCGCCCAGCGCCAGGCCCTGAATCAGCCTCAGCGTAACGAGCAGCGCAGGCGCGATTATCCCTACGCTGGCGTACGTGGGGAGGAGGCCCGTCAGGAAGGCTCCAATCCCCATCACTACGACGGTCAGGAGGAAGGCGTGCTTTCTGCCCATTCTGTCTCCGATCCTTCCGAATACGGCCCCGCCGAGAGGTCTGATTGCAGCCCCCGCGACGAAGGCCGCGATGGCATACAGGACCGAGATAGAAGGGTCCTTGGCGGGGAAGAAGACCCCGGAGAGGACGACGACGAGGGAGCCGTAGACGAAGAGGTCGTACCACTCGATCACGCTTCCGATGATGGATGCGACTGCCACGAACCTTAGGGGGGCCCCTGCCGTGGTCGCTGGACCCGGACGAGGAGCCGTGGGACTATCCACGTTCATCGCAGACCACGTCCGCGCGCCAGGCCGTCTCTTCCGAATTGCGCTGTTTTCGAAGTGCCACAGGCGCCTGCGGGCGCCTCAGGGCGGGGGTCAGTTCGGAACACGCTGCCTTCTGTTTCCTGCCTGCCCCACTATACGCATTCGTAAGTCGAATGGCTTACGTTCTAACGGTATTTGGAACTTTGCGCCCGAGCTCCGTCGCCGCGAGCCCCTGGCAAGCCTCCGAGGATGTCTGACGACTCCGAAGCGGCCCGGTCGGACCTCCTCTTGCTCAGGAGCCTCCCGTCAGGCCGGATTTCCAAAGTCATCGGCGACATCAGGTGATGGCCTCTAATCCTCCCATCCGACTTGACGATGGCGAGGATGTCGTCTTCCGTGGTCCGCATCCTGATCCCAAGGACGTCCCCCCTCACGAGCACCAGGCGAGGGATGTCGAAGATGGGCGTCCGCTCAGGTATCGTCAGGGTGTTCCCGGCGTCGAGGGACTGGCACGCGTCCAGGGTCGAGCGGGCAGCCGCTATGATGTGGAACGCGTTTCTCTCGATTATGCTCACACTCTCTCTAGTGGTCCCGAGGACCTTTGCGACCTGGTCCTGCGTCAGCCCGCCCTTCCTCAGTTTCAAGACCTCGATCTGGCGCGGCGTGAAGAGCGTGCGCTTCTTCATGGCGTTCCACCTGGGGAATCTTCCAAGACTTTGCGTTCTGGCCTGACCGGTCCCGCAGCCAAGGCGATCACGTCTTGGAGCGGCCGCAGCCGGGGCAGAAAGCGCTCTCGGCGTCCAGCTCAGTCTTGCAGTATCTGCAGGCCGGCTTCTGCGGCGCGAGCGGGATGCCCTTCTTGATTGCCCTGTTCCTCTCCATCCTTCTGCCTAATTATCGAGACCTCGAGCATGCCGACTATCGGGAAGAACATGCCGAAGTGGCCGACGACCGGCTCAGGGGTCAGGGCGGCTATTACGACGTACAGGCCCAGGTAGACATCAGCCTGTTCTTGGCGAGGGCGTCGGTGGAGAGTATGCCGTAGTTGACGAGCAGGAGGAACACGGCGGGGGCTGTGAATGCGATCGCAGTCGCGCCGGTTGCCATGAAGACCATTCCGTAGTAGTCCCCTGCCCCGACTATCGCGGTCGCGCCGACGATGTTCGCGAAGAAGGTCATGAACCGGATTATGGCCGGTGACAGTATGAAATAGCCGATGAAAGCCCCTGCGCAGAATAGGCCGACGAAGGCGGCCACGAATCTGCCGAGCCCGTGCTTCTCCCCCGGGCGGAGCGCAGGGTCCACGAACTTGTAGATCTCGTACCCTATGACCGGGCTCGCAGTTATCAGGGACATCACAGCAGAAGCGAGGAAGTAGATCTCGAGGGGGGCGGTCATCGAGCCCATTATGATCGTCACCTTGCCAGCCGCGAGGCTCTTCGCGTTGTCGAGGATGACGGCGATCATCGGATAGTACATCCCTGTGAAGAGGGTGCTCGGGTCGAAAGCACCTGCAGGGATGAGGAGCCAGAACACCAGGCTGGCTATGTATGCGGCTGCGATTATCTTGATCCTGCTCTTGAGCTCTCTGAGGTGCTCCCAGAGGCTCATGGACCGGTCCATCCCGGCCTGCGCCTGCGCCCCTTCGAGGTGCTCTCCGGCACCGTTCAGGGTGCCACCAAAGGGGATCGCGTTCGCTCTCTTGCCGGGATCCCTAGAGCCGCTTCCGGGAGGTGCCTCCTTCTCTCCCAATCACAGGCACCTGCCCTTCTACTGCGTCTGGGTCTCTTGGTTCCCCGGAGCAGTCTTGGCGACCATTTCGTTCGTGATCTGCTCTCTGGTCTTCCCTTCCGTGGTGATGCCCATCCGCTTGGCCGTCTGGATGAGCATGTCGTCTGCGCTCATCTGAGCTGGACCCGGAGATGCCTGGGACGCAGCCTGGAGAAGAGCGCCGGATGGGTTCTCGATTTCCTTCTTTGCGTTATCGAATTCCTTCTTCGCCCTCCCCAAGGACCTTGCGAGCTCGGGAATCTTGGCGGGTCCCCACAGGAATATGACGACCACGATCACCCCGATCACTATCCATTCGAGTGGGTCCAGTGCCATAGAGGCATCGCCCGTTGCGGTTCATTTAAGACCCGACGACGATTCTTAGCGCTGAGAATTGAAGTGGCAACGATTCCATCGGCCCGTCCGGATTCTCGCCGGGGTTAGGGAGAAGGGATAAACCTGCCACGTGGCGTTTAGTCCCCGGTCTCGACGACTTGGGCCAAGAGCCCGAAGCCATATGCCGATTCTGCGGCATCTGCAGCAGATTGGACAGGGTCTCCTGCCTCGGATGCGGCAGACGTATCCTGCCACCAGTTCACGGCGTGTTGAAAGTCGAAGACTTCGCGTCGGCCTTGGACAGGAGCAGCCTGGAGGCTCTGCAGGGGACCGAGCCCCTGCCTCATCTCGTCGAGAAGCTCATCCCATCTGGCCGCGAGCGCTCGGCTGACTGGCTGTCGAAGCACGGAGTGAGAATCCGCCCGCCGTCGCAGCTCGACGCCATGGTCAGGGGGTGCGCGGAAGTGTTGGGCCTAGAGAGGCTCCCGAGGGCGTATGTCGCCCCGAGCGACCAAGCGAACGCCTTCACCACAGGGGGAGACGACGACCCGCTTCTGGTCATATGTTCACCTGCGCTGGACGCGCTCGACTACGTCGGCATGGAGGGGCTTGTCGCCCACGAGCTCGCGCACGTCAGGAGCAGGCACGTCCTCTATCACAGCCTCGCCGAATCAGTCGCAGCGGGCACTCAGGTCGCGGCTTCGCTGTTCGCGGCCGGGCTCCTGACGGTCCCCATCAGGATGATCCTGCTCTCGTGGTACCGGGAATCCTAGGTGTCCGCCGACCGGGCGGCGCTCCTGGTTCTGGGGCGCTACGGCGCGTTCGAGTCGCTCCTGCTCGGACTGGTCGCAGCCAGCGGAGGGGCGGAATCGGTCGTCGGAGACGGGTCGATGGTTGAGCTCCTGCAATCCCACCCGAGCGTTGTAGGGAGGCTCCGCCGCGCGACGGAGTTCCTAGGCAGCACGGATTTCGTCCAAGGGAGGGCAAAGGTCCTCGCTTCCGTTGCGTCTAGCAGGCTGATGACGGCGTGCAGGTACTGCGGATTCGTCTCGCCGAAGGCGGAGCGTTTCTGCCCCAGTTGCGGGGTGAACCGCGCGTGACCGTCAGGAGGCGGCTGGGTCGCCCCTCGTCTCTAGAGCGGAGGAGCCACGAAGGGCTCGCTCGCTGGCAGGCTCCTCTTTTGACCCCACAGCCTTATGGCGCCGGGGTGGATGTCCTCTTTCGACACCGAATAACCGTAGCCGTTCAGGACCGCCTTCAGGAACTCGCTTGAGCACTCCGTAGTCGCGATGCTCCTCCCTGCGCCGACGACGTCCACCTGTATGTTTCCATTCACGCCATTGGACAGGGAGAAGCGCTTGATGGGGACTACGAAGCCGAACTCTTTGGCGAGCGCGGTCAGGCTCGACACGTCCTCCGCGAAGATCTTGAGGAGGCCCACGAGGGAGTTCCCCAGCTCGTGGAAGTGGTCCAGGAGCCGCTGCTTGTCCAGCACATAGAGCTCCTCGATCAGCTGCTCGACGAAGCCTGAAGGGAGCGTGATCGCGTCCGCTTCCTTGAGGATCGTCGTCACCTTCCAGATCGAGTACAGCTCCGACGGGTCCCCTCCGTCGGCCGCAATCTTGGAGATTACGGAAAGAGACTCGTTTGCGAAAGCGAACATGGTCATGTTCCTCTTCTCCACCTGGGTCGCGAACTCCTCGAAGA
>DAIDAO010000045.1 GCA_027310575.1 bacterium | reverse complement strand
GGTGGAAGGACGGTCGTCGACCCTGAACTCGGTCAGACTCATGCCCTCCTCGTGCTTCAGGCAGACCTTCGTTTCCCCCTCACACTTCTCCATGCGTTCAAGCTCGGCATAGAGTTCGGCGTTCTCGTACACGAGGGAGTTTTCGAAGTTGAACTTCGGCACGTCAATATGGGCTATTGGTGCTATGAACTTACTCGCGAGATACAGCAGGCTCTTTGACCGGAAGGGAAGACGAGTGAGTGAGTTGGTGACAGTGTAGGCCTCGAACACATCCGCCGGACCCGTTTGTTTCTCATCCCTGTCTTTCTCGACCAACGGAGCCCTGGCGACCTCGTAGAAGATGTAGACACTAGACAACATCACCATGATGACAAGAAGTTCTGCCCCCGGATGGAAGTAGACCAGGACGTACAGAAACATGGCCGACATGAACCCGGTGATGGAAACGCCACAGAGGAAGGCGACGACCAATGCCTTCCAATTGGCAATCGCATCGAGGTCGCCAAGGAGCGAGTCCTTTCCTTCGTAGATACCGCGGATCTTCGAGATGAAGGACTTGAAGTCTGACTTGAAGAGTCCATCGGCCAACACTTTCGAAATCCTCCTACCGAACCGGTATGAGGTCCCGACGAACAGGACTAGGAAGACCCCAGTCAGTATGAAGGAGTCATTTCCGAATGCATACTTAGGGTCTTGCCACTGCAAGAGGATGTACACCAACAGGGAGAGGTAGAACGCGAACGGCAGACGATCGACTAGCTGCCTGTCTAGGCTTTCCTTCAGGTAGTGTTCAAGGAGGTCTCCTAGCAATCGAGCGAGACACCACCCGTAGAGCCGTTTTCGTTATTTAAGACGGAACCGCCCCGTTTACTGCCCACTCTCACTCTTTTATAGAAAAGAACTCTCGAGCCTTGGAGATAGTGGAGCTTCGCCGTGAGTGCACACTCTAAGCAAGACATCGCAGTGTATCGTGAGTACTTCACCGAGGTGAGAAAACGCTACGCCCAGGGCGACTACACCGAGGCGACATTCAGAACGCCATTTGAGAACTTCTTGAAGAAGCTACTTCCGCAGTGCGAATTCATTCACGAACCGGACAGAGTGACGAAGCTTGGAGCCCCCGATTTCAAGGTCCTTCGCGGCGGAGCAAAGATGGGTTATGTTGAGACGAAGGAACTAGGGAAGAACCTCGACAAGGAGCTCGCGGGACCTCAAATCGCGAAGTACAAGGAAAGCATCAACAACATCATCTTCACCGACTACTGTCGCTTCATACTCATCAGGAACAGTCAGGTCATTTTTGACATCAACCTCTTCACCATCCCAGATCTCGGCCACTCAGCGTTCCCCAACTTCTTGAACCGGATGGATAATTTCGGAAAGATGATGGACTCATTCGTCACGTACAACGTCCCCTCTATCGAGTCAGGCGAAGAGCTAGCAAGAGAACTCTCGAAGAAGGCAAAACTGCTGAGAGATCTAGCGGAACAGCAACTCGAGGCGGATCTCAAGCCCGGCGCTGAAGCCTCTACACTTTCCGACTTCTACCGCAGCATACAGGAGCTGATCAACGACATCACTGTCCACGACTGCGCAGACGCTTACTCTCAGACCATCACATACGGGCTGTTCCTTGCCAGAATGAACAGCAAGGACCCACTGACACGGCAGACCGCCTCTACTGCGATTCCTCACAGCATCGGCATCATCAAGAAGATCTTCACAAGCATCGCTTCAGATCTGCCTTCGAACCTTACATGGGTGATCGACGAGATTGTGGAGGTCCTCAACGCTTCGAACATGCCGAAAGTGCTTTCCGAGATTGACACGAGAGGCAAGAAAGACAGGGACCCGTTCACATTCTTCTACGAGGACTTCCTGAAGGAGTACGATCCCGAAAAGCGGAAGCATCTCGGCGTGTACTACACGCCACGCCCCGTCATCAATTTCATTGTCAACTCAGTGAATTCGATACTCAAGGACGACTTCGGAAAGAAGCTAGGGTTCGCGGAAGACAGCGTCACAGTGCTGGACCCGGCGGTAGGGACAGGGACGTTCCTTTGGCTTGTCTACTTGCTCACACTGGGTGAGTTGAAAGAGCGCAAGCTGTCAGGACTGATCAACTCGAAGATTGCGAACCACATCCTCAAGGACTTCTACGGGTTCGAAGTCATGATAACGCCATACATCTTCGCCCACCTGAAGCTTGCTTCGATTCTGAAGAAGTGGTTCTACAACTTCAAAGACGAAGACAGAGTGCAGGTCTTCCTCACAAATACACTCGAACCCTCAGAGACCCACGGCCCAATACCATACCTTCGGGAGCTCAATGAGGAGAGCAAGAAGGCGAACGAAATCAAGCAGAAGAAGAAGATACTCGCTATCGTCAGCAATCCTCCCTACTCCGGCGAGTCGTTCAACCGGGGGCAGTGGGTCCGAGACCTGATGCAGGGGTACGCTGCGAAGGACGGAAGGAAGGACGACGGCTACTACAAGGTCGATGGTGCCTCGATAGGCGAGAGGACGACCAAGTGGATCGGCAACGACTACGTGAAGTTCATCCGCTTCGCTCAATGGAAGATAGACTCGGAAGGAGAGGGCGTCGTCGGATTCATCACCGACAACTCGTACTTGGACAATCCGACGTTCAGAGGAGTACGCCAGTCTCTAATGAACACATTCAACAGGATATACATTCTAAACCTCCACGGACACTTCAGGAAAGATCGAAACCCCACTTCAGCAGGTGGAAACGACGAGAATGTCTTCGACATTGAGCAGGGCGTTGCGATAGCAATCTTCGTCAAGAGCCCCAAGCAAAAAGGAACCACGGTGAAGTACGCCGATCTCTTTGGCACAAGAGAGCACAAGTTTGTGTGGCTGGATAGGACTGTGCTCGAAAAGGTGAAGTGGAAGGAGCTTTCACCGACAAGTCCGCAGTACTACCTCATCCCTGTTGAAACCAAAGTAGGTGACCCATACCACGAAGCGCCGAGCATTCCAGAGATCTTCCCCCTCAATATTTCTGGGATCGTCACGGGAAACGACGAAGTCACGGTAAAGTGGTCTCGCGAGGATGTTTGGAACACAGTGTCGGACCTTGCCTCGATGGAAAAAGACGAAGCTAAAACCAAATTCGGGATTAAGAAAGAGACTACGGCGTGGCCATTAGCGTCCGTGAAGAACGACCTGACTCTCTCCGGGCCCTCGAAGGACAAGATTGTTCCCATCCTGTACCACCCGTTTGACGTTAGGTACAGCTACTACACTGGCAAGGGAGGCGGGTTCATCTGTCGACCCAGGTCGTCAGTGATGAATCACATGTTGAGGGAGAATGTCTCACTTCTATTCAATAGGAGAGAACCTCTGCCAGGCCAGTACTCCGACTTTCTTGCAACAGACTTGATAGCCGATCACAAGGCATCAACTCGGTATGATACATGCTATCAAGCGCCGCTATACCTTTACGAAAATGAGAAGAAGGTCCCTAACGTCAATCCCCAGCTGCTAGATCGGCTCTCCGTTCAGTATGGGGCCACTGTGACACCTGAAGACCTGTTCTATTACACCTACGCCGTTTGCTACTCGCCCGCCTATCGTTCCAAATACGAATCTGAGCTCCGACGTGACTATCCGCGCATCCCATTCGCGATAGACGTATCGATTTTCAGCAAGATGGTCGGGTATGGAGAGCGCCTTGCTAAGCTGCACCTAGGAAAGGTGGACCTCTCTCCTAGGACGCGGTTCGATGTGACAGGTTCAAACTTGGTGGAGAAGGTCGAATACTCCCAGGGCAAGATTGCAATCAACGAGACCCAGTACTTCACTTCAGTCTCCCAAGATGTGTGGGAGTTCTACGTTGGAGGGTACCAGGTCCTTGACAAGTGGCTCAAGAGCCGAAAGGATCGCGAGCTCACGGGCGCAGACGTCGAGGAATTCATGAAGATTGTAGAGATAGTTCGAGAGACAATTGCACTCATGAAGCAGATTGACGAAGTGCCATTCCTACCCAAAGCGACCAAGGAATGAGGTTCAGAACCAGGGGCCATGGACGAGGTAAACGTGTCTATCCGATCAGTTACGGGACCCCAAGGGTCCCTAGGGTGGGACACAGTGGTTCATCTCTAGCTGGTAAACTTCCCCGCCCGTCCTGGCCCAAGCCGCTCCCACAGAACGAGATACGCCAAGCGTTTGGACTATCTCAGAGTATGAGAGAACAAATCGTTGGCGAAGTGCTGACGGATTTCGCGGACAGCGGGTGGGATGGAGCTGCGGAGGCCCTCAAGCCTGTTTTGGTCGCTCTCATACCCGCAAGGCTCACGCCTGCGGTAAACCACACCATTCAGATAGACAAACAGAATAATGGTCTAAAGGGCAGTGTCCAATTCTCGGTTCCCGTCAGCCTCGCTGGGGTACCGGGGGGCTCGGCTGTACAGACCGTGTTCGGAACGCCGACCGTTTACCTCGCCGTCCAGTGTAGTGTGAGGTACTATAGGAGCAGGAAGCTGACGGAAACTTCAGAAGTTAGGTTGGGTTACGCCCAGAAGCCTGATTGGTGGAATGGCGAGGGAGTGATGGTTGAGTGGAGACGAACATTCAGACCGCAGTCATTGCGATTCCCAGTCCACCGCGTCCCCTAGCTTCCGTCCGCTCACCTGGAGGTAATGCCCAGGCCTACACCGGGATTATCTGAGCTTCAGAGTGAACCGTAATCATCAGCCGCAATCTCCTCCTTGCCACGAGGATAGCTGCAGGCGACAGGAAGTCTGCAAGAACCGGGCTCCTGTCGGACATAATCGTATCAATGGGCATGAAACCTTGAGCTTGACCACCGGTGAACTGAAAGCCGTCGGTCGATAGGAGTAGGCAGGGGAGAAACTCGTGTTTCTTCCTGAGAAGAGCCACTGCTCGGTGATATCCGTTCTTCAGTATGAACATCCCCTTGTACTCCACCACCGACATTTGGGGCAAGCCACCACCGTAGATGAAACCCGAGAAAGCCCTGTGAGTGATGGGGTCCTCACCCTGCATCTGACCAGCGACCCTGAAGTCTAGGTTCTGGGTTACTGCCGCAAAGGTGTTTGTGTTAGGGTTGAATGATGCAATCACTGCAGTCTTTCCGACTTCATCTCTTGTAGGTAGACAGAACTTGACTGTCTCAGGCAGATCTGAAGGTTCTGGAGCTCGCGCAACAAGTGAATCGACGTACTCCATGTTGACGTTTAGCTGGAAGCAGTGCAGCTTAGCAAGCTCAACCATGGCGAATCTATTGCTCTTCATGCCGATCAGGTGTTCCGGGAATGTGGGGTCGGACTTGAGTTGAGTGAATCGTGCGTCAAACTCAGGACCGAACTCCTTTACTGATGGCTGGACAGTCAACCGTCCTGTCAGCTTCGATACGGCGTCTCGAGCAGCTTTGATTTGGCTCAGCCACTCGTCGGCTGTGGTTATCTGAACCACTCCTTGGCCCTGGACATGCTGTTGCGCCTCTGCCTCCCCCTGAAAGCCCAGGAGAGTTAGCCAATCCGAGTAATGTACTGGATCCTGCGTAGCTTCTCTTGTCACGCCGATTAGAGTTGGCGAGTCAAGCTCTTAACCCTTAGTCACCCTGACGTTACCTCGAGAATCACTTTCACGATCTCCACCTCCTGAAAACGCGGCCAATCCTTAAGAGCTCGTGAGCGTTCAGATGCTTTCATGGGAGACCCAATCGAAGATTTGATGAGAAGTACTCGGAAGTCTATCCGCAGTCTGAACGGTAAGCTCGACAATGAAGCTGGCAAAGTGGGCGAGAACGTTACAATGGCAGACCTCATGGCACAAGGCTACACGGTGAAGTATGTCGGCAATGACCACTCGAAGCACTATGACATCCACGCCACGAGGGGAAGAGAAGAGCTACACGTGGAGAACAAAGCTGGATTGCATTCAGATTTGTCGGAGGCCGAACGAGAAAGGGCGAAACGTGATCCGAAGTACCGTGTCAAGCGGACCCCCAGGCTGATGCCTAGGCTCTAGGCCTCGTGTCATTAGCGGGCTTCGCCGGAAGGAGTACCTAGGGTACTGAATCCAGGGCTCGTTCAACCGCTTCAACTGTTCGGGCGTGGGGGTTGGATGGTCTCTGTCGCCCAAAACCTCGAATGAGTTACATACGGCGTTCAGATATGTCCTACACTCGTACTTGGCACACGTAGCCCAGCGGTCAATACTGACCATGTGGAGGCAGTAGTGACACGCCTTCGAAGTGCTTGAGGTTGGGCGGAAGTTTGGAGGGTCCATTGGGAAACAGAATTCCCCTGTTGCAGTTATGAACAGTCGCCCTAGTGTCGGCATGGGGTAGAGAGAGGGGCAGATGAAACTGTCCGGCTCTAGTCGCGAGCTCTAGATTGCTCTGAAACTCCGGTCAGGGTCGATAGGTGTTCTTTCCTTCTTCCGAGCGACCCCGACCCCCACTCCTTGTGCACCCCCATGGACCGCGGTTCCGCTTGCGGTCTGGTTCAACCACTCTGCGCGTTTGTTTGTTTCAGAGAGAACCCTCATGTGCCTCTCTAGTGCATATTTCTGCGCGTTGGCAGAGCTTAACGCTACAACCTGCTCGCTTCTCTTCACAACCTCGTCCAATTCCTCGGTGTGGAAAGCCCCTCTGGCTCTCAATTCCACGGTATTGTAGATCTTCTCTACCGCACTCCTGGTGTACCTTCGTCCAATGCTTGTTTCCCTGGGCCTGGTTCTTGGGATACCTCGCTTGATTACGTCTCCCCCTATCTTCATCGTCGCCTGCCCTTTGATCTCCATTCACCAGTTCGTTAAATACGCTTTGTCAGTCCGATAATGGAAGGGCCAACATGTCAAGCCCGAAGGTATCTGGATCTGATGTTTCGCGGGTGGCATCATTGTGGCATGAGGATCGGTTGGGCTCAATACTTGAGATTAGCCGACTGGAGGCTCGAACAGAAACAACAAACATTGCGAATGTTCGTTTCATGCGTTACAAGGACTCCTTGAGCTTCGTACCACCCTTTACCCTCAGTCAGTACGAGCCTCTGTACAGGCCTTTCAAGTACATACACCCGGAGTTCATGAGCCTGAGTGTCGAAACAAGGACGGTGATCTACATGGTAGGTCTCCGCTACGAATCAATCCTGAAACTTCTAGGGAGGAGGATTGGCAGGCCAGTAGATCGGCTCCCGCTAGGGAGCGCATATGCTAGGCTTAGACCACACTGGGAGAGGCTAGGTTTTGAGCCGCTTGATGCTGGGATGCTTACGGTAGTCAAGAACGAACAGGACGCCATCGACATTGTGAACCTTGCCAAGCACCAAATGGCGGTTGGGAGTCCGGAGCCACTTTTCTCGATTCAAGACATGTTGCACGCTTACTTTCGGAGCAGAGAGGTGGTGCAGGCGTTCTTGGAAGGCCTGGGGCTCACCAGAACGGTTGACGACCTTTACAATGCCGCGGTCTTGAAGGTGAAAGAGGATTATCCTAACTACATGACCATCGAGTCCGAAGGTGCCAGAGAGGCACTTTTCGGGTAATCGCACGGTGGCGTCTCGTAACGCGAACGCGCAGTTTTGACCTTTGAGGTCGTTTCTCTGCAATCGAATAAATCATGGGTCCTGATCAGTGCATACACGGCACGCTCTAAACTCATGAAGAAGCTCTTCGGGCCAAAGCGAACCTGGGGTCAGAAGCGTGCGTATGCGAAGTACAGAGAGCGCCGCAGAGCTAGCTACAACAGGTATCGTCTTAGGCGGTTCTTCGGGATTGAGTCAAAACAGGAGTACGGAACCCCCTCTATCACGCTACGAGGTGAGCGAGTGAGAAGCAAGACGGAAGCGATTATCGCCGACTGGTTCACGAGAAACGGAATTGCGTACCAGTACGAGCCCCCTCTCATGGGCGGGTTCCTAATCAAGAGGATCGAATACAAGTCCGACTTCTACCTGCCCCAGTTCAATGCCTATGTCGAGTATTGGGGATTGGCATACACAGAGAGAAGCTACGGGGATAAGATGGCCAAGAAGGCTAGCTACTACCGAAGTCACGGCCTACGATTGATCTCTATCTACCCGAACAACTTGTCAAACCTTGGAGCATACCTTATGCAGGAGCTCCGACTCACTGGAGCATTGAGGTATTGTGAGAATTGTGGACAGATGCTCGTTCCGGGGACTCGGTTCTGCACCCGTTGTGGACGGCCTGCGGCTGTTGGTACACCGTGAGCGTGACGGGCAAGTTTAGGCCCCCCGTTGGACAATTAATTCGTTAGAAGGTAGACTCCGACACGCCTTTGGTCAGTAATTGCGTTAGTATCCCCGAACGAAAACCCGGCCCGAAAGACAGCAATTGCGTTAACGCGCATTCGGAATCCCAACTAGGCTGAAATATCCTAGGAGCGCGAGCAGGCCGGCTTGAGGTCCAAGGGTGGGTTCGTCTACCTCACCGCTGAGGAGATGGCAGAGTTTGACAGGACTGCGATCGAGGATTTCGGGATCGGCGAGCCTGTCCTCATGGAGAACGCGGGCGTCGCTGTCGCGAGGGTCGCCAGACTGATGCTCGGAAGGAGGGTGGAGGGGAAGGCGATCTCCTTCATGGTCGGAAAGGGGAACAACGGAGGGGACGGGCTCGTCGCCGCCAGGCACCTGCACAACTGGGGCGCGCGGGTCAGCCTGGTACCGGCCGCACAGAAGAGCGACTTCAGAGAGGTCCCCGCCCTGCAGCTCGCGATTCTCGAGAAGATGGGCGTGACGCTCGCCCGTCCGGACTCGGGTTTCGCGTCGGCGGACCTCCTGGTCGACGCGCTCCTCGGCTACAACGCGAGGGGCGACCCGCGCGAGCCGCTCGCGGGCATGATCAGGCGGGCCAACGCATCCAAGATCCGGATTCTGGCCGTCGACCTCCCCTCGGGCCTAGACGCCACCACGGGCAGGCCTGGCGACCCGTGCGTCGCTGCGGATGCGACCGTGACCCTGGGGCTTCCCAAGCTCGGCTTTCTCAACCCCGAGGCAAAGCGATACGTCGGAGAGCTATTCCTGGCCGACCTCTCGTTTCCCGGCGCCGTCTACCGCAGGTACGCCCAGAAGCGGGGGCTCTTCCGAGAGGACTCCCTGGTAAGGATCCGGTGAGTCCCGAGGCTCGGCCGCTGCGACAGTCACGATTATCTGCCGCCTGGCGACGACCGCCCTCAGGGTCCTGGAGACGAAGTCCCTCCGGGGTGCCCGCATCTCGTCCCGCGCGAACCCGTCGCCGAGGAGCTTCGAGACAGCCTCCTGAAGCGTCCATGCGCGGTAGAACGCCGGGCTCCCCTTGGCCAGATCGACGACTTCGACGTCGACGCCGACATCCAAGCCGAACCCCACGGCCATGACCATGACGTTCTCGGAGTGCGAGATGTTGAAGCCGACGCCGCGTCCCGACGCGGAAGATATCCTCGGCTTGCCGCAGACGCCGTAGGCATACGCGACGTCCTCGGGATCGACCCCGGTGAGGTTGGCCAGGACCTGCCTCGAGAGCGAGAACCGGGAGAGCATCCTCCTGCTCTGGACGCGTCCCTTCATGCGTTCGGCGCGGTGGGTCTCGTCCGCGCTGAGCAGTGAACGGGCCGGGGCCTGTCCTCCGGCGTCAAGGTCGAAGAGCCAGACGTGAACCGACCCCAGCCCGCGGACGGGCTCGTCCGGCGAGCGGTGCAGGGCCAGCCTAAGCGACTTCTTCGACGACCTCAATTTCGCTCGGCCTCGCACGCGCCGGGATTCCAGCCCACGACGTCGCCGCCGGCAGCCTCTCCCCCTTCATGAGCAACGACAGAGCGTCAAGCTGCGAGCCCTCCTCCATTTCTGACTCGTAGAGGACCACGGAGTAGGCCCCCACGTCGCAACCGCCCCCGACCCTGAGGTACGACGCCTTGAGGACCCTGTCTTCGAAGAGATGGGTCTGTAGGACGCAGTCCTCGTTCAGCGCTGCGCCGTCCCCTACTTCCACGAGGTCCCACTCCAGGAGGCCTGTAGTGTGCTGGTAGACGCCCCTCCCGACCTTGGCGCCCATGAGGCGCTGGTAGGCAGGGAGGAAGGGGGTGCCCTGAAGCGGCTCGAGCGCGAGCGGCGTCACCAGGAACTCATAGAGGGCGTTGACGAGTTCCAGCTTCCAGATGAACACGCTGTAGAGAGGTTTCTCGAAGGGCCGGTATCGCCCGACTATGGCCCATTTGGCCGCCACTGCGAGCAGGGCGACAGAGCCGCAGCCTGCTGCGTAGGTCAAGGGGAGGAGCAGCAGCGCCGGCGCCAGCCCGAGCGTCCCCCAGATCAGGAAGGTGACGCCGAGGAGGAATGAAGTGACAGCTATGAAACCCGCCGGCGGGAGGGTCACTCTGAACGCTTCTATCGCCCCCCTGACCAGCCGCGCCCGCCGCGTAGGGCTGTAGGTGGCGGCCTCGGAGAAGGCCGGACTCCTCTGCCTCCTTGGGAGTTCGATGGGCGGGGAGCCGAGCCACGCCTTTCCTCGCGCGGCGGCCTCGGCGGCGTCTGACGGGGGGAGCGACAGGACCCCGCACAGCGTGGCGTCTCCCATCGTGGTCCCTCCGGGTATCACAGCGCTGTTTCCAGCGAAGGCTCTCTTGCCCAAGGTCGTGGGAGCCAAGGTCATCCAGCCGCCCTCAGTGTGAGGCGAGCCCAGCGAGACCTCGTCTGCGACTGTCGCCCCGTCCGCGAGTTCGAGGAGACCGGGGACGGACGAGCTCGCTGTCGAGAGCTCGACGGACCGCCCTATCTTGTCTCCAAGGGCCCTGTACCAGGGCGCCACGTACGTCGTAGCGTGTATCGGAGCCACGAGGTCCAGGGTGAGCCTGTGCAGCAGGTCGACCATCCAGTACCTGATGTAGAAGCCCGAATGAACTGGATAGACTCCTGGCTTGACCCTGCCGACCAGGGCCCACTTCAGGAGCACGAACTCCGCCATCACCAGCACGACGAACGAGGCTCCGACAGCCGGTATCGCCAGCACGTACAGCCAGGGCTGAGCAGCCACGTCGATGCCGTAGAGGACAGCGACACCAGGGAGGACCGCGACCATCACCAGGAGGGGCAGAGTCAGGACGAGCAGGCCGTACGACAGAGTCGCGGCTGCCTTCGCAAGCGGGCCCCTCTCTGGGGGTGGCGGCAGGGCGGGCCTTCCGTTCGCCGTCGCCCTGGCAGGCGAGCCCGCCCAGGTCTCCGATCGTGGAATCCGGCCTCCCCCAGGGAGGAGAGAGAGGTCCTCAAGTCGGCCGCCGTCTTCGATGGTCGACCACGCCTGCACGACCGACCGGGTCCCGACGTAGCACCCCCTTCCAATGGTCACGGGCCCGAGGATCAGCTCGCCCTGCTCGACCGAATAGCCCAGGAGCGACGCGTCCTCGTCTATGGATGAGCCGTCCCCGATCGAGATCAGGTCGAAGGCCCTCAGGTGGTCGGTCTCAAGCTGGACGTCCCTGCCGGTCCTCGCCCCGAACAGGCGGTAGACCGCCGGCAGGAGGGGGGTCCCCTCAAGATACTCCAGCGGGAGGGCAGAGACGAGCGCCTGGACGAACCACCATCTGATGTAGTATCCCCCCCAGAGCGCGTGCCTCCCAGGCCGTATCCTTCCCAGCACCAGCCACTTGGCGGCCAGCGCCAGGCCGAGGAGAACCGGGAAGACCAGGACTGCGGTTGCCAGGGCCCAGGCGGCAGCATAGAGAAACGGGTGACCGTTCATGATCAGGGCGAAGAGGACCAGATAGGGGGTCACCCACTCGAGCGCGCCGAATCCGAACGGGAAGTAGAGGGCAAGGGCCTGAATGACCGCCGCGCTTCTGTGCCGTCCGAGACTGCCGCCGGTGTTCCTCTTGCGAGGAGGGGTCCCCTGAGGGGCGCCCGGGACGGCCGCGGAGGGCGACCCCCTGCCGAGCTTTGACGCCAGCGAGCGTATCGTGGGGCATTCGTAGACGTCTGCGACGGAGACGTCGGCGAAAGCGGGGTCCTTCCGAAGGCCGGAGACCATCCTGGCGGCTAGGAGCGAATGCCCCCCCAGGTCGAGGAAGAAGTGGTCCGTCACGGACACGGTCTGAGGGTGGAAGAGGGTCGACCAGACCTCGTGGAGCCGGCGTTCAGCCTCGGTTTCAGGGGGGCCTGCGTTGGCCCGGTCCTGGCGGGGGCGAGGAGGGGGAAGGGACGACCTGTCGAGCTTCCCGCTGGGAAGCCTCGGGAGGGAGTCGATCTTCTCTATGATCGCTGGGACCATGTACGCTGGGAGGGAGTCGCGCAGGGCCGAGCGCATGCCCTTCTCGTCCAGGTCGTGCCCGTCGCGGAGGACCACGTACCCGACCAGGAGCTGCATGCTCGCCTCCGCTTCATGGACCGTACAGGCTGCGGCGAGAACCCCCTGCTGCCGCGCAAGGGCCGACTCGATCTCCGAGAGCTCTACGCGGTACCCCCTGAGCTTGACCTGGGCGTCGGCCCTCCCCAGGAAGTCGATGGTCCCGTCGGAGTTGAGACGGCCGAGGTCGCCTGTGCGGTAAAGCCTGCCGCCCTTGTCCCCCCCGAAAGGGTCTGGGACGAACTTCGCCTTGGTTTCTTCGGCAAGGCCCACGTAGCCCCTGGCCACCCCAGGCCCTCCGATCCAGATCTCGCCCGCTTCCCCGACCGGGACCGGCCTCTGCGACCCGTCAAGGATGTATACAGAGTATCCAGGGACCGGGCGTCCGATGGTCACCCGCCTTCCAGGCTCGAGGTCGGCGTAGGTCGCGATCACCGTCGTCTCAGTCGGGCCGTAGGTGTTGACTATCCGCCTCCAAGGCCTCCACCATCGCCCCACAAGCCATTCAGGGCAGCTCTCCCCCCCAAGAATCAGAAGGCGAAGGGAGGGGAGGTCCTCCTCGATGGTCGACAGGAGTGTGGGTACAGTCGAGAGCACGGTGATCCCGTTCTCCTTCAAGAAGCGGCCGAAGTCATGGCCGCCATGGGCGAGCTCTGGAGGACAGGCCACGAGGGTGGCCCCTGAATTGAAGGCGAGCCACATCTCCTCGACGGACAGGTCGAAGGAGAGGGAGGCTGCCTGGCACACAAGGTCGTCGGGTGAGACGGAGTAGACCTGGCGCTCTGCGAATATCAGATGTGTCGCGTTCCGATGTTCGACCTGCACCCCCTTGGGCCGGCCCGTGGAGCCTGACGTGTAGATCACATAGCAGAGGTCTCCAGGTTCAGGGCTGTAGGCGGCGTCAGGGGGGCGGCCCGAAGGCTGCGAGTCGAGCCCGGAGTCGTCTGCCAGGTCGAGAACGGGCCCGCGGTATCCGTCGGGGACGAGGTCAGACGTGGTCACAAGGGCGTCGGCTTTGGAGTCAGAGAGGATGTACCGGATGCGCCCCGGTGGGTACTCGGGGTCTACGGGAACGTAGGCCGCGCCAGCCTTCAGCACGCCCAGGATGGAGGCGTACGCTTTCGGAGACCTCGGGAGCAGGATCGCCACCAGGTCGCCCCGCCCGACCCGTTTGGAGCGGAGCCAGTTTGCAATTCGATTGGCCTCCCGGTCGAGCTCTTCGTAGGTCAGCTCGTCGTCGCGGAACCGGACCGCGATCGAGCCCGGATGAGCGTCAGCCTGGGCTTCGAAGGCTCTGTGCAGCAGGTCGAAGGGCGCCGCCAGGTTCCATCCCTCATTTTGCCCCTGGAGCGGAGGGTCTCCAGGACCACGGAAGCGCCTGCCGCATGAGCGGCTGAAACCCTCGATGCACTGGTCACCAACTCCACACAATTCTGCCTGAGTTGGGCGTCTGTTAGGGGCAAGCGCACATAATACAACGGTTTTGTTTTCTTTCCTAGCGAAAATTCGTCGCGAGGTTAGAGCCGATGGTTTGATACCGAGGAGTTCCTTGCGCACCGGCGGTTCAACGCTTTTGAACCGAACCCGCGCCCTCGGTCGCGGGCATGAAGAGCCAGAGCGACGAGATGAGGTGCCCGAAGTGCGGCCGCCTCGACCTCAAGGAGACCGGGCAGGGCGTCACGTGCCGCGTCTGCGGCTACGCGCTCACCCCCGGCGAGACGGACAAGTTCCGGCTCTACAGGCTTCTGAAGGAAGAGGAGAAGGGCACCAAGCGCAGGTAGGACGCGCGCGGTCCCTAGTCGGCACCGGGCGCGGCGAAGAGGAATACGGACCAGATCCTCCCTGCCGCGGTCTTCGAGACCAGCCTGAACCCCTTGCCCTCGAGCAGCCCTCTGATCATGGCGCTGGGGTGGACGAAGAACCTGAACCCGCCGCGCCCGAACATCGCGCCCTGGAGAGGGATGAACACGCGCAGTATCCTGGTCGCCAGCCTGCCGCTGAGGCCGTCCTTGCGGAAGTCCCTGAGCATCTTCTCTGACTCACGGTCGAAGCAGCAGGATATCGGCATGGTGTCTGTGCCCATCGCTTGCGCCTAATCGGTGAGGGTGCAGTTAACCGTTCCCCGGCGCTGGAACACTTTAACCGGTGGCGAGGCTCGGGGCGCCGCGATGGCGGCGAAGGTCAGGGTGAGCCCCATTTCCAGGACCGCCGCGATCCTCATAGTCGCAATAGGGGTCTTCGTCCTCATCGGCGGCCTCGTGACCGACACGCTCGCCAGCGAGATAGCCGGTGGAGCTTTCGTGATCCTGGGCGTCGCCCTCTACTATCTCCTCTTCAGGTTCACAAGGAAGCTGGAGAGGGAGATCGCAGAGGCTCAGAAGGCTTAGGGCGCCGAGGACTGCAGAGGCTGGAACTTCGGCTTCAGGTTCCGTTCCCAGATCCTCGCCGAGATGTACCCTCCGAGCGCCCCGCTGACGATCCCCCATGCGACTATGGGGACGTACACCACTTCGATCAGAGCTGGCGTCGAGTAGTTGGAGAGCCCCACGGAGGAGCTCAGGTTCAGCGCCAGGAAGACGTACGCGATGCTGACCCCCAGGACGGCGCTCGCCAGCGTGAGCGCTGCGACGAGCCTCCGCGTGTTGGTCCTCCCCTGGCTCCTTACGCCGAGCAGGGTGCCGAAGACGTCGACCAGGACGCCGTAGGAGACCGCGAATATCAGGTCGTACGGAAAGAAGGTGACCTTCACCGCGGACTGGAGGATCCCGTTGACGAAGCCCGTGTAGGTCGCGCCCCCCCTGCCGAGGAGGAGGAAGCTCAGGGCCAGGATGGGGACCTCGACTATGATCAGGTAGTCGGTGACAGGGAAGGTGAACGGGGACTTGACCACTGCGATGATCACCCCGAGGAGCGTGGCTGTGATCAGCTTCCGCCTGTCCAAGCGTTGGCCCGGCGCCCCTCTTGCGTATTTAACGTTGGGCACAGTCGGAAACGCATATCGCGGAGCGGAGCCCGAAGGCGTCTGTGGGCAGGCTGTTCAACGAAATCCTAGGGGCGGAGGTCTCCGTGCCGGAGGTGCCGGACAGGATAGTCAGCTTCAGCCCTGCCGCCACGGAGACCCTTTTTCTCCTGGGCCTGGGGGACAAGATCGCGGGGGTCAGCGCCTTCTGCGCCCGGCCGAAGGAGGCAAAGACGAAGCGCCGTCTGGGGAGCTACAGTACTGTCAGGGACGAGGTGCTGGACGAGATACGGCCTGACCTGATCTTCACTGTGACTGGGTACCAACGGGAGTTCGCCGTGAAGCTCTCCAAGAAGCACCCCGTCTACCCGCTGGAACTCCCCGTTTCCGTAGCCGGCATCGTGGATTTCGTGGTCAAGGTGGGGCTCGTGGCTGGCGAAGCGGACCGCGGCAGGAGACTTGCAGGGGACCTGATGCGGAAGGCGGGGAGCCTGGGGGCCGTGCCGGGCCTGAGAAGCTACGTCGAGATCGACCTGGGCGGCGCGGTGAGCTTCGGCGCCTACAGCTACATCACGGACGCCTTCAGATTCCTCGGGAGCTCGCACGTCTACTGCGACGCCCCGTCCGAGTGGCTCACCCCTGACCCGGGTTGGGTGGCCGCCCAGGACCCCGACCTGATCGTCTATGAGCCGAAGATGTACTCGGGTGGAAGGGACGCCGCAGTGGCACGGCTCTTCGAGTCGAGGAAGTGGGGAGGGCTGCGCGCAGTGAAGTCGGGCAACGTGTTCGTCACCCCCGGACCCCTCGACTTCCTCGCCCACCATGGCCCTTCGTTCGTCACCGAAGCGCTTCCCTGGCTGGAGAGGACGCTCAGGGAGGCGAAGGAGAGGGGCGGCACCGCGCCAAGAGGTCAGGGTGCGGCCCGGCGGTAGTCTGACATCGCCTTCGCTTCGGTCAGGAGGCCGTTGCGGACGTCCTTCCTAATCATCGACCTGCTCCTCGCTGTGGGGGCGCCGTAGCCTCCGCCCCCGGCGGTCATGACCTCCACGACATCGCCGGCTGCAAGGTCCAGAGTCGATTTTGCAGGTACCTCGGCACGCCTCCCGCTCCTCACGACCGTCACAGACGTGCCGCTCCCTGGGCCTCCGCCCTCGAGCCCCCAGGGCCGGTGCCTGTGCCTGTCGGCCAGTACGGTGAAGGTGGTCCCGTCAGCCAATGCCTGATACGCCCTCACGAGCCCCGAACCGCCCCTGAACCTCCCAGCCCCCGAGCTGTCCGGCCTGAATTCGTAGCGCACCATCCTGAGAGGGAGGGTCCGCTCGATCGCTTCGATGGGGGTGTTCAGGGTGTTGGTCATGTTCGCCTGAATCCCGTCTATCCCGTCTGCCCTCGCGCCCCCGCCGAGGCCGACGCCGATGGTCTCGTAGAATGCCCACGGGGCCCCCCGAGCCTCGCCGCCGATCATCACGTTGTTCATGGACCCCCCTGCGGCTGCAGGGACGCGGCCAGGGGTCGCAGAGGCGAGCGCCCGGAACACTACGTCTGCGTTCCGCTGGCTTGTCTCGACGTTCCCCCCGCCGACCGGGTGGGGACGGGTGGGGTTGACGACCGTGCTCCGCGGCGCGCTTACTCTCAGGGCCGAGAATGCTCCGTGGTTCGCAGGTATGTCATCCCCGAGCACGCACCGGAATACGAAGTAGACGCCAGAGATCGTCACCCCGAAGACAGCGTTGAGCGGATAGTCGACCTCCTTGGAGGTGCCGGCGTAATCCACGACGACCCCCGAGGCCGAGATCGTCACTCCCACCCTCAGCTCCAGGTCTTCCCCTGCGGGACCCTCCAGCCAGTCGGATGCGCGGTACGTCCCCCGACTGAACCCTGCCAGCCTCGCCCGCGTGAGCGCCTCGGCATGCTTGAAGGAGTGGTCTGCGGAGAGCTGGAAGGCGTCGATTCCGTACCTGTCTATGACCTCCCTGACCCGCCTGGCGCCGGAGACGTTTGCCGCCACCTGCGCCTTCAGGTCCCCCCTGCGCTCGTTCGGCGTCCTGGACGCTGAGGCGAACCGCTCGACGACGGATTCGTCGAAGGCCCCCCTCCTCCAGAGGACGGACGGAGCGAGCACGTACCCCTCGTCTTCGAGGGTCCTAGCGTCCATCGAGATGCTCCCCGGGACTGCGCCCCCGACGTCCGCGTGGTGCGCCTTGTTGACCGCGAACGCGACCAGCTCCCCACGGTGGTGTATGGGGGCCATGAGGGTGACGTCGTTCAGGTGCGTCCCCGTCAGGTACGGGTCGTTGGAGACCACCATGGAGTCAGGTTCGAGCCTGATGCCCTCGCGGGCGCAGAAGTCAATCAGGTTCTTCAGGCCCCAGGGGAGGGAGCCGAGGTGGACCGGGATGTGCTCCGCCTGCGCGAGGAGCCTCCCCTCTGGGTCGAAGACCGCGGCGGAATGGTCCATCCTCTCCTTGATGTTCGGAGAATAGGCGGAGTTGCGCAGGGCGATTCCCATCTCCTCGCTGGCGTAGAGGAGAGAGTTGCTGATGATCTGCAGAGTCACCTTGTCGGAGCTCATCTCGTCAGCCTCGTCCCGTAGCTCTCCGCCGTCCAGCTCCAGGAAGGGTTCACCATCAGAGTCGAGTCGTACTCCTCGATTATGCATGGGCCCCGCCCGGAGTCTCCCGGCCTGAGAGTTTCCCGTGTGAACACGCCGGTCCGGACGCGATCACCGCCTATCCAGGCACCCCTCTCGGAGGGAGGAGCGGGCCGACGGGCGGGCTGAGACCTCAGGGGGGCGACCGAACCCTTCTGTACCGTGGCCCTCACCCTGATGTTGACCGCTTCCATCCTGTCAGGGAGGGAGTAGCCGTAGAGCTCCCTATGGCGCCTGTCGAACGCGTCGCGGGCGGAGGTTTCTCCCTCGAACGGGAGGAGCAGCTCGTGGGACTGACCGAGGTACCTGCACTCCACGAAGCGGTCGAGGGTGAACCGCCTGAAGCCCTCCCTGTGCATCTCCCTGGACGCGGCCGCCTCGAGCTCTGCGAAGCGCGGCTCGAGCAGAGGCCCGGCTTCCATGACCGGGGCGACGAAGGTCCGCGTGAGCTCCCCTGCCAGGAGGCCGTAGGCGGAGAAGAGGCCGGCATGGACGGGGACGATGACCTCTCCGATCCCCATCTCCTCGGCCAGGTCGCAGGCGTGCAGCGGTCCCGCCCCGCCGAAGGCGACCATGGCGAAGTCCCCGGGGTCTCGACCCCTTTCCACGGTCACCTTCGAGATAGCCTTCGTCATGCTGTCGTTGACGAGCCTAAGAGTCCCGACGGCCGCCCCGGCCAGGTCGAGGCCGAGCTTCTTCGACAGCTTCCTTATGGAGCGGAGGGCAAGATCGTGGCGGATGCGCATGGCCCCGCCGAGGAGGGAGGTCGGGCTGAGCCTTCCAAGGACGACGTTGGCGTCTGTCACTGTGGGCTCGGTGCCGCCCAGGCCGTAGCAGGCGGGGCCGGGGTGGGAGCCTGCGCTTCGCGGTCCCGCCTTCAGTTCCCCGGCCTCGTCGACCCAGGCCACAGTGCCGCCCCCTGCGCTCACCTCTGCGAGGTCGATGAACTGCCCCCTGACAGGATAGCCGCTCCCCCTGATCGACTTCCCGCTGTGCGTCCTACCTGCGGCCTCGAACTCGCTCACTATGTCAGGCTCTCCGTTGATCACTGTGCCTGCCTTCGCGGTGGTCCCACCCATGTCGAAAGTCAGGACCTTCCCGAGCGAGAGGTCCCTGGCGAGCAGCTTGGAGGCCACGACCCCTGCCGCGGGGCCTGACTCGATCGCGACGACCGGGCGGGACGAGGCATAGGAGATGGTGCTGGCTCCCCCGTCCGAGTTCATGACATACACGGGGGCGCGGACCCGAGAACGGCGGAGGGAGGCGGAAAGCGACGAGAGGTACCCTGTCATCAGGGGGGAGAGGACCGCGTTGACTACCGTGGTCGAGAACCGCTCGTACTCCCTGTACTCAGGGTCGACCTCGCTTGAGATGCTGACGTGCCCGCGGAACCCGGCCTCTCGGAGGGCATCCCGCATCCCCTCCTCATGGGCGCCGTCGAGGTATGAATTGAGGAAGCAGACCGCCACCGACTCGTACCCCTCCTTCGCTATTCGACACGCGAGCGAGCCGGCCTCGGCTACGTCCAGCGGCGATATCTCCGAGCCGTCAGCCCCAGTCCTGCATCCGACCGTGAGCCTGTCGTGCCTCTCCACGAGGGGGGCCGGCCTCCTTGTGTCGAGCGAATAGAGCTCGGGGCGCCTCTGCCTTCCTATCTCCAGGACGTCCCTGAAACCCTCGTTGGTCACGAGCGCGGTGCGAGCCAGGCCGGTGCGAGTGAGGAGGGCGTTGGTCGCCAGGGTCGTGGCGTGCGATATCAGGGAAGCGCTCCTGACTCTCGGTCCGAGCCTGCGCAGGCCGCGGAGGACGGCCTTCGATGGGTCGGCCGTTGTCGGGAGCTTCAGGACCGACAGACCGCCGGCGTCCCCGATGACGATGTCTGTGAACGTCCCGCCGACGTCGACCCCGACAGTGGGTCTGACCCGGTTCTCTGGCATCGCAGGGGGATGCGGCCCACTTCTTTGCGTTTATACTGATTGATTTGCCCATGATGCGGGCGTAGGTTGTTCAGCGACTACGAGGGGATTCCACGGCAGGCAAAGCTGCTGATCTACCTCAGCTTCATCCCGAACGTCGCGATCGGGTTCATCTACACCGACCTGTCCTACTTCCTGCCGAACGTTCAGGGCCTGGCTCCCACGCTGACGGGCGTAGTCGGGTCGGTCATGGGCCTCACCCTGGTCGCGCTCAGCATACCTCTGGGGGCGCTCGCAGACAGGCACGGAAGAAGGAAGATGCTGATTCTGGGAAATGTCTGCGCGAGCTTGAGCCTTATGGGCTTCGCGCTGACGACGAACTTCGTGCTCTATCTTCTGGTGGCTTTTCTGGAAGGGATGGGCGAAGCTGCCTATGCTGTGTCTGTGGGCGCGCTCTTGGCAGACAAGGCAGGGGACCAGAGAAGGACGTCCGCGTTCTCGCTTCTGGCTTTCATAGGATGGATAGCAGGCGCAATCGGAGGCTTCATCATATCCTCCCTGTTCGCCCTGCGGGGAATAGGCCTCGGCTCGCGTGAGGCCCATGTCGTCCTGTACGTGATTGTCGGCCTCCTGAATCTGTCAATAACGCCCCTGATGTTCAAGATAACGGAAAGTCCGGTCACCGAGAGGAGGAAAGGGATACTCCCGCGGAAGTCTGGGAACGTCCTGAAGAAGTATGTCACCTACAGCGTAGCCATAGCGGTGGGCGCGGGTCTTTTCGTCCCCCTGATGCTCTACTGGTTCTCGAAGGCTTATGGCGTCGGCGACGAGATAAGCGGCCCGGTCCTTGGGATCACGAATCTCCTTACTGCATTCGTGGTCTTCGCATCACCCAGGCTTGCAAAGCGGTTCGGTCTCGTGAAGGCGACCGTGATCACCCAGGCCTCTTCGATGATTTTCATGGTCGCGATCCCGTCGTCCCCGACATTCCCCGTAGCAGCGTCTCTGTACTTGGTGAGGGTGTTCCTGATGAACCTCTCCAATCCCCTCACCCAGTCGCTGATCATGGGACTTGTCTCCCCAGACGAAAGAGGAATGGCGTCGGGAATCACCGCCTCGCTGTGGAGGCTTCCAAACTCCCTCTCCCAGATTGTGGGGTACTACTTCATCGGCGAGGGGCTGCTGGCTCTGCCGTTCTACATAGCCACGCTGCTCTATGCGG
Organism: bacterium; assembly: GCA_027310575.1. Lineage (GTDB taxonomy): Archaea > Thermoproteota > Nitrososphaeria > Nitrososphaerales > Gagatemarchaeaceae > UBA183. The sequence goes on along the minus strand of DAIDAO010000045.1, from coordinate 66,068 downwards.
TGGGCATCAGTCTGTTCTGGATAATGTTCAAGGACGCTAGGCTTCCAGAGGAGAGTCGGGAGGGGATTCAGCCGCGTATCCAGTCGTCGAGCCTTGATGGACCCGAAGTCGAGCGCTGAATGTCGGCGACACGGATCCCAATCAGCCTGACGGGCTCCTTCCTCGTTTCGAATTCGTCCAGGAGTTTCTCGACAGCCTCTGCGAGGGGGCGCTCGTCGTCGGTGTGGCTGACGAGCGTCTTCTCCCTAGTGTGGGTTTCGAAACCCCGGAACCTGATCTTGATCCCTGCGACCCTGTACGAGTAGCCGCCCGACTTCACCCGTCTCATGAGCTCGGCGGCGCCGTCCGCGGCCTCCTTCCTCACCTCTCTGAAGTCCTTCACGTCGTCCTTGAATGTCCTCTCGACGCTGAGCGACTTCGGGATCTCCTGCTGCTTCACCTCGACGTTCTCCTCGCCGTGGATCACCCCCCAGAGCCAGACCCCGTTCTTGCCGAACCAGGACAGGAGCTGCTTCCCTTCCAGTTCCTGGAGCTGCCTTATCGTGGTGATCCCCTTCTCGCTCAGGAAGTCCTGCGTCTTCCTTCCTATGCCTGGGACCACGCCTACTGGGAGCGGCGCGAGGAAGCCAGCCACGTCGCCGAACGGGACCACGGTGAGTCCGTCTGGCTTGTTGCGGTCCGACGCTATCTTCGCGGACGACTTGTTCGGGCCGACCCCGATCGAGCAGGTAAGGCCGTGCTGCTCCCTGACCGCGCGCTTGACCTCGGCCGCCACCCCTGCAGCGGATCTCTCGTCAGCGGCCCTGCTCGTGATGTCGAGGTAGGCCTCGTCGATGCTCCCCTTCTCGAACCTGTCAGCGAACCCCCGGAGCGTCTTCATGACCTCCTCGGAGGCGCGTTCGTAGAGCCCCCAGTCGGGAGGGATGTACTTCGCCTGCGGGCAGAGCCTGAACGCCTGCGAGATAGGCATCCCCGACCTGAGGCCGAACTTCCTTGCCTCGTAGGAGCAGGCGATGACCACCCCCCTCCCCTGGCCGCCTTCAGGGTCAGCCCCCACCACGACCGGTATGCCCTTCAGCTCGGGGCGCTCTCTCACCTCTGCGGAGACGTAGAAGGCGTCCAGGTCTACGTGGAGGATCGTCCTTCTCTCGAGCTGCATCATTCAGGGTCTACCCGAAGAGCGTCTGCTGCTGCGTCCCCTGGGCCTTCCAGTCTAGCTCCATGAGCCCCAGGAGCCGCCGGAACTCGTTCGCCGACTCGGGGCTGAACCCAGCGAAGTGGTTGTTGAAGAAGACGTAGCCGTCCTCGAACTTGCCTGAATTCTCCCTGACGGCGTCGGCCCAGCGCTTCATGTCCGCAGACCGGTCCTTCTGCACCCCGGTGAACTCCGTGATCTCCCTGTCCCCGACCATTCTCAGGTAGACGAAGTCTGCGGTCACCTCTGGCGGTGTCTCGACGTACTGGTTCAGGGACCAGACCATTGCGATGTTGTTCTTCTTCAGGAGGGAGTAGACCTCCGGGGTGAACCATGATCTGTGGCGGAACTCTATGGCGTGCCTGAACTCTGGGCTCAGCTGGGAGATGAACTCTTTCAGGACGCCCTCGTGGGTGCCGAGCTTGATCGACGGAGGGAGCTGCACGGCTATGGGGCCGAGCTTCTCCTTCAGCCTGCCCAGGACGCTGTAGAAGTAGACGAGGGCGGACTCGGAGTCTTTGAGCTTGTTCTCGTGGGTTATCTTCTTCGGGAGCTTAGGGGAGAAGAGGAACCCGGCGGGGGTGCCGCTCCTCCACTGGTTCACCATGAACTGGTTGGGGACCCTGTAGAAGCTGGAGTCTATCTCCACGCAGTCGAAGACCTTCGAGTAGTAGGGGAGGTAGTCCTTGGCCGCCAGCCCCTTCGGGTAGAACACCCCCTGCCAGTCCTTGTATGACCACCCGCTGCAGCCTATCCTGAGCTTCTCGAGGTCCAATGAGACGTTTCCCAGACTCGAAAGAGGGTCGCCATATTTATTTAGATGGAGGGGGGTCGAGTTTCGGAAGGCCTTGTCTCAGGGCAACCCGGACATCAGGCAGCAGGTGGACGCGAACAGAGGGGTCGCGAAGAAGCTCGAGCTTCTCATCCCAGGGCTGAGAGGGTACAGGAGCAAGGAGGACATCAGGGTATCCGACGAGCTGCTGAGGAACCAGGTCGCGGACAAGCTCGACCACGCAAAGGACAACCTCCAGCAGCTGAGGAAGCAGGTGTCCGCTAACAACGACCTGACCAACCTCACCAGCGTCGGCTCGCTGATCGCCCAGGTGCAGACGCTCAGCGGGGAGGTCAGGCACGCGGCGCAGGGGTACGCCGGCTGGGTCGCGCCGATCCAGATCAACGAAGACAGGCTCAACAAGCTGTACGATTACGACTATTCGTTCGTGAGCGCGGTGTTCCAGTTCGACCAGGCGACGTCGCCTGGCAGCCTCACGTACGACGGTTTGGCTCCCAACTCGATTCAGACAGCACTGAACGGGTTCGCCCGGACGGTGGCCGACATCAGGCAGAAGTGGTCTCAGAGGACGGAGGCGATAGAGGGCATAGCCCTCGGGCAGTGATCGCGATGGTGTTTGGAAAGAAGAGCGACCCCGTGCCTGCGACAGGCGGAAGCGTATTCGGGTCCACCACGTTCGCGTGGGACGACCAGTTCAAGCAGCCCGCCCCAGGGGTCTACAACGTCCTGTGGAAGGCGCCCCGGCAGATCAGGCTCAACGACAACATCGTGGTCAGGGAGGACGAGATCGCTGTGTTCTACAGGGACGGCAAGGCGCTCACCTACTTCGACCAGCCGAACAGGTACGCCCTGACCGACTTCAACGCGCCCGTTGTCGGGAAGCTGCTGAAGTTCTTCACAGGGGTCACTCAGTGGGCCGAGGTCTACTACGTCCCCAAGCGCTACCTGGACGGGAAGTTCGGCAGCACCCAGCCGTACCAGTTCACAGACCCCACGTTCGGCATCGTGAACCTGCGGGTCTTCGGGGAGTACAGGTGGAAGATATCGTCCCCTGAGCTGTTCATCAACCAGTTCGTGGGGACGTTCGGCGCAGACACCTCGGACGACGTGGAGGGGAGGGTCAAGGAGCAGGTCGTCATACTCGTCTACAACGCCCTCGGGAAGATGAAGCAGCAGGGGCTCAAGGTGACTGACCTGGCGGCGAACCTGACGAACATCGAGCAGGAGGTCCTGGCTGCGGGGCCGGACCACCTCGGGCAGTTCGGAATCGAGGTCAACAAGATCTCGGGGCTGACCATCAGCCTCCCCGACGAGGTGCAGAAGGCGATAGACACCAGGTCGGAGATGCAGGTGCTGGGGGTGAACTACATGCAGTACCAGACAGGAAAGGCCATAGACGACGCCGCGAAGAACCCGTCGGGCGGGGCAGGGGTGACCGCTGGGCTGGGCGCGGGTCTTGGAGTCGGTTATGCTATCGGAGGCCAGATGGCTCAGGGTATGGGCCAGAACGTGATGAACAGGAGCTGCCCCAGCTGCGGCTCTCTTGTCCCGGCCACAGTGAAGTTCTGCCCGAACTGCGGTGCGAGCATGCCCGCACCTGAAGGGCCCCCCGCGCCCGCAGGCTCTGGCAAGTTCTGTCCCAACTGTGGGAGCCCGATCACGGCCGGAGCGAAGTTCTGCAACAACTGCGGAAGCAAGCTGTAGGTGACCGTGGCTCTGTTCTGTCCGAAGTGCGGCGCCCAGCTTCCTGACGATGCCGGGTTCTGCTACAAGTGCGGCTTCAAGGTCAGCATGGTCTCGGGCCAACAGCAGCAACCGCAGACCCAGCAGGTGCTCGCGCCGACCGGCGCCACGTCCCTGAAGTGCCCTAGCTGCGGCGCCCCGATATCGCCCAAGTTCGGAGAGATGCTGATCACGTGCGCGTACTGCGGGAGCAGCGTCTCGCTGGGGAACGAGGGGTGGAAGAGCATCAGCAAGCACACCATGCTCCCTGCGAAGTTGACCCAGCAGGAAGACGTCCTGAAGGAGATACACGGCCTCATGGACAGGGGGCTTCTTCACAGGCACCTGCAGGAGTCGTCCACGCTCGAGGAGCTGAGCCTGGCGATCGTCCCCTACTGGCTCATCCCGGTCTCCGCGAGGACCTCGCTCGTGGCAGTGGACATGGCGGCGGAGGCGGGGCAGATCGCGACAACGGCCGCGCTCGCAGGCATAATGGGGGGAGCCATCGGGGGCGGGAGGAGGAACGGATTCGGCGGAGGGGGCCTGGTGACAGGGATGGTGCTCGGAACCATGGTGGGTGGCGGAGGCTTCGGTGGAGGGCAGGGCAACAGCAGGGCCTACCAGATGGACAACGACTACAACTTCCCTATAGTCGGTCTGAAGGCGCTCGGCGAGTACCAGCCCAGGGACTACCAGTTCAGGCTCGAAGACAGGGTGCTCTTCGACGAGACTAAGGTGAAGGGGATGAAGGTCATGAACGGCGACGTCGGGGAGGAGGTCGCAAAGACGCAGGCGAAGACGCTCGTGGACCAGCTCCAGTCGGACAGGGCCCACGCCGCCCACCACATGATCCAGCAGCTGTCGACCCAGTCGGACGTCGGGGAAGCAGAGCTCCTTCATGCGCCCGTGTGGTTCGCCAGGTACGACCACAAGAACGGGAAGATCGTCCTGGTGATGGACGGCAACTCGGGCGGGCTGATCAACAGCATAGGGCTCTAGGCGCGCTCAACCCAGAAATACCGTCGCCCTCCACCGGAGGCCATGGCGAAGAGCAAGCAGGGAGTGCCCGTCGTGGTCCCGACCGACGTCTGGCAGCCTCTGATGGAGATACGCGCGCAGTTAGACTCCGAGTGCCCAGGCGCCCCGACCCCCATAGAGGAGCTGCTCCGGGAGGTCATCGGCCACTACAGGCGGTGCGAAAGGGCCGTGGGCGAAGCAGAGGAGTTCTGCAAGCGGGCGCAGGCCTGGAAGAAGCGGGCGTGAAGTTCGGCACCATCAGGCAGACGGTACTGATAGGCGCGGCCCCGCTGGAGGTGTACGAGGCCTACGTAGACCCGAAGCAGCACGCAGCGTTCACAGGTCAGGCTGCGACCGGGAGCCCGAGGGTGGGCGGGAAGTTCACTGCCGGGGACGGATACATCTCTGGGAAGTACGTCGAGCTGCAGAAGGGGAAGAAGATAGTGCACCTGTGGAGCACGACCGAATGGCCCGAGGGATACCCGCAGTCAAGGATGGAAATCAGGCTCAGGCCGAAGGGGGAGCAGACGGAGCTGACGATGGTCCATTCGAAGGTGCCGAAGGAGCAGCTGGAGTACTACGCGGAGGGGTGGAAGGAGTACTACTGGGAGCCCCTGAAGAAGCACTTCGCGAAGGGCTAGCGCTCCTGCAGCGGACGGAACTCGAAGCCGCACTTCACGCAGACGCGCCTGCCCGGGGTCTCGGCTATGACCTGCTTCGTCCCGCACTTCGGGCACTCGACCGTCAGCTTGGCGTGCTTGATCGAATCTGCGTGCTGCGACCTGATCCTGTCTATGGCGTCGCTGTAAGCGTCCCGCCTGTAACCTGGTGCCATCTTGGCGCGCCAGGAAGGGCCTGCTGAAAAGGATGTCCTACTTGACCTCTTCGAGCGTGAAGGTGAACCTGGCCCCTGCGAACTCGCCTGTGCTCACCCTCTCCCAGCTGACGTTGTAGGTCTTCGTGACGTTCGCCCCGATGATGCTGATCCGTTTCGGGACCTCTGAGAAGAGCTTCTCGACCTTCGCCGGGTCTTTCGTGAATATGAGGCTCCTGCGGCGCTTCATGAGGTACTTCACGGCCACGTTCTGGTGGGCGTGCCCCTCGACCTGGATCTTCTCCGTCCCGATGTCTATCGTGAAGGCTCTTTTTGCCATGCCTGTATCAACGGGATGGCCGCCTTGAGGTAAATAGCTTCGGTGTCAAGGCGAATACACAAGAAGAGTGAAGGTTTTGAGGGTTTTCGGCGCCCCGGGCCTCCCGTAGGCCGGGTTCAGCCGCGTGAAGACAGCAGCACTGCGACCGAGATGACTACGGCCCCGAGCACCTGAGGCGCGCTCAGCACGTTGCCGAGGAGCCAGACGGACAGCGCCACCCCGACCACGATTTCAAGGAGCAGCAGCGTCGCCGACTGGGTGGCACGGATCGAAGCGAGGCCCCGGGTGTACATCGCCAGGGCGATCACGGTGCAGGGGACGCCGAGCCAGAGCGCAGGCTCCAGGGCGCCGGCGACCGCGAAGGTGCCGAGGGATACGGGACCGCCGGCCAGGAACGCCACCGGGGCCATTATCACGGTCATAGACACGATCACTGCGAAGGAGCTCGACAGGGACGAGACGTCGTACTTCTTCCCGAGGACGATGAAGACGGTGTACCCGAGGGCGGACCCCACGAGAAGCAGGTCCCCGGCCGTGCCTGATGAGAACTGGAGCCCCGACGGGAAGACGAGGAAAGCACCGAAGACGCTGAGCCCCACCGCGGCCTTGGACGCGTTCGGGAGGCGCTCCTGGAGGACGAAGTAGGCCGCCACTGGCACGAAGATCACGAAGAGGTTCGAGAGCAGGGCCGATGCCGACGCCCCGGAGATTGCCTGCCCAAGGAACTGGAGCAGGAACGAGGCAGCGTAGACCCCTCCAAGGACCCACGTCCGGGCCCTCGGGAGCTCCGGCCAGACCCTCGCCGACCTGATGAAGAAGCCCACCGCGAAGATGGCTGCGCTCGCGATGAGGAACCGTTCGAAGAGCAGCACGTACGCGTTCGAGTACTGCAGCCCGACGCTCGTCGCGACGAAGCTGGTCCCCCAGATCAGGCTGGCCCCGACAGTAAGCGCGACCCCGTTGGACTGACGGTTCAACGGCTGGACTGCCCTAACGCCCCTGCGCCATGGCGTGCGGCGGGCCCATCTGCGCCCCCGCCGGGAGGGGAGACACGACGACGCTGACGCCCGCGGGTTCGCTTCCCCGCAGGGACGACAGCATGCGCCTGAACAGGCCCAGCTTCGACTGGTCTACCACCTCCAGTGCGAGCCCGAGGCTGCAGGCGAGCCTGCGCCCTTCCTCGATTGCCTTGCGGTGCTCGTCGTCCAGCACGGACTCGAAGACGACCCCCCTCTCCAGCCCCGCGCCGTAGCGGCCCCCCGTCGGGAGCATCTGGCGCGACGGGAACTCGACGGTCCTGGAGGGGACCTGGCGGCTCCTGACCACGACCTGCACCCTTCCTTCCCTGCTCATGCTCAGGCCTCCACCTCGACTACGTAGAACTCGACCCCCCACGGGGTCTCGACTATCTTGAGGACCGCCTTCCCCTGCCTCACCTTGTCGGCGACCTCCTTCGCTCCCCCGGCCGCCTCTATGGGGACGGCTCTGGCCCCAGAAATAGGACCGGTGACCTCGGCCGCCGTCAGTTCCGCTTGGGTTGTTCTCGACATAACGACCGTCAGGGGGTTAGTTGGTTAGGTATTTATGTCTTAACTAGTTAAGCGATGTTTGGTAGTTAGGTTAATATAACACACAGGGGAGCGCGAAAGTGATGGCGAGAACCGTGGACGAGAACCCCAGCCTAGAACTCGGTCTTGACTTCTCGAATACGGTGGACTGGAGGAACGGGGAGAAGCGGGCGGACAGCCTCGCGACGTTCAGCTCCCTGGTTGACTGGAGCATCAAGAAGGGCATAATCCCCAGCGACGAGGCGCCATCGATTCTGAGGAGGGCGAGGGAGGAGCATGCCGAGGAAAGCGCGCTCCGGAAGGCGCTCCAGCTTCGAGAGACGATATACAGGATCTTCTCGGCTGTGGCTCATGACGAGCACCCGAGCGTAGAAGACGTCGGCATCCTCAACAGGTTCCTATCTGACTATCCGGTCTCGTCGAGCATCATAAGGACAGGCGAAGAGTACGGATGGGCGACGGTCCCCGGCAAGGGAGCGGAGGGTAGGATGCTCTGGCCGATCGCGAAATCCGCGGCCGACCTCCTGACTTCGGATCAGCTGGGGAGGGTCAGGGAGTGCGCCAACGAAGAGGAGGGGTGCGGCTGGGTCTTCCTAGACGAGACGAGAAGCGGGACCAAGAAGTGGTGCAGCTCGACGGGGTGCGGCAACAGGGCCAAGGTGAGGGCTTGGTACGAAAGGCACGAGCGGGCCCATTCCCATGCTTCTAGGGTCTCTTGATGTTCGTGACGAGCAGCCTGAACTGAAGCGTCTTCCCGGCCATGGGATGCCTTCCTGACTTTCCGTAGGCCTTCTCGGGCGGGAGGGTTATCTCCTTGGTCTCGTTGATCTTCATCCCGACGAGGGCCTCCTCGAAGCCGCTGATGACCTGGTGCTGCCCCAGGACGACCTGCAGGGGCTTGTAGTCGCGGGCAGGGTTGTACAGCCCTGACTTCATCGCTTCCGCTTTCATGCTCGTGTCGAACACCTTTCCGCCTGGGAACTTGCCGAGGTAGTGGACGGACACGGTGTCCCCGTTCTGGGCAGTGACTTCGCTCAAGATAAGACCCCGTCAGGAGGCGTCTAGTTAAGGACAAAGCCGCCCCTCGCTGTTTTCGTCTGCCCATCAGCGTCAGATGCGATCTTCCTTCCACGCCTCGTTCCGGTTTCGAATCGCACTCGGGTGTTGAGCCGCCTTCGGGATTCGGTGCACCTTCGGGGTTCGAACACTTCGCCGTCCGTGTCCGGTGCTAAGCATGGAGCTCCACACCTCGCTCGGACGAAGAAGGGTTCTCCGCCCTCCTGCGTACCTCCTCCTTCGTGCGTCTCCACCCCCCGCTTGCGCTTCTCCACCTTCCCGAGGCGCGGTCGTCCGACCGCACCGGGCTCTGGCGGGCACAAGACTCTGCCTCTGACCGAGGGGCAGCCCGGAATATTCCCGACCTCGCGCGTAACCGGCGTCGACTCGGACTGCACCCCAGGCCGTCGGCAGAGCCAACAGCGAGAGAGCTACCACCATACTGGTTCGCGAGCATGTTATGCTAGCTTGGCTTTAGTTGCTGACAAAGAACGAATTTTCTGTTGACCACCGTATCACGGCCGAGAAGATTCCGCGCCAGGGCCGCCGCAATTTGATTGGTCATGCCCGCGTCTGGAAACCTTTGACTCCCTGGTCCACTTTGGCCCATCCCAAGAGACAAATCGGATGCGCGCGCCAGGTCGGACGTGGCAGAGTCTCCCGTCCACCGTTCGATGAAGGCCGTAGTCAGGGGGGAGCTGGAAAGGGAGGACTACGCTGTGATCGAAGAGCCGCTCTTCCCTCCCGGGGAGAAGGTGTCGTGGTCTTCGTACAGGCCAGACCTCCTCGGCTACAGGTCCAAGGGAGGGGCTGAGGAGATAGTCCTCGTGGAGTGCGAGACCCGTCCCAACATGAAGAGGCTCGGCGCGAAGCGCCATTCGAGCGTCTGGTTCCAGCCCTACCTCTTCAGGACGGGCTCAGTGAGGAGGATACTCGCGGTGCCGCAGGGGAGGCTGGGTTCGGTCGACATGAAGATCAGGGGCGAGTGGGAGGTCTGGGTCGTCGGCCCGAGCGCACCCCTGGCAAGGTTCCCCAGGGTTCAGTGACGCCCTGGGTTCAGCAGCTCTCCGCCTCTACGTAGATGGAGTCGTACTGCTCTTTCTTCGGGACGATGCAGATGAACTCTGCGTTGCCCCTCCCCGTGTTCCTGTACCAGTGAGGCGTCCCCTTTGGGATGTAGATAGAGTCCCCAGCCTTCACGACGTGGACCTCGTCCCCGATGCCGACCTTGTACCTCCCCTTGAGGACGTACTGCTCGTGTTCGACGTCCGGGTGGTAGTGTTTGGGGATGCTCCCCCCAGGCTTGATCGTGAACCTCCGCATCTCGAAGTTCGGGGCCCCGTCGTGCCTGTCCACGAGCCACTCGATCTGGGTCTTGACCGCCCTGTCGACCCTCTGGGGCTTGACGGTTCCGGCGGGCTTTACAGCCATGACAGGAATTCTGGCGCAGGTAGCTCGCTTTAAGTTATCAGCCAAATATCACCCGGTGCGACCGTGGGCGGGGATCCCTTGATCTTCAAAGACAGAGTGGAGGCGGGCAGGAAGCTGGCGGAGGCCCTGAAGGGGTTCAGAGGGAAGGACGTGGTGGTCCTAGGAATCCCGCGAGGCGGGGTGATAGTCGCGAACGAGGTCGCGAAGGGACTGGGGGCTCCCCTGGACATAGTGGTGACGAGGAAGATCGAGGCGCCCGGGGAGCCTGAATTCGCGCTCGGGGCGGTGACTCAGGAAGGGGACGTCATCATGGACAGGCAGGCTGCAGCGTCCCTCGGAGCGACCCCCGAATACCTCGACGACCAGATCAGGAAGAAGAGGGAGGAGGTGAGGGACAGGATGCAGAGGCTCAGGGGGGACGCGCCCTACCCCGAACTCGACGGGAAGGTCGTCCTGATAGTGGACGACGGGATCGCGACAGGGAGCTCTGTTGGCGCGGCCGTGATGTCGGTGAAGAAGAGGAAGCCGAAGGAGATCGTGGTCGCCGTGCCCGTAGCCCCGAGGGACGCCGTCGAGACCCTGGCAGAGGACGGGACGAGGGTCGTGTGCCTCCAGACCCCGGGGCCATTCCTCGCGATAGGCGAGTTCTACAGGGACTTCGGACAGGTGGAGGACATCGAGGTCAAGAGGGCGCTCGGCCAAGACGTGGTGAATCAAGGGTAGACGGGGACCGCAGCAACCGAGACGTTCAAGGCTTAAACCCGACTTCAGGGGCGGCTTCTCGATGTCTGAGACCGTCAGCGGCAGGCTGGCCCTTGCCGAGGCGCTCTTCCGCATCGGTGCCCTCAGGTTCGGGAAGTTCACCCTTGCGAGCGGCAGGTCGAGCTCATACTATCTGGACCTCAGGGTGGTGCCCAGCGACCCCGAGGCCTATAGGCTGGCGATTTCCGCGTACCTGGCCGAGGTGAAGGAGATGGGAGAGAAGGACTTCGACGTGGTCGCCGGCGTGGCGACCGCAGGGGTGACGATCTCGTCCCTGCTTGCGTACCTGCTGGGGAAGCCGATGGTCTATGTGAGGAGGGAGGAGAAGGGGCACGGCCTCGCGAAGCTCGTCGAGGGCGCGGTCCGGCCAGGGTGGCGCGCCCTGGTCGTCGACGACCTGGTCACCACTGGCGGGAGCATCTTGTCAGCGGTCGAGGCGCTGAGAAGGGCCGGGTGCGTCGCCGATGACGCCCTCGTGCTGGTGGACAGGCTCGAAGGGGGGAAGGCGAACCTCGCGCGCTCGGGGGTGAAGCTCGCCTCTTTCATCGACGTCAAGGAGCTGGTCGAGACGCTCTATGAGAAGAAGAAGGTCACGAAGCAGGACTACCAGGCGGTCGTCAAGCAGATGGAGGGGGGAAGGAGTTGAGCGTGGATGCAATCGCTGTGGAAATGGGGGGTTTGCACCTGTCCAACCCGACCGTTCTGGCCTCGGGGGTCCACGGGAGCTCCCTCGCCAAGGTGCTGGGGGCGCTGAGGGTCGGGGCAGGAGGGGCAGTCACGAAGTCGATAGGCGCTGTCCCGAGGGAGGGATACCCCGAGCCCACCCTCGTCGAAGTGGAAGCCGGGATGGTCAACGCCGCGGGGCTGCCGAACCCCGGGGCGGAGAGGTTCTCGGAGGAGCTGGCCGAGATCAGGGGCAGGGGGCTCCCGGTCATAGTTTCGATCTTCGGGGGGGACGAGAGGGAGTTCGAGCGGGTGGCCAAGACCCTCGATGGCAACGACTTCGCGGCCTACGAGCTGAACCTCAGCTGCCCCCACGTGGCTGGGGTGGGGACGGAGATAGGCCACAGCCCGGAGCTGGTGGCCAGGGTGACGAAGGCGGTCAAGAGGAGCACGAGGAAGCCCGTCTTCGCCAAGCTCTCCCCCAACACCGAGCGGCTGGTCGAGGTAGGCAGAGCCGCGGTGGACGCGGGGGCAGACGGGCTGACCGCAGTGAACACGGTCAGGGCATTCCCCGTCGACGTGGAGTCCGGCAGGCCTGCGCTGTCCAACGGCTACGGCGGGCTGTCGGGAGGGGCGATGAGGCCTGTCGCCCTGCGCTGCGTCTACGAGCTGAGGGAGGAGCTAGACGTGCCGATAATGGGGTGCGGCGGCGTCGCCAGGTGGGAGGACGCGGTGCAGTTCTTCCTCGCAGGTGCGGACGCGGTGCAGCTCGGGACTGCCACGGTCAGGAGGTTCGATACCTTCAATGAGGTCAACGTGGGGATACTCTCTTACATGGAGAGGAAGGGGCTCGCAAAGTTGGCTGACATGGTCGGCGCGGCGCACCGGGGCGGTTTCAGCGGGGGCACGCCTTGAAGTTCAGGGAGAGGATGTTGCGGTCTGCGAAGAAGAACGACAGCAGGGTAGTGCTCGCGCTCGACTTCTCGGACCCGTACGACGCGAGGCTGGCCCGGGCTGAGAGGGTCCTTTCAGCCACCAAAGGAGCCGTGGCCGCGGTCAAGGTGAACCATCACCTCCTGCTGCCGTACGGCCTCAGCGGCATCAGGGGGGTGATAGACGCCTGCAAGGGGGAGGGGCTGCCGCTGATTGCAGACCTGAAGCTGAACGACATCGAGTCGACGAACCTCAACGTCGTGGACTCCCTCCTCGCTTTCGGCTTCGACGCGGTGATAGCGAACCCCTTCGTCGGCCGCGAAGAAGGGCTTGGGAAGGTGATCGAACGGATGCACATCGACGGAGGCGGGGTCATCCTTCTGGTGTACATGAGCCACAGGGGGGCGGGGGAAGGCTATGGGCTGAGCGACGAGAAGGGGGTTCCCCTCTACAGGACGTTCGCGGCCAGGGCGAGGGACTGGGGCGCGGACGGCGTCGTAGTGTCTGCGAAGACGCTCGACAAGATCGCCGAGACCCGGAGGATCGTCGGGAAGGACTGCCTGATCTTCTCCCCGGGGATAGGCCCGCAGGGAGGGGACGCAGCCTCGGGCGCAGGAGGGGGAGCTGACTTCGTCATAGTGGGGAGGTCGGTGACCGAATCACCTGACCCGGCGAAAGCACTGAGAGACCTCAGGGGACGGATGGCTCAGGCTCCGGCGTTCGAATAGTAGTCCCAGATCTTCTTCTGGGCATCCTTGACGTAGTTCATTTCAGCCGCCGAGAGCTTCGGGTCGTTGGCGCGCGAGAAGGGCCTCCGCAGGGACGCAGGGAGGTCGTCGTCGCAGAAGAACCCCCCTCCAGGGAAGCCCGTGTCCTTGCGGACGATTATTGCCGCGAAACCAGGCGCGCCACGGGCGTGCTCTGCCCTGTCCACAGCGACTATGGCGTCGAAGAGCGGCCTCCCCCTCGAGACCCCCATGATCTTCATCAGCTCGCCGTATGCCATCGTCCCCCGTGCCCGCGCGGCCTTCAGGAGCTCGCCCCTGAGGACTTCGACTTCTGGCGCAGCCATTGAAGGATGTCTTCACCCCCGCTCGTTCGCGCTCCCGAACGGCGCGCAGCGCTGTCTGATGAGGTTGTCGACCCGCACCGACATCCCGTCTCTGATCGCCCGCAGCTCGTCGAACGTCTTCCCAGTCGCCCCTGGGACCGGCCAGTCTTCCGCCTTCCCCTCTGCCCCGGGGGGGCACCTGTCCAGGCAACCGAATGTCACCACCCTGGAGGCCTTCGCGACGAGGTCAGGGGTGACCAGCCTCGGCGTCCTCTCGCCCGAGACGATGCCCAGCTCGCCAAGAAGCCCGCGCACGTTCGGGTTCACGGCTCCAGCCGGGGTCACGCCCGCGCTCTCCGCACGCCAGCCCGGGGGCGCCCTCGAATTGAACAGCGCTTCCGAGAGGACGCTCCTGAAGGTGTTTTCCACGCAGACGAACAGCACGGTTCTCGTGGACTGAACCGGCCCCTGCTTCGACATGATGACTCCGAAGAGTCAGGACTCCAAGCTCTTGGCGACCTTGAACTGGTCGCCGACGATCGCCCTCATGTTGAGCAGCCCCAGAGGCTTCCCATGGTCGGTGACGAAGACCGTCCTGATCCTGTGCTTCGCCATCAGCTGGACCCCCTCGGCGAGCGGGGCGTCTGCCTCCACGGATATCATCGGGGAGGTCATGATCTTCCTCACGGGGATAGTGGACGAGACGAGGTCGTCTGCGGCGACCCTGTAGAGGACGTCGCGCTCGGTCAGGATCCCTTTCGGCTCGCCGTTGATGAGCACGAGGATGTTGCCGCTCTTCTTCTCCCTCATCATCTGGGCGGCCCTCAGGACCGACTCGTTCGCGTCTATCATCAGAGGGTCGGACTTGACGAAGCTCCTGACCGTCGGAACCTTGGCCTCCGAGGCTTCGATCCAGAACGTCAGGGAGTAGTGGCAGTTAGGGCACTCGTCGGGGGTGTTCTCGCCCTCGAAGATGTGGCCGCAACGATAGCACTCCCACCTCGTCATGCAGTGCGAATTTGCGGTCCGTGGTATATTAAGAAGGCGGGGCGGCGCCCGACGGCTGCACCTGCGGACGGGGCGGAGCGTCATCCTTCGGGGCCAGGGCAATCAGCCTCCGGGCCTTCTGCTGGCACTGGGCGGCGGTGTCGGTGTAGTACTTCCAGGCTGTGTAGCTCTCTTCGACCTTGGCAAGGAGGAGCAGGATGTCGGCTGCCTGGAGGTAGCGCGATATCGCACTCTCGGAGTCCCCGGACTTCTCGTCGCTGGCTGCGTCCGCCATCAGCTGGCCGGCGTACCACCGCAGCTTCTGGGCGCGCGTCATCGGCGGCTTGGGGGCTGCCTGCATGCCCGACGAAGGGCTCCGCCGGGGGCAAAAGCAGGTGTGGTCAAAGTAAGTAGACGATTGTGAGAAGCGGCTCGAAGCGCGGTCAGCCGAAGCTGAGGGTCGTCCCGACAGCGATCCCGTTGGCTGCGGCGAACCCCGCCTTCGCTTCGATCACGTAGTCGGCCGAAGCTGACGGCGTGTAGACTGCGCATGCGCTTCTGTCGAAGCAGGGCTGCGCCGACGTGACCAGATAGACGACCCTGCCGGAGGTGCCGTTGACCCAGATCATGTCCAGGCTCGAATAGGTGTTGTACATCCAGAACGACCATTCGCCGAAGGACGGGAACGCGAAGAGCATGGTCGTGGTGTTCGTGATCGTCTTGTTCATCAGCCCGGCTTCGCGCTCGGCCTGAGTCGTGGCGATGTAGGTGAACTCGTACGTCCTCCCGTTGACGGAGAAGGACGTGGGCGTGGAGGCGACGTTCCCCGGGACGATGCTCATGGAATACAGCGTGTAGCCGACGAGGATCGCCGCGAGCGCGACGGCCGCGACCGTGACGGCCTTCCCGGACAGTTGCATACGTCCGAGCCTGGCCGGAGGAATATTTCTGCACTATTGGTGGGGAGGCATAAATGCATCCGCGGGAGAAAGGGTGGCCTCTTGAGCCGGGCAGACGTCTCGGGTTTCTTCAATGCGCTCGTCCCAGTGGGGACGGTTGAAGCGGTCAGGCAGGAGTATCAGGTCTTCAGGACAGCGGGAGGGGACTTCCTCGTGTTCAGCCCCAGCAACAGGGGATCGCTTTCCTTCCATATGACGCACGTCTCGGCGACCAAGGTCCAGGCTCTGTCGAAGGTGGTGGGGAAGGAGGAGGTCACTTCGGGGTCGCTCCTCAAGGACGGAAGGCTGGAGGACGCGTTCGGCTCGGAAGACAAGGTAGCCATGAGGTTCGACCTCCTCATGTGCCTCTACGTCATGGTCGCGCAGGGGAGCCTGGAGATGGAGAAGGAGGGGAGGAACCTGGTCTTCCGCAGGCGGAAGGACGGCGCGTGAAGTCCGCGGTTGTTTTTTAAAGAGGCGAGGGTATTCAAGCCCAGAGTTCTTTGCGGAACAGCGAAGGCGCTCGAGCGGAAGACGAGGATGCATCGGTGAGCCCCAGAGACGCCGAAGTGGTCAGGGCGATTGAAGAAGAAGGGCTGTCTGTCTTCACCTTCGACGGGCTCAGGAGGATCACGGGTGCGCACCCCGAGACGCTTTCCAGGTCGCTGGAGCGCCTGGAAGATGTCGGCATGGTGGTCAGGTCCCCGGACGGGTACAGCGTCACAGACAAGGCGAAGGAGTCGTTCTCCCTGAGGGCGCCCTTCGACGCGACCAGGAGGGTCCCCATTCTCCAAACGTTCCTGCCGTACGAGGCGAGCGCAGGGACGATCGCTGCTGCGCTCAAGGGGAGGTGGTTCGACACCATGAGGTGGGTGGGGATGTCGGAAGGCGAGGAAGGGTTCGTCATGAAATGGGTGACTGAGGACGGGTCCGCCCTGATCAGCGCGAAGTTCTCCGGAGACCAGCTGGAGGTGGACGCGAAGGTCGCAAAGGATTCGGACCTTCCAAAGGCGGTGCGCGCCGCCCATCAGCTCATGGGGAGGATCTCGAGGCTCTACACCAGCCCGCGGCCGGGAGCCAGGCCGGCGCTCATGCGGATATCGTACTCCACACCGTACGCGATGTGAGCCGGTACCGCCCGAACCTGCTCAACAAGTAGACGCCTGACCATGGCCACGGCAGGTGATATCGACAGGATGACAGAGACAGAGGGGATCCGGCTCCTGCAGTCATTTTCAGACGCTGTAGCGGAGCTGGCCGACGGCGTCTCGCCTTCCGTGGTGAGCGTCAACGCGGGCAGAAGAGGAGGCACAGGGATGGCCTGGTCGCAGGACGGGCTCATCGTAACGGCAGGCCACGTCGTAGGGCAGTCTTCCGAGGCGACTGTGACCCTCGGGGACGGCGCGGAGCTCGAGGCCAAGGTCCTGGGCAGGGACCCCTACTCGGATGTGGCGGTCCTGAAGGTCGAGGCATCGGGGCTCGCCCCGGTGAAGTTCGGGACGGCCGACGGCGTCAGGGTGGGGCAGTTCGTGCTCGCTCTTGCCAACGCCTACGGCCGGAGAGTCTCGGCGACTTCCGGTATAGTGACGAGCCACAGGAGAAGCATGAGGGGGTTCTGGGGTGCCATGATCGAAGACGCGGTGGTCTCTGACGCCAAGCTGAACCCGGGCTACTCTGGGGGACCGCTGGTCGACGCGTCCGGAAACCTCGTGGGGATGAATGTGGCCTATTTCGCCGGAAGAGGGGTCGCCGTATCGGTCGACTCCCTGAAGGAGACGGTCGACAAGATCTCCAAGGACGGGAGGGTGAAGAAGGGGTTCCTAGGGGTCGTGGTCGAGCCGATCGAGCTGCCTGAGGACGTCGGCAACGCGGCTGACGTCGGCCAGGATGAGGGGCTCCTGGTAAGGGCGGTGGACGTGGGGTCCCCTGCGAAGGCCGCGGGGGTCGCCATCGGGGACGTCATTCTGAGGTTGGGAGACGCCAGGGCCACGGACGAGTTCGAGCTCCACAGGGCGCTCTCCGGCGACGTCGTCGGGAACGCGGTCAGCCTAAGGATCCTGAGGGCGGAGAAGGTGGTCGACCTGCAGGTGACGCCGAGGGAGGCCGAGGCATAGGTTGTTCCGCACCCCTCGCGCGTCCTTCCCGAGGGAACCGAACTTCCCCCAGCCTTCAGGCCCCAGGGAGCCGCTCACCCCCATCAGGCCCCCACCCTAGGCCTTTTCTTGCCCGCTTTGGGACCAGGGGGGCGAAGCCGATGAGCGACATCAAGGCGAAGACGCACCACGGCGAGATGACCATAGACCAGCTCGCCGAGATCCAGCCGGGGATGGCGGCCCTGATGAAAGAGACAGGGGAGCGCTACACGAACGCCTACTACGCGGCGAAGGGGGGGAACTGGAAGATGGCTGCGCACCAGCTGAACCAGCTCAGGGCGGCCTTCAGGACTGCGAAGGTCACGAGGCCGAAGTATGCAGAGGACCTTGACGCCTACGACAAGGAGTACCTCCAGCCCATCTTCAAGGCGATCCATGACCAGGACTGGGATGGATTCGAGAAGGCATTCAGGAAGGGGGAGGAGGGCTCAGACGTCTACCACGACAAGCGCGGGTACCCCTACGTCCGGTATGTGCTCCCGAAGGAAGCGCCCTCGAGCCTGTACATGGGGCCCCCCGAGAAGTTCAGGCGTGAACAGAAGAAAGAAGAAGGCTAGGCAGGGCTAGAGCCTGTCCACGAGCTTCATCATTTCAGAATAGTGGTGCTTGATTATCTCCTCGCCCCGGGAGCCCATCATCTGCTCTGCGTTGCGCTTGCACTCGGCTATGGCCGCGAGGATCCCGTCCTTTGTCGGGGAGACGTAGTCGACCCCGCACTGCGAGAAGACCCCCTCCACGAAGGTCTTCACCTGCCGCTTCAGCTGCTCGTCTGTGACCGGCTGATGCATCAGCTCTGCGAACTCGCCGTTGGCGCTCTCGAAGCACTTCAGCAGCTCGTCCCTCACCAGGGCGGGCGTGACCTTCTCGTCCGGGACCTCAGGGGCGGTGTAAGCGGGCTTCACGATTCATGCAGAGATAACATATGTTATATAAACCATGCCGGCGACGGACCCCTCTATGCAGGGCACCACGGTTGACACGACCCTCCTGGCCAAGTTCGACTCCGAGGTCTGGGCCAGGGTGCCTCACCTGGAGGGGGGGTCGGTCGCCAACCCCACCCCACTGGTGGACGTGACCGACGTGCTGCTCGAGTGCGCCCGTTCGGAGTACGGGCTCGACCTGGACAGAGACGGGACGCGGGTCTTCGCGAAGCTGGACTCCAAGATCGAAGGCGGGTCGGTCAAGGTCAGGCCCGCGGTCGCCATAGTAAGGGACGCGATTTCTTCCGGAAAGCTGGCCGAGGGCCAGACGGTGTTCGAGGCGACTTCAGGGAACTTCGGCCTCGCGCTGGGCGCCATCGGGAAGCTCGGCCTCGACGTCGTGGCCCTGGTCTCCAGGAGGCTCCAGCAGGGGGTGGTCGACCGGCTGCAGAAAGACGGGGTCAGGCTGATCAACCTGGATATCGACATCTGCCCTGCCCCTGGGCTGAAGGGGGACGCGGACCTGCTCGTGGCCGCCGGCGTGGCTGCGAGCGTCAGGCAGCAGCTCGGACAGCTGGGCTTCGACACGAAACCATTCGACAGTGTGCGGGGAGAGGCCGAGTCCCTGCTCGCGCGCCAGGACGCCATCGGCCTGGCGAAGCTGCTTGCGCAGGCTTACGGCGGATTCTGCACCGAACAGTACGACAACGAGCTGAACGTCGAGGTCCACAGGACGGTCACAGGGCCCGAGCTCGACCAGCAGCTGGGCAGGTCGGGCGCCTCGCTCGGTGAGACAGACTTCGTGTGCGCCTTCGGGACTGGCGGGACCGCGCTCGGACTGAGCCGGTACGTCGCGTCCAAGCACGGGAGGAAGGGGGTGAGGGTCGTATTCCCCCTGTCGGGCCAGGACGTGGCCGGCATACGGACGAAGGAGAAGGCCGCGGGGCTGAAGTTCTTCGAACCCGCATCCTACCTCGGAGCGCACGAGGTCGACTTCGAG
The DNA here is from genome assembly GCA_027310575.1 of bacterium. Taxonomy (GTDB): domain Archaea; phylum Thermoproteota; class Nitrososphaeria; order Nitrososphaerales; family Gagatemarchaeaceae; genus UBA183. Next base: position 46,725 of record DAIDAO010000045.1, on the reverse strand, counting down.
GAGGCGAGCAGGCTCTTCGAGTTCCTGAACGGGAAGGGGTACGACGTGGGGGAGAGCGGGGCGCTGGCACTCTACGCCTGCATGGAGCTCATCAACTACGGCGTCGGGAAGAAGTTCGCGGTCATCGTGGCTGACGGGGCTTCGAAGTACCTCTCCGAGGTCGGGGCGGTCGCCAGGAGGGGGAAGAGGGACCAGGTCAGGCTGGACGAAGCGGCCGCGTCTATCGGAGAGTACGGGGCCGTGGTCTGGGCCCACAACATGTTCGTCCCCAAGGCCGAGGGGGTCAGGGCGATCGCTTCGTCGCTCGGGTGCGCGGAGTCCGAGGTAATGGTGGCCGACGTCAGGGACGTGCAGGCCGTGCTCAACGGAGCGGAGCCGTCGGAGGGGTTCGAGCGCCTCGTCCCGAGAGACGGCAGGCCGATGCTCGTCGTCTGCATGGCCGGGAACACGTCTCTCATGCTTGCGAAGGTCCTGGAGAGGAGAGGGGTGGCTGCGGAGAGTCTGGTGGGGGGGATCTCGGGTCTCCCAGCGTCGAAGGGGAGACAGCCCTTCGAACTCGTAGAGATTGCCCGGCGCTAGGGACTAGACAGGGGCGCCGCAGCTGCCGCAGTACTTCTGCCCGGCCCCGAGAGGGGCGCCGCACTTGCTGCAGGTCCCTGGGGCGAAGGCCGACGGAGCCGCCGTCTGGCGGAACGGGGGTATGCCCGACTGGGGAGCGGCGAACGGGGACTGGTATCTGACCAGGTTCTCCCGTATCAGACCATAGGCCTTCTCCGCTTCGGAGTTGGGCAGATCGCCCAGGGCGAGCGGCTCTCCGCCGAGCCTCAGAGTGCACCTGACTGTCGAGCGGAGTATCCCCTTGTCGAGGACGACGTTCGAGACGTCCTGGTAGTTGTAGTCTGTGTAGTCCTTCCTCAGCCGCATGGCGTGCGGGTGCCTGAGGATTATCCTCTCGTTCGTGATGACCACGGAATCTATGTTGATCTTCGGATGGTAGATCTTCTGCCTGATGTACAGCTGGACCTGCTCGTTCGGGGCGAGCACCTCCTTCAGGTCGTCTGGGACGGACTCCATGTCGTCATCTTGGCGGTGTGACCAGGCCCGTGACGACAGGCCTGAGCTCGTTCGCTGCGCTGATGGCAGTCATGTCCGCGGTTATGTCAAGGACCACCGTGGTGGTCTTGCCCGAGGCTATGGTGAAGTGGATCGGGACCTTGATCTCTCCGCTGGGGACCTTGAGGGTCACGTTCGCACCGCTGACCGTGGCTATGGCGCTCGTTACCGTGAACCTCACCATGGTGTAGTCGCCCACAGGCACGCTGCTCTTGCCCAGCCACTTTGTCACGTTGGTAAGCCCGAGGAGGTCGAACGTGGTCGCGTTCACCTTGTACGTGGTGCTGGAATTCCCGGACCCCTGCAAAGTCAGATCTGTCATCGTCAGGTAGATGTGGGTGACGGCTCCCGTCGAAGGAGCGTCTTTCACCCCTACCACGAGGCTTCCCGTCGGTGAGGAGAGAAACAGGACCGCTGCAGCCCCTGCTACCACGATGACGACGAGGACTGCGGCTACGAGAGAAGTCTTCAAGCCCGACCCCCCTGGCTTACGTATGCCTCCGTATATTATATACTGTTTTTGAACGAAACCGAAGCCTGAAGGACCTGGTCGGGGGTGTACCTGTGGGGGTCCAGCTCGAGACACAGGAGGGTTTCCGTGCCTGCTAGCTTCTCCATGAGCCCCTTGGTGCGGGAGGTCCCCTCACCTGGGATGAGATGGTCGTCGGAGGCGCCGGCGTTGTCGCTCAGGTGGACCTCAGCCAGCTTCGACCATTGCCTCTCGGCCAGAGCGAGAGGGTCCTGGCCGTTTGCATGGGCATGGCCCGTGTCGAGGGTGAAGCGGAGCGCCTCAACCTCGGCGAGGATCAGGTCGAGCGATTCGACAGTGCTGGCAAGGGGGAAGTGATACTTCGACTTGCCTTTCACCTGGTTCTCTACGTTGATGGAGAATCGTCCCCCGGCCGCCCTGGCCATCTTACGGAGAGAGGCGACAGAGTTCTCGGCCGAAGAGGGGACGAGGCTCTCGCTGTGGACGCTCCCCGGGTGGACCGTGACCATCTTCGCCCCAAGGAACTCCCCAAGCCTGACGAAGTCTTCCAGGGTCTTTTCGACCGCCCCCTTCACGGGCTGGAAAGGGGTGGCGGGGTTGAGATCGGTGAATGGCGCGTGCATCGTGACCACCATGTCGTACGAGGAGAGCGCCTCTCTTAGCTTGTGCCTATCCACCCACCCCGGATAGGCGTGGGGGACTTCCCCCCAGAGTTCCACGTATTCGAACCCCGCATCCCCTATGGTCTTGACAGCAGAGCAGACGTCGAGGCTCAGCAGGGACCAGGTGCTGAGTCCTATTTTCAATGTCTCAGGGCCGCGATGCCAACCAGGGGTTCCGGAGTCAGGAAGTCGGGGAGCTCTGTGCGGCCCGGAGTCTCTTCACCAGTTCTTTGAGCATCGTGAGGGCGACCTCCGGGTTCGACTTGACCAAGGCGCCGAAGGACCACGACGAAAGCGCCCAGCACTTCGTCGGCGACACCGCCACTACATCTGCCGCCCTAGGCTCCTCGTCGATGAGCGACATCTCTCCGAAGAACTGCCCTTTGCCGAGAGAGGCCAGGATGCTCTTTCCCTTTCTGACCTCGACCTTGCCGTCCAGGATCAGGTAGAAACCAACCCCCATGGACCCGGCTTCCACGATTGGATCCCCAGCGTTGTACGAGAGTTCCTTGCCCTGAGAAGCGACGACCTTCTTCCGCTTCGCATCGAGGCCTGCGAAGAAGGGGACTTCGCCGATAAGCGCGGCCGCGTCCGGGGCTCCGACCATTCGTGCACCAGAAATCTTGAAGTGATTTAAACCCCACGTCTTGTCTTCTGCTGGCGTCCAAGGCTCACGCTGGTCGGGCGGTGGAGTCCTGTGTCCGGGCCACGTCTAGCCGCGATATTCTTTGTACGTCGTCCTGAACAGCATCAGCCCAGCCACGTCGAGCAGGGCACTGGCGCCCGAGAAGCTGCCACGGAACAGGTAGCCCATGACAGCAAGGTCACCAAGGACCGCGAGGCCCGAGATGATCATGATCCACTGGTCTGCCATCTTCTTGTTGTTCCTGCGGAACATCCAGAGGAGGAGGTAGATGACCGCGAGCACCACTGCCCCCGCCGAGTAGTAGGCGCCCGGCCCGTAAGAGTTGGCGAGCTCGAAGATTCCAACGTACAGGAACAGGACGACGTTGGCGACCAGCCAGAAGGTGATGTCGTTGTATGGAGGCATCAGCCTCTCCATGGATGACATCGCACCAGAAACGCCCCTGATGGGCATGGACTTGGCTTCAGAAGCTGACATTCGCGGCAGGTACGGCTCGCTCTTGTTATTTAAGGCCGTGAAGCAGGCCGGGCCCTTACCTTCTTTCCTTGAGCTGGGGCCCTACCAGGACCTTCTTCGGCCTGGGGCCGAGCGAAAGTATGGTCTTCTCGTAGTCAGACCAGCTGACCCCCAGCTTCTGCGCGACCATCATCTCGATCATCGTCGCGAATTCGTGCTCGCTCCTGTACGGGGCCTTGGGGTGGTCCCCCGGCTCCGCGTCCAGCGGGTGGAGGTTCATCCGCCTCTCGGCCTCGAAGTTGACGTCGAAGGCGACCACCTCCCTGTCCGTGATGCCGTGCATCCTGCAGAGCTCGTACTCTATCATCTCGTGGAGGGCGACGAGGAACACGTACCTCTGGTCCTTCATCCTGCTCACTCTGATCTGGGCAGGCTTCCCCGGGATCCAGTCCCCGACCGTCTCATACCTCTGCTTCCTGTGCGGGACCTGGGCGATGCTGAACAGAGGCTTCACGTCCTTGCGCGTGACGAGGCCCTTCGGCCTGAGCACCCCATGATGCCCTCTCGACAGGGCGTTCCCGGGGCGGGTTGGGGCTCTGAGGCCTGATGATGACAAAGCGGTGAGCCTGCCCCGCCGGGGCCCCCTAAGGGATAGGCTGTCAATTTGGCGCTCCCTTTTGGTTAACCAAAGTTCAGCCGGATGAGAAGCCGAAGGCCCCGGCGAAGGCTGGACCCCGCCTTTGGACTTTATCAACGGGGGAAGCCGGTCTCATGAGACGAGAATGAGACGTCCTGGCGGCCCCCGCGTAGTGGTCTGGGCGGGCTCGAAGCCCGCCGGTGTGGAGCGCTGCGTAGTCTCCCGGACGGCGTCCGGCTGGCTGCTGGAGGGGAGCCTGGTGAGGCGGTTCGGGGCAGGCCCTGCAGCTGTCACTTACCTCGTCGAGACGGACCCCGGATGGGCGACGAAGGGCGTGCACGTCGAACAGGTCATCCTGGGCGAACGCCGTTCTCTCCAGATCGAGGTGAAGGAGTCGAGATGGTACGTGCAGGGGAGGGAGGACGGGCGGCTGCGCGGGTGCGCCGACGTCGACCTTGGGGCGAGCCCTGCCACCAACACGCTCCCCATCAGGAGGACGAGGCCCGGAGTCGGGTCCAGGGTCGAATTGACCGCGGCCTGGGTGAGGTTCCCGGCTCTGGCCGTCGAGCCTCTGCGGCAGAGCTACGAAAGGAAGGGGGAGCGCCTGTACGTCTACAGGAGCGCGTCTGGGTTCAGGTCAGAGATCGAGGTGGACGCCTTCGGGCTGGTCAGGAGATACGGGGACTACTGGCAGGCGCTGTAGGTGGACTACGCCTTCTTGAACTCGAGCGCCGCGGAGTTGATGCAGTAGCGCAGCCCCGTCGGGCGAGGGCCGTCGTCAAACTTGTGGCCAAGATGGACGCCACAGCTTCCACAGCTCACCTCGGTCCGGACCATGCCGTGGCTCCTGTCAGTGTCTTCTCTGACGACGTCCTTCGAGACAGGCTGGAAGAAGCTCGGCCACCCGGTCCCAGACTCGAACTTCGTGTCGGAGCTGAAGAGGGGGGTCCGGCAGACGACGCACTCGTAGGTCCCCTTCTCGTGGTTGTCCCAGTACCTCCCCGTGAAGGGCGCTTCGGTCCCCTTGTTGAAGCAGACGTCCACCGACTCCCTGTCCAGCTTGGCCTTCAGCTTCTCCATCTCTTCCTGGGTGAGCATCAGAGCCCAAAGCGCTTCGCCCGAGTATAAGGTTTCATCCTGCGCAGGTCCCGAATCACCCGGCAGAGGGTTAATGTGCAGAGGTGTACATGGTGCGCCGTTGCGCTCGGACCAGATCGCCCTCACCCCTGACGAGCTGCCCAAGAAGTGGTACAACATAGTCCCTGACATACCGGGCGGCCTCCCACCGCCGAAGGAGCCGGGGGACGGCGAGTCGAGGATGCAGGCCCTGCAGAAGAGGCTCGTGGGGGAGTGCCTGAGGCAGGAGGCGTCGGCGTCGCGCTGGATCGACATCCCAGAGGAGGTCAGGGAGCTGTACATCCACGCAGGGCGCCCGAGGCCCCTCTACCGCGCGAGGAGGCTGGAGCAGAGGCTCGGCCTCAAGAAGGTCAGGATCTACTACAAGCGCGAGGACCTCAGCCCGACCGGGTCGCACAAGGTCAACACGGCCATCGCGCAGGCGTACTACGCGGCCAAGGAGGGGAAGACGACCCTGGTCACAGAGACCGGGGCCGGGCAGTGGGGGACCGCGCTCTCGTACGCCGCCTCGCTCCTGGGCCTGAAGACCGTGGTCTTCTGGGTCAGGGCAGTGTACGACTGGAAGACGGAGAGGAAGCTCCTGATGCAGATGTACGGGGCCAAGGTCTACGCGTCGCCGAGCGACCAGACTGCCTTCGGGAGGAAGCTGCTGTCGACGGACCGGAAGCACCCCGGCTCTCTCGGGATCGCGGTGTCCGAGGGGCTCGAGTACACGGACCTCGGGAAGGACAGGGTGTACTGCCTGGGCTCGGTGCTCAACCACGTGCTGATCCATCAGTCGATAATCGGGCTGGAGTCGATAAGGCAGTTCGAGATGGTGGACGACGCCCCGGACCTGGTGATAGGATGCCTGGGCGGGGGCTCGAACTTCGGAGGGATCGCTCTGCCGTTCCTGGGCGAGGTCCTGCAGAAGAAGAGGAAGTGCGAGTTCCTGGCTGCGCAGTCGGAGGCTGCGCCGAACCTCGTCAAGGGGGAGTACAGGTACGACTTCGGGGACACCGCCGGGCACACCCCGCTCATGATGATGTACACCCTGGGACACGAGACGTCCATGACGCCGATCAAGTCGGACGGGCTCCGCTACCACGCCGCTGCGCCGATAATCAGCGCTCTCAGGAGCAAGGGGCTCGTGAGGGCCGTGGCGTATCCGAGCGACGAAGTCGTGGTATTCGAAGCCGCCAAGCTGTTCCTTGAGACCGAGGGGTGGCTGATCGCCGGGGAGTCGGCCCACGCCGTGAGGGCAGCCATAGATGAAGCGAGGAAGGCCGAAGCGGCCGGGGAGGAGAAGTGCATCTTGGCCAACATAAGCGGCCACGGCTTCCTCGACCTGGACGCGTACAGGTCGAAGATCAAGTTCGACTGAGCGTCCCGGATAGTTTTAAGAAACCCTGCAGAGATGATCTCAGCGGATTTTGGCCAAGTTCTCTACGTCGCAGCAGAGCTGGAAGGAGCAGACAGGCGCCATCATGGCGGTCGAGGTGTCGAAGCTGTTCGTTGGGAAGACCAACGTGCGGAAGAGCCCGGGGGACGTCGGGGACCTGGTCGACTCGGTCAGAGAGAAGGGGGTACTGGAGCCGGTCCTCGCGAGGCCGATCGGGGGGAGGTACGAACTGGTCGTCGGGTCGCGGAGGTTCGAGGCTGCGAAGATCGCTGGGCTCAAGAAGATACCGGCAATCGTCAGGCCGATGACCGATGAGGAAGCGATCATCGTTTCGCTTGTAGAGAACATACAGCGAAGGGACATAGAGCCGGAGGAGGAATACGACGCAATCGTCGCCCTGAGGAAGGCCAACCCCCGGGCGTACGGCTCGTCTGATCAGGTGGCGAAGGCTCTCGGCAAGTCGAGGCGCTACGTAGACGACAGGATCAGCGCTGTTGAGGCGGTCCGCAGCATAAGGAGGGAAGCCAAGGCGGACATAACCGTCAAGCAGGCGCCACTACCCAAGGAGAGGAAGGAGGGGGTCCTGCCGGTGAAGCATGCGACCTTCCTCCACAGGGCGGAGGAGGCCCCGACAGTGCAGGAGCTCCCCAAGCGGGAGAGGGCCACCCAGCTCAGGGAGCTGGCAGAAACGATAGCCCCGCTTCCCACTCCGGAGGCGGAGAACGTCGTGAGCCACTTTGTCATGGCCCCGCAGAGACCTGTGGAGGACATCAGGAAGGAGGTCTCATACCTCCACGCAGTGAAGCTGGAGATCCTCCTCGACCCGCGGGTGGCGGACGGTCTGCGGAGGGCGGCGGAGGAGAGGAACACGACGATGGAGGCGGTCGCCTCGCTCGCGATCCACTCCTGGCTCAGGCAGCAGAAGTACGCCTAGCGTGCAGACGACCACTTCTCAGCCAGCTCGTCCCGCACCGGCCTGTAGACCGTTCGGAAGAACTCGTCAGCCGAGAGCAGGATGTCCCTGTCGAAACCCTTGACGTACGCCAGCGCCTCCTTCCAGGCTGCGGAGTAGTTCTCCCCGAACCTCGACCTGACCCGCTTGTCGAACTCTTCCTTGGTCTGCACCTTGCCGCCTATGGTGAAGAGGAGGACCCCGTCCCTCTCGGTCTTGAACGCCATGTCGTCTCCGAGGAAGTAGGTGCCCTTCCCCTTCGAACTCTTCGCCCCGGCGCCCTGCCCGCCGCCCGCGGGCCCGCCCTTGAAACCCCTCTTCGCCGCGGCGATGAAGATCGCCCTGTTCAGGCCCCATGAATACGCGGATTCCAGCGGCAGGCCGAGCACGTAGGCCCTGGCTGCCTGCAACAGGGTCATCACCTGGAAACGACCGACGACCAATCCTGCTCCGGCCTCACGCGGGCTTCATGGAGTACCACTTGATGCTGCAGCCGAAGGGCCTTGTGTCTGGGACCCTGACCTCCCGTCCGGCTGTCAGGTCGTCGAGGGCGTTCCTGAGGTCGTGGGTGCTGACCTTGGAAGCTTCTTTGGAGTCGTCGATCCTCCCCCTGTAGCGGAGCCTCCGGGCGCCGTCGAATGCGAACACGTGAGGGGTGCAGACTCCGCCGTAGGCCTCGACCACCTTCTGCGCTTCGTCTCTGAGGTAGGGGAAGTTGAAGCCCTTCTCCTTCGAGCGCTTGACCATCTCGGGGAAGCTGTCCTCGGGATAGGCCTTGTCGTCGTTCGAGTTGATGGCTACGAGCTGGACGCCTCTGTTCGCGTAGTCCCTCTGGATGGACACCATCCTGTCCTCGTAGGCTTTCACGTAGGGACAGTGGTTGCAGGAGAAAATCACCACAAGGACCGGCTTCCCGGCGAAGGAGGAGAGAGTGTGTCTCTTGCCGTCCACCCCGGGGAGGTCGAAGTCCGGCGCCGGGGCGCCGAGTTCGAGTGTAGATACGATCATGGATCGGTCGCCACAGCCAGCGGTGTATATTCCTGTCGTCGAGGCTAGCCGGAGAGGCCGCCGAGCGGATTCCCGAACCTCTCCAAGAACGCGACCTCTGAGAGAGGCTTCCGATCCTTCCTGCCGAGGATCTTGCGCTTGGGATATCCGAATCCGACCACGACCGTCGCGTTCAGGCTCTCAGGTATCCCGAAGTCCCTCTTCATCTCCGGCTGCTTGATGCCCGTGTAGATCCTCGAAGTGACGCCGTGGTCCCAGGCAGTAAGCTCCATGTCCTGGACGACCCGACCTGCGTCCAGCACGTGGAATCCCTTGCTCGGGTCGGTGCAGACTACGACCGCGAAGTTGGCACCGGCGACCCACGACCCCGATGTGCTGTCTGCCGCAAGCGTCGCGAGGCTCTTCGGGTTCTGGACCAGGACGAACCGCCAGTGCTGAGAGTTGACCCCGCTCTGGGTCAGCCTGGCAGCCTCGAGGACCGCCCGCTTGATCTCAGGTCCGACGGGTCTGTCTGAGAACTCCCTCGAGTCGAGTTTCGTCTTCACGGCTTCGGTCACGTTCATTTCTGTCCCTCGTGCGGAAGTACGGCCCGTTGTTTAAGATTCCGTTTGCGGGCCTCAGGGCTCCGTCTGCCGGGCCTTCAAGAGGGGGGAGGGGCGCGGCTGACTCCGCGCTTCCTCTACGCCGAGACGGTCACGAGCAGTCGCGCCGCGAACTCAGATGTCCCGTCCTTCAGGTCGACCCTGAGGACCCCGTAGTTGGCGCTGCCGAACCTGCCCAGGTCCCTGCCGAGGAAGAGGAACTGCGCGGTCCCTGCCAGGCCTTGGCCGAGCAAGTGCACGCCGTAGGGTCCGAGCTCTGCCGTGCCGCTTGAGATCGTGTAGGTGGTTCCGTTGATCTCGAATGCGCCGCCGGTCACGTTGAGGATGTAACCGCCCGTGAGCGATCCCGACACCTTGAGCGTCATGGAGCCGGAAGCGGTGCCGTTGGATGCCCGGTCCCCGACCACCCAGTAGCCGCCGGCGACGCTTGTCAGGGTGATCGTCTGGCCGCTGCTGAGCTGGATCCGTTGCGCGTTCATGTACGCTGAGCGTTGGAGCATCTGATTGAGGTCGGAGCTCTGTGGAGCCGCCGGCGAGGCCGCTATCGCGGGGTACGCGACAAGGAGGGCCATGACGGCGAACGCCCCGACCGTGGTCGCGATTGCTATCTTCTTCGCGTTCATCTTCGTTCGGCTCTTCGTGGGGCCCGTCCGTATATAGCGGGGCGGAAAGCTCGGTCTTGACTTTCCGTCCAGACGGTGTCTCCGAAAGGTTAAAGCTTCCAACCAGTCGCGAACTCCCGCCGATGCCTGCAGGCGCGGTCATAACGTTCTCACTGAACTTGCTCAGCGCGGTCGTTGCGCTCCTTACGAGCTACTACGCATACAGGTTCAACAGGCTCGTCGGGAACCCGGTCCTCGGGGCCATCAGCGTCGGTTTCGCGCTCCTGGGGATCGGGCTGGCCGTCGACGCCGGCACGTCGCTCTTGACCGGGAGGCTCCTGGTCGAGTTCCCCGCGGACAGGGCGCTCACGCTGCTCGCCTCCTTCACCTACCTGACCGTCCAGATGGCCGCGTACCTCGTCATTGCGGTCGGCTACGGGCGCGCAGTCTATCGGGGCGCCGCGAAGGCTGCCGCGCCGGTCGTCTTCGTCGGCTGGGCTGCAAGCCTCTACAGCTTCTCCCTGCTGAGCTACTTCGTCTCGGTCGTGCTCCTGGCGTTCGTGGTCTTCCAGGGGCTCCTGCTCAGGTCGGGGAAGAAGAACGGCATGTCGTCGATGGTCCTGCTCGGATTCGCGCTCATACTCGCGGCCCACCTGATGCTGCTGTTGTCAGTGCTGACCCTGGGGACGCTGCTCTTCCTCTTCGGCACTGCGGTCCAGTTCCTCGGGTTCCTTTCACTTCTGGTCTTTGTCGTAAGGAGCGAAGTGGTTGTCCCAGGGTGAGAAGCAGAGGAGCGTCCTGAGGATAAACCTGGACATCCTCAACGCAGTCAGGGACGAGGGGGAGGCGAAGCCGACGCACATACTCTACAAGGCCAACCTCTCACATGAGAGGATGGTGAGGTACCTCGACGACCTCACGGCCAAGGGGCTCATTCAGATGAAGCAGGAAGGGGAGAACAGGACGTACAGCATGACCCCGAAGGGGGTCGGCTTCCTGATTGAGATGAGAAGGGCCGAGTCGTTCGTCCAGGGCTTCGGCCTCGCCATCTGAACCGGCACGGGAGTCTTTATTTCAAAGCGGGTGTGTCGCGCGTCGGTTGTCCGAAGGCGAAAGGAGGCTGGCCGCAATAATGTTCACCGACGTCGTCGGCTTCACTTCGCTCGGCCAGACGAACGAGGCGTTGATGCTACAGCTGCTGGAAGAACACAGGTCGCTGGTGCGGCCCATCGTCGCGCGATACCGCGGGAAGGAGGTCAAGACGATAGGGGACGCATTCCTCGTCGAGCTGTCGAGCGCCCTTGACGCTGTCAGGTGCGCCGTGGAGATTCAGAAGGCGATGCACGAGAGGAACAGCGGGCTCCCTGAGGGGAGGCGGCTCCAGATAAGGATCGGGATCCACGTCGGGGACGTCGTCCACAGCGGCGGGGACATACTCGGGGACGCGGTCAACGTCTCGTCCAGGATCGAGCCTCTCGCCGACCCCGGAGGGGTCTGCATCTCCGGGCAGGTCTACGACCATGTGAGCAACAAGGTCGAGCTGCCGCTCGAAAAGCTCGGGTCCAAGACACTAAAGAACGTCAAGCTTCAGGTAGAGGCCTACAAGGTGGTGATGCCCTGGGACTTGACGCGTGAGCAGGAAGCGGACCTGGACGAGCACAGGATCGCTGTCCTCCCACTGAAGAACATGAGCCCTGACCCGAACGACGAGTACTTCGCCGACGGGATGACCGAGGAGCTGATCACGGCCCTGTCCGCAGTCAGCGAGCTGACCGTGATCGCAAGGACCTCGGTGATGCAGTACAAGAACGCGCCGAAGCGCATCGCAGACGTTGGAAGGGAGCTGAACGTGGGGACCGTGATCGAGGGGAGCGTGAGGAAGGCGGGGAACAAGGTCAGGATTACAGTCCAGCTGATCAGCGCCAGGAGCGAGGGGCATCTATGGGCCCAGAACTACGACAAGCAGCTGGACGACGTCTTCACGGTCCAGAGCGAGGTCGCAGAGAGGGTCGCCGAGGCGCTCAAGGTCAGGCTCGTTGAGTCGGAGAAGAGGCGGATGGGGAGGGGGGCCAGCACAGACCCGAGGGCCCACAACGTGTATCTGAAGGGGATGTACTACTGGAACAAGCGGACCCCCGAGGCCCTGAGGAAGGCCGCGGAGCTCATGCAGGAGGCGATTGGGCTTGACCCGACCTTCGCTCTAGGGTACGCGGGCCTTGCCCAGGTGTACCATGTCATGGCGGCGAACAACTACGAGGACCCCGAGGGGTTCTACCCGAAGGCGAAAGAATACGCCCTGAAGGCGCTCTCGCTCGATGACGACCTGGCCGAGGCGCACGCTGTCCTCGCGGGCGAGGCCCTGGCGTACGAACGGGACTGGGAGAGGGCCGGGTCCGAGTTCAGGAGGGCCATCGAGCTCAACCCGAGCTACCCCTCCGCCCACCAATGGTACGCCCATTATCTTGGATGGCAGGGGCGGCTCGATGAAGGCTGGGCAGAGGTGACCCGCGCCCTCGAGCTCAGCCCGCTGTCACTAATCATCAACACGAACGTCGCCGACGGGCTCTTCTACGCGGGCAGGTACGACGAGGCCATGGTGCAGGCGAAGAAGGTGATCGAGATGGACCCGAGCTTCGAACCTGCCTATCCGACGTTGATTCAGATATGCCTCTGGGCGTCAAGGTACCGAGAGGCGGAGGAGGCGCTCGCCAAATACGGGTCCGTCTGCAGCCCGGTCAGCCTGAAGATGGCGAGGGCGTACGTAGACGTGTTCCTAGGAAGGGTCGAAGAAGCAAGGAGCGCGCTCCGAGAGCTCGAGTCGGCGCCTGCGTCGGACAGGGTGAGTCTCTACCTCGTCGCCTGCGCCTACTTCAAGATGGGGGACAAGGACAAGGGGTTCGAGGTGCTGGAGAAGGCCTTCGACCTCCACGACAGAGGGGTCTTCTCGATGGGCATCGACCGCGAGCTTGACGGCGTCCGCGAAGACCCGAGGTATGTCCGGATGCTGGAGAAGACAGGGCTGGCCGGCCGACTGAGAAAGTAGCGGCTACTTGGGCTGCCTGTTCCTCATCAGCTCGCCGATCTCTCGGTCGAGCCTTACGACCTCGTTCTGGAACTTGTCCATCTCGGCCTGGTCCCGCTCGATCGCCTGCTTCTTCCCCATTATCTGCGACTTCAGGTCGGTCAGGGAGCGGTTCGTCCCCTCGATGGTGGCGTTCAGCGCCCGCATCCTTGCGTCCATGTCTGACTTTTGGGATTGGAGCTCGGCGTACTGCCTCTCTGTGTTCCCCAGCTTCTCCTGGAGCTCCCGGAGCTCCTGCTCCTGCTGGCGCACGCGCGTGTAGAACTCGTTGGCCTTGGTCTCGTTGTTCCTCCGCCTCTCCTGGGCTCCCGTTAGCTGATAGCTCACGCAGCCGACCTTCCAACTTTGATATTTATCCGTGATACCCCCGAATCGGAACGCTTCTCCTAGCGGGGGAGGAGCTTCAGGAGGGCGATGGTGGTGAAGGCTTCGCCCACGAGGCTGAGGTAGAGCGGCACGTAGTATCCGAAGGAGGTGAAGATGTACCCGCCTATGAACGGCGCAGGCATCCCGATTATGCCCCTGAACGCCGCCAGCTTCCCGCCTACGCTCCCCCTTTCCCCGACGGGCGCGACGGTCATGAGAAGGGACGACAGGGCAGGGACCCAGGCAGAGACGGAGAATCCGAAGACCACTGCGAGGAGGACCGCGGCAGCCACGGTCGGGAAGGCCAGCCAACCTGCGAGGACGACGACTGTAAGGAACTCCCCGAATGCGAGCATCCTCCTGGACCCAACCCTGATGAGGAGCCTGGTCGAGACGTACTGCGTGGCCACGATGGATGCGGAAAGGACGGACGCTATGAGGCCCACCTCCGTAGCCGTGAAGCCGAAGGCGCTGCTCCACATGCCGTAGATCAGGGCGCCGCCAATCCCGAAGCAGAAGGCGTCCATTGCGAACGGGACGAACGTCCTGAGCAGGTCGCGCGGGACTCCGAAGGTCTGCCTGAGCGAGAATCTGGCCGGCTGGCGGGGCGCTTCGGTCGCTTCCGGGGGCAGGCGCGTCTCCTGGAAGCTCGAGACGAGCATGACGAGGTTGGCCGCCTCCAGTATCGCTGCGGCGCCGAAGAGCACCCCGTAGCCGACAGCGCTGGCGACGTAGCCGCCGACGCCCGGCGCGAAGACCCCAGGGAGGTACGTGAACAGGAACACCAGGCTGAACGCCACCTTCATCTTCCGCTGGTCCATGGACACGCTCTCGGCGATGGCCGCCTGCGTCGCCGGATAGCCGAGCAGTGCGAGCCCGAAGAATACGTACCCTATGAGGAGGGGGACGAGGCCCCTCGTGGCTGCGGCCAGGACGAAGGAGACCATCGAGAAGATGCCGACGACGCTCCCTGCGAGGATGAGGGGCTTCCTTCCGACGAGGTCAGCAAGCCTGCCCGCGAACGGCTGCACGAGCGAGCTCGCTAAGCCCGTGGGCCTTGCGCCTATCGCGACGAGCATGCCAAGTACGAAGACGCTGAAGCCCAGCGACTCAACCACGAACGGCTGGAGGAGCGCGCTGAGCATCGTGACGTAGGTCCCTGTCGTCATGCTGGTGACCGCCAGGATCCTGACGTTCCCCTGGAAGGCCAGCCCCCTGGTTGAAGCCATGACTCCGGACCAAGGCTTGCTCATCCTCCCGGGGAGGGGCCGGAAGGCCTGGTTTTCACCTTTGACCGTCCTGCGCCCGTTGCGCGCTCCTAGGCCTTATGTAGACGCGCCGGGACGCGGCCCCGTTGAGCCCGAGGACAAAGCTCCTTCTCGCACTCCCCATAGTCGCGGCTTTCGTCCTTGTCCTGGTGTACTTCCAGCTCTTCACCAGCCCGGTGGCGATAGCCGTCATCTTCGTGCTCTACGTGGCGGTCAGCCTCTGGAACAGGCGCAGGTTCAGAAAGCAGCAGAAGGTCAGCGGCTGATCCAGCCCTTCCAGTCGCCGTCTCTGGCACCATGCGCCCTCATCACGTGCTCTTTCAGCTCGGCTTCGGTCGCGCAGGTGAACCCGCAGTAGCATTTCAGCAGAGGTTCCCTCTGGCGAGGAAGGCAGGGTGCGGAGAAAAAGGTTCCTGGGAAGGTGGCGACGCGGGGCTAGGACAGGACGAGCCTGTCGTAGGGGGCGACCAGGTCCAGCTCCCTTTCCCGCTCCCGGAAGTCCGGGCAGAACTCAGCGAGCCTCCGCTTGAAGGCGGCGGAATGGTCGAAGTGGGCGAGGTGGTTCAGCTCGTGGATGACCACGTACTCCCTGAGCCTCTCCGGCAGAGCGATCAGCTGCCAGCTGAAGGAGAGCCTCCCTCCGCGCGTGCAGTACCCCCACTTGCCTATCTCCCTCACGTCCACCCGGCTCGGCCTGACCCCCATCTTCGGAGCCATCTCGGCGACCTTCTTCACGACGTATGCGGAGCTCTCTCTCAGGAACCACCGGCGGACCAGCTCTCTGACCCTCCCTGGGTCGCCTGCCCGGAAGGTCACGATCCCCTTCGACGGCTCGGGGATGGGGTGTCCTTCGTCGCCTTCGGAGAAGACGATCCTGAGGAGGTCGCCGTCGTACATGACCTCCCCCTTGCTCAGGACCTTCCTCGTCCTGGACAGCCTCTCGTACTCCCGCCGAAGCCAGCCGGACCTGTCCGTGATGGCCTTCTCTACGTCGACCCCGCCGCTTCTCGGAAGGACCACCTCGAGGGTCAGGTCCTCCCTGAACCTGAAGTATGTGTACCTCCGACTGGTCCCTTTGACGACAGAGTACTCGATCCTGCGGGCGCCCAGCTCTATCGTCGGCAAGCGGTCGCGCGTCGTCCGTCCAGGTAGATAACCGTCAGGGGCGCGACAGCTCGACGAGATAGCGGGAACCGTGCCTCTCCGAGCGCCCCACCCTGAACCCTTCAGGGGCCGTCCTCGCCAAGAGCTGGTCCTCGCTCAGGAGATTCAGGTGTTCCCCCATCAGACTGGCGAAGAGCCTGAAGATCCCTCCCAGCAGGGAGCTGGGCTCCACATCCAGTATGACGAACCGGCCCCCCTGCTGCAGCACGCGGGCGACCTCGCGGAGGGCCCTGTCAAGGTCCGCGAAGTGATGAAGGGCCATGGTCGCGTAGGCCTTGTCGAAGTAAGAGTCGGGGAATGGGAGGCTCTCGGCAGCGGCCACAGAGCTCTTGATCGCCGGGAACTCCCGCCGCATCGACGCCACCCTCTTCTCGTCGGGCTCCACAGCGTACACCTCCGCGCCATTCGATGCCCTCATGACGCGGTCCGCGACCCTGCCCCTCCCCGCGCCGATGTCGAGGATCTTCTCCCCGCTGGACGGGGCCAGCATCTCGATGAACGCGTCGGAGCTCATGCGGGTTTCGCAGCCTCACGCGTTATTTAAGAAGGGAAAGGGCCCGGCGAAGCGGAAGACGATGAGGCTGTTCGGAAGGGCCAAGTCCCCGAAAGTGTACGTCGACGCCAAGATACTCAACATGCACGACCCCTCGCTCCACCGTGAGGCCTACGTGGGCTACGTCGTCGAGGGGAGCGGGAGGCGGAACGTCAAGAAGGTGGAGGCCGAGGAGAGCGACGACGCCGAGGTGCTGGCGGTCCTGTTCGCGATCGACGACCTGAAGGGTTCGATGGCGAGGTTCACGGTGGTCTGCGACCACGAGTCGGTGGTCTCCGAGGCCAACAGAGACGAGGTGAAGAACCCGAGCAGGTTCATGGAGAGCCTCCGCGAGGCCCTGAGGGAGAACCCGTCCGTCAGCCTGGAGGCGCTTCAGGCCAACCCGGCGCACGGCGTGGTCACGGAGTTCGTCAACAGGACGAACCCGAGGCTCTAGACGGGTTTCAAGGCCCTAGCGTTAAATGAGCAGGGCTGGACAGGTGGCTTACGAATGAGCAGGGCCCAGGGCTCCGGCCCCGGTCTGGAGATCAAGGGGAACACCCTGCGCGTCTACCTCTACGTCCTCCAGCACGGCCCGTGCGAGCTCAAGGACGTCCAGAGCGGCCTGCAGTTCTCCACGGCTTCCCTGGCTTCGTATCACCTCAAGCGGCTCATAGACGCGGGGTACGCCTCCCAGGACGGCTACGGCCGCTACCTTGCCACGAAGGACACGACGAAGCAGCTGCTCGAAGGGTACGTCAAGGTTGGGGCCGTGGTGGTCCCCCAGCTCCTGTTCGTCGCGGTCCTCTTCACCGCGCTCGTGGGATACTTCGCGTACATGTCAGTCTCGACGCCAGCGTACCTCCCGTTCCTGGCGGGGTCGTCTCTCGCCCTGGTGGCAGTGGTGTGGTATGAGACTGTCCGTGTCTGGCGGAGGCTGGCGACCTGGAAGTGACCGAATACGCCCCCGAAGGGCGCCGTCATTCAAGCTGGTTGAACGGCCGGTTTCAGGCCCTCTGCGAGGCATTCAAGGGCCTAGCAATATCCACCTAGGCAGGCAGAGGGAGTCCACAAATGTCCGTAAGAAGACAAGCACTGAAGTACACTGCGGCCGCGCTCGCGGTAGCGGCAATCATCATAGTATCATCCACGCTGTATCTCAACCAGCCAGTCAACACAGGCATAGGAGGAGGCAATTCGGCAAGTCTGGCGATCAGGCTGACCGACCCTCCCATCGTCCCACGGGGGACCACCTCCCTCAACCTGACCTACTCGTCCATTGCGCTCCTCGTCGGCGAACCTGCCGGCGGGGCCCAGCAGAGCATGAAGACGGTCACTCTGACGCCGTCCGGCGGCTCTGCGACCCTCGACGTCCTCGCGCTGCAGAACGTGTCCCAGACCATAGCGCTGGCAACCCTGCCGAACGGGTCAGTGATCTACTCCTTCACCCTCGCAGTCACCGGCATCAGCATCGATGTCAACGGCACCAAGTCCCCGGTGACATTGGCTACAGGCGGGAGCATGCTGACAGTCACCCTTGCGAAGCCATCGGCGATCCAGGGTAGCTCTGTCGCGCTCCTCCAGCTCAACCCGGTGATAGTCAAGACCCCCAGCGGCTACCAGATGATCCCGTCCGCCGTAGGGATAGTCAGGACCGGCGGCCAGGACCATGAAGAGGTCGGGTCGCAGCAGACGCTGACATCGGAGGACAGGAACCAGCTCGAGAGCGCGCAGGGCAACGTGACGGCAAGCCTCACGGCTCTGTCCGTCTCGGGGAACAGCACCACGATCACAGTCCAAGTGCAGAACAGCGGCAACTCTTCTGTGGTCCTGAACGCGATCGGCATCCACGGGAACTTCACAGCCGCGGGACTCGCATGCGGCTCCGAATCAGGGAATCAGACCCAGACCCAGTCAAACGAGACGGAGGGGAGCTACACGTCCACTTCGACCATGTCCAACAGCACTTCCGGCGATGTGAGGTGCGAGATGGAGCACGCTGACGAGGTCGTCTTCGTGCCTCTGAACTCCACTGTGACAGGGACTTCCTGCGCCGCGCTGAAGATGGCCCTCGTTAACGGCAGCCAGTCAGAGAGCGGGGACCAGGGACTGACCCTCGCGAAGGGACAGTGCGTCACCCTCACCTTCTCTGGCCAGATGTCCTTCGGGGAGTCGAAGTTCGTCCTGGTTCCGTCGACCAGCCCCGGCCAGGTCTACGGGGTCCACATCATAGCGTCGATGGGGGCCAACCTCCAACTCTCCTGCCAGCTCACGTCCGCTTCGCCCAGCTGCAGTGTAGTGCACGAACAAGACGAGTGATCCGCGGAAGGCCCGCGGGTCACCGCCCCAGTTTTCGGAAGTCAGGCTTCTTGGAGGCACCCTTTCCGTTATTAGACGGCGCATGCCAGTCGGCCACGTGGCGGGAGACCTCATTCAGGACCTGGCCGACGAGGTGAAGAAGCAGCCCGGGGTCTTGCAGACCTTCGGGCGCCGGGAACTCCCCCGGGCCAAGAAGGGGTCCATCTTCGTGGGGGCCGGCGATTCCCATGCGGCAGCCCTGGCGGGGTTCTACGCCACAAGAGGGAGGTGCCTCGCCCTCGACCCCTACGTCCTCGCGAGCACCCCGGAATTCGCAGACGGGGCAGAGGCGTATTTCATCTCAGTCTCCGGCCGCACGTCGTCGAACGTCCTGGCAGCGTCGAGGGTCAAGGGCCATGCGAAGGGGACGACCGCGTTGACCGCCGACCCAGACAGCAGGCTGGCAGGCGTCACCGACCGCGTGATCAAGCTTCCCATGGAGTACAGGCCGCGGACGGCAGGCATGCTCTCATTCAGCCTCTGCCTCTCCGCGGTCCTGAGGATCGTGGGGGCCGACGGTCCGTGCGATTTCGGCGGCGCTCTCCGGGCTGCGGCTGGGCGGGGCCTGGGATTCGCCCGGGGGGACGGCACCACGTACTTCCTCGGCAACTCGATGGCTCACCCTGCGGCGCTCTACGCCTCTGCCAAGACGTACGAAGTCCTTGGCGCGAGGGCGCACGGCGAACTGCTGGAGGAGTTCAGCCACCTGGAGCTGTTCTCCCTCGGCAAGCAGGACGCAGTGAACGGCTTCGACTGCTTCGACCCGTCGGGGATGGCGCGCAAGATGAGCCGTGCCCTCGCGAAGGGGGGGTACGAGTCGAGAGTCTTGCGCAGCTGGGGGAGGTCGCCGGCAGAGCGGCTCTTCCATGCCGTCTTCCAGGTCCAGCTTTCGGTGTTGGCAGAAGCCAGGCGCAGAAGGCTGACCGCGCCCAGGTTCCTTTCGGCCGGCGGCGCTCTCGAAGCCAGCGACGAGATGATCTACTAGGCTCACTCCGGGAGCCTGTCGGGGCTCATCACACCGTCAGGGTCCACGGCCTGCTTGATCCTCCTGAGGAGTCCCAGGGGGATCTCGTCCTTGGCGTAGATCTTCTTCAGCATCCCCACCCCGTGATGGTGGGAGATCGTCGCGTCGTGGGCCTTGGTCGCCTTCTCCATCGCCTCCCACATCCCCCAGTAGGTCTCCTTCCTGGGCTTGAACAGGACGGTGAAGTAGATGCAGGCGCCCTGCTCGTACAGATGGGAGACGTGGGCGCCGACCCCGCCCACCCCCTCCAGGCCGCTGATGGCGCCGACTGCGTCGTAGTAGAGCTCGAGCAGCCTCGTCCACTTCGACGCGACCTCCAGGGTCTCCAGGGTGTAGCCGAGGTTCTTCACCGACTCGAGCTGCTCCCTGAATTTGAACCGCTTCTCTAGCCACGCGTCGACGATCGCGGGGTCCGCTGGCGCCGAGCCCTCCCGCAGCAGCGCCTGGACCTCGGCCCTGACCGCGTTCAGGACAGCCTCCGACCTGAAATGGTAGATGAGAACTAGGGTGCAGCCCGCCACCCCGAACTGGAACTGGGACTCCAGCTCGTTGTAGGCGCGGCAGACCCCGGGCTTCACGTCGAGCTCGACCAGGCTCCTTGCGGCGTTGACCGCGGCCTCGAAGGTCGGGAAGCTGAACGCGGCCTTCCAGACGTGGGCTGGCACGCTTCTGACCTTCAGCTCTGCGGCCGAGACTATGCCGAGCGACCCTTCCGCCCCGAGGAAGAGCCTGCTGAGGTCCGGGCCGACCGACGACCTGGGGGCGCCGCGCCTGCGGGTCCAGACGACCTCCCCCGTCGGGAGGACCACTTCGAGCCTCAGGACCGAGTCCTCGATCCCGCCGTAGAGGGTGCTGTACTCGCCCGTCCCCAGGGTCGAGACGTAGCCGCCGACGGTCACCAGCTCGAAGGACTGGGGGAACTGGGAGAGGGTGAGCCTCTTCTCGTTGAGCTTCGCCTCCAGCGCGTTCAGCCTGACCCCGGCCTGGACCGTGACCGTCCTGTTCGACTCGTCGAGGTCGAGGACCTGGTTCAGCGCCGAGGTGTCGACCACGATGCCGCTCGAGGGGATGGACGCGCCTGTGACAGAGCTGCCCCCTCCCCTCACGTACAGGGGGACCCCCCTGGAAGCTGCGAACCTGACCAGCTTCGAAAGCTCGTCGACGTTGAACGGTTTGACCGCTGCGAGCGCGCTCCCGAGGGGCTGGTCAGAGACCCAGAGCAGCGGCCACCAGTCCTTCAGGTACGCGCCGACGTCGGTCGTCACTCGGCCGGGGAGGACTTCGGCGAGCTCTTGAGCCAGGTTGTCAGATTCCGCCACTTCTCGTATTCTTCCTCCATGACCGCATCCGGCTTTCTGCTAAAAACCTCTGTCTCCTGCCTGACCTTCGCGAGGTCCTCCAGCCTCCCTTTGCCGGTCGCAGCTATCTGCAACATCGCTAGCCCGCGCGACGTCGCTTCGAGGTCTGCGGAGCGCACCACGTCCACGTTCGCGGCAGCGGAGATCCTCCTCAGGAGCTCGCCAGACTTCGAAAGGCCGCCGTCGGCCTTCAGCACCCTGGGCCTCTCCCCCGCCTGCTCGAGGACGAAACGCACGTGGAAGGCTATGGCCTTCAGCAGGCCGGACACGAGCGCCCTCCGGTCCGACCCCATGTCCAGCCCCGTCACCATCCCCTTCGCGTCAGGGGCGCGCGGGACCTGGAGGCCGGTCAGGGCTGGGATGAAGAGGACGCCGCCGTCCCCGGCCACCTCCAGGTCGTCGTACCCCCTGATCAGGCCCATGCTGAGCAGGAGGTTCACAGCCACCCCCGTGGTGGGCAGATACCCCTCGACCCCGTACCAGACCCTGCCCCTGTGCTTCAGGAGGACCATGGGGATCAGCTCCCCCCGCCGTGCGAAGCCGTCCGTGGGGACGTCGACGAAGGTCCCTGTGCCGTTCGTGACCTTCGCAGACCCCTTTTCGAGCGCCCATTCGCCGATGCAGGCGGCCTGCTGGTCGGCGGAGAGCGCGTTCAGCTCGATCCCCCCTGCGTCGCCTATCCTTTCCGAGTTCTCGACCAGGCGCGGGGCCTGGAACTTCAGCTTGAAGAGTGACCTGACGATCCCGATCTCCTTCATGCTGCGCGGGTCGACGAGGCCTGTCAGGCAGGCGTTCGTCGGATCGGAGACGAATTCTCCAGTGAGCCTGTACGCGAGATAGCCGTCCACGGTCCACTGCATGCAGTCCTCCGGGAGCGCGGGGTTCAGCTCCCTGAGCCTCAGGAACTTCATCACGGGCGAGTAGGGGGAGATGATCAGGTCCAGGGGCGGGATCTTCCCGATGAGCTTGAAGTACGCAGGCAGCCCCCTGTATGTGGATGTCACCTTCCTGTCTGTCCAAGTGACGACCGGGGTCAGAGGCGTCCCGTCCTTGCGCCACGCGACCGTCGAGGCCCGGTAGGTGGCGAGGCCGGCAGACCTGGCTCCGAGCTCCTTCCCCCTGTCGAGGAGGTGTCTGACCGCCCTGTACAGGAGCTCGGCGTCCTGGAGCCCGTGGGCGTCGACCGGGACCGAGGCCGTCTCCGAGTGCCTGCGGACCAGCTCGGAGTCGTAGACGCACAGCTTGATGTTCGACGTCCCCACGTCGACGCACGCGTAGAGGTCTCCTCCGCCGCTCATCGCAGCGCCTCCCTGATCATCCTCTCCACAGTCTCCGCGATCGCGGGCGCGGCGGTGAGGCCGGGGGACTCGATGCCGACCAGGTTCACGGTCCTTGCCCCCCTGTCGAAGTCGATAATGAAGTCCCTCGTGGGAGAGAGGGGCCGAGTGCCCGCGTAGACCCTGACGAGGTTCCCGGCCGCTCTGAGAAGCGGGGCGAACTTCCCCTCCAGGATGTCGACGTCGTCCTGGTTGTGGGCCACGTCGTCCTTCGAAGCGGCCATCCGGAGAGTGGGGCCCACGATCACAGTGCCGTCCGTGGCTGGGATTATGGCGCCCCCCTTCGTCCTCTTCCCGACCCCGAGCGGAAGGGGAGCCACGACGCAGCTCAGGTCGAGGCCCGAGTAGACCGCCATTACCCCTAGGCCGGGGTCCAGCCTTCCAAGGTCCCTTCCCAGGGAGAGCGAGACGTCGTCGGAGTAGAGGCCGGCCGCGTTGACGACCGACCTGGCCCTGACGTCGCCGCGGGTCGTATGGAGGACCACCCCGGCCGGGGTCCTGCTCGCGGCTGTGACCCTGCACCCGAAGACGAACCTGGCTCCGTTCTCCTCCGACGCCGCCTTCAGCCTCGACACGAGCCCCGCGACGTCTACCGTGCCGTACCCTTCAACGACCAGGCCCGCTTTCACGCCGTCGGCGAGGAGGGGCTCCAGCGCCCGCAGGCCCCTGCCCCTCATCAGCCTTGTCCTGAACTCTCCGCGGAGGCCGAGCTTCAGGTAGAGGAAGGCAGCGGCGAGCGCCGGGACCTTCACCCACCCCCTCACGACGAGGAGGGCTGGCATCCGGTCGAGCTTGACGCCGAGCTCCCTGCAGAGGCCGTCGTACATCCTGTTCCCTTCCCTGGCGAGCCTGCTCTTCAGGGAGCCGAAGGGGAGCTGCACCACATGGATGACGCCGGCCTGGCCCGAAGTCACGCCCATCCCCGGCCCTTCCTCCTTCTCGACCACCACGACGCGCAGGCCGGACTTCGAGAGCCTGAACGCGACTGCGAGCCCGACGACGCCTGCGCCGATCACCGCGACGTCCGCCGTCTCCTCTTCCTCAGGCAGGTGCCATATCCCCCTAGGGCAGGACCGCGATGGCCCACACCGGATGGATCTCGGCGCCGTAGCCGTGGTCGGTGTCGAGCACCAGCGCCCCGGTTATCGTTATCCTGTCTCCCGGCCTCAGCTGCGAGAGCACCCCTGCCAGGGCCCCCTGCTGCGAAGGGACCACTTCGGCGTGCATCAGCCCGCCCTCGAGGACGACGTTGGCGACCGTGAGGAGGCCGCCGTACTGGGGGTCGAGCCTGAGGTCGATGCCGAAGTCGTTGTCGTTGGCCGGGCCGGAGTTGGAGCTGAGCCCCTCCACCACGCCGCTCACCGTGACGCAGGTGTTCAGGACGCGCAGCCTCTGCGGGCTCCACACGCCGTTCTGCACGGTGCCTGCGCCTGCGACGTCCCCCTGCATGCAGGCAGACGAGGAGTTGGTCTGGGTCCACTGGGAGGACGAAATCGAGTCGGGGTAGAGGGGGTAGAAGGCGCCGCGCACGTTGTAGGAGAGCGCGGCCGCGTTGCTCGAAAGGGTCAGCGGCATCGCGAGCAGCACAAGGACGAGGAGCGCGGCAGAGCTCCTCTTCGACGCGCCCCTGAGGACCATGTAGCCAGCACCTGCCAGGAGCGCGGCCGCGGCCAGGGTGGCAGCAGGGATGAGGAAGGGACCAGCAGACAGGAACAGCGCGAAGGCCAGCGCGAGGGCAGAAGCACCCAGGAAGCCAGCCCCAGGCCTGCGCTCGCCCATGCTCCGGGCGAGGAGATAGGCTGGGAGGATGAATATGGCGTCGAACCAGGTCGCGGTGGTCGCAAGCGCGTCCCCCCCGTAGAAGGCGAAGCCCAGGAGGACAGCCGCGGCCGTCCCGAGGATGATCGCGACAGCTGAAGCTGCGACGGCCCCGACGCGCTGCCTGAATCTCGAGAGCACGTAGACCTGGAGCGTCCGGACGAGGACGGCCCCGACGACGACGAGGGTGAACGCCGAGTGCGTGAAGGCCGTCAGGGACATGGCTGCGCCGGAGGCGACCAGCAGGACCACGACCGCCTGCACAGGGGGGAGGGTGAGCCCAGTGACCAGCATGCCGAACGCGCTCAGGCCGTAGCCGAAGAACAGGTACGGGGCGTTGCCCACGGTCAGCGAGGAGACGAACGTCAGGGCCGCGGCGACGACAAGCCTCAGGACGGTCGGCCTATCCATGGACAAGATTCCGGGACATTCCAGGGCTCGGCCGGCGGAGCCATTTAACCTAGTGCTCGGCCTCGAACTTCTTCGCGACCCTCTCCGCAGCCTGGGTGGCCGCCTCGACCGCGTTGATCACGCTGGTCCTGAAGGAGCCCTTCTCCAGCTCGTAGATCCCCGCGATGGTCGTCCCCGCAGGGGTGGTGACCGCGTCCCTGAGCTCGGTGATGCTCATGCCGGTCTCGCGCAGGAGCTTCGAAGTGCCCACCAGCGTCTGGGTGGCGAGCCTGAAGGCTGTGTCCCTTGCGAGCCCGACCTTCAGCCCAGCCGTGACGAGGGCGTCGATGAGTATCGCGATGTAGGCTGGCCCGCTCCCGCTCAGGGCCGTGACCGCGTCAAGCTGCGACTCCGGGAGCTCGATCGACTCGCCGAGCCGGTCCATCACGAACCTTGCGGTCTCCAGGTCGGCCTCGGACAGGCCCTTGCCTGCGGAGTAGGCGGTGGCAGCCTCCCCCACCATCGCGGCCATGTTGGTCATCGCGCGGACGACCTTCGCCTTCGGCAGGTGCCGCTCCAGCCTCGCGAGCGAGATTGCGGCCATGAAGGAGATCACCAGCTTGCCATGGGTCTGGGCGGAGATCTCGTCGAGGACGCGCTTGGCGTCCGCGGCCTTGACGGCCAGGATCACTACGTCCGCCTCCCTCGCAGCTGCGACGTTGTCGCTGGAGGCCTGCAGCTTCCTTGGGAGGGGGCGCTTCAGCGACGAGGTGTTGCGCTTGGTGACCAGCACCAGCGAGACCTTGGGGGACTTCACGACAGCCCGCGCGACGGCCTCTCCGATCTTGCCCGCGCCGAGGACAGCGACTATCATCTCCGCCGGCGTGGAAGGCTGCCCGTTTAGGAGTTTCTAGCCGTGATACTTCTTCTCGCCCGCACGGATGGAGACCGCGAGCCAGTTCTCCTGGGGCGGGAGCGGGCAGACGTAGTCCTCGGAGTAGGCGCAGTAGGGGTTGTAGGCGTAGTTGAAGTCGACCGCGTAGTTGTCGTCGTGCTCGACCTGCAGGTCCAGGTAGCGTGCGGCCCCGTAGCTCTCCTTCCCGGAGGTCCCGTCCCGGAAGGGGATGAAGATTGCAGGCTCGTCCCTCTCCGCGGACTGGTACGCCTGGACCCTGACCTGCTTCCCCTCCAGGGCGAACTCGAAGTAGCCGACGCGGTTGAAGAGCTGCCGGGTGCCCTTGCTTGTCGCCATCATCACGGAAGCGGGGTTCGAGTACCTGTGCAGCTGCGCCTCGAACCGGAAGGAGGGGTCCGGGTCGAAGTACCTGAGGCCGGCGAAGCCCGCCCTCTCCTCCTGAGGGAGGGGGGAGCCTCGGCTCGTGCCGATGAAGGCGTCCTTCTCGCTCCTGAACCTCGCGAGCGCCCGGGTCCAGGTCTCGACGTCTTCGGGGTTCAAAGCCACGCGGGGGCGGGTGTCCCATGGACTAGAAGGTTTCCCAGCGGGCCGGCAAAGCTGAAAAGCCGTCCGGCGGGACCCGGGCCGTTCGACCTTGGCACGAAACCCCATCGTCCGTGAGATGATGAAGCGCTACACGCAGATCTGGGCACTGGGCCACTCGACTGCGGTGCTCAGCTGGGACACGGAGACGCACATGCCCCAGAGCGGCGCCAGGCCCAGAGGGATCGCCCTCGGGCAGCTCGCAGTGATGTCGCAGAAGGCGACCATCGAGCTGGACGGCCTCGTCAGGAAGGCGGAGAAGGCGAAGGACCTGGACCAGACAGAGAAGGGGATTGTCCGGATGCTCAGGAGGAGCCTCGACTACTACCTCAAGCTGCCGCCGGAGCTTGTGGAGGAGCTCCAGAGGGTGACCACCGAGGCGACCGTGGTGTGGAGGAACGCGCGCAAGAAGTCGGACTTCAGGCTCTTCGAGCCGCACCTGGAGAAGATAGTCGGGATCGAGAGGAAGATGGCGGACAAGCTGGGCTACCAGAAGCACCCGTACAATGCGCTCCTGGACCTGTACGAGGAAGGGTTCACGGTGCGCGACGCGGACGCGGTCTACTCGAGGCTGATCCCGGAGACGAAGAAGATGCTCGCGAAGGTGTCGGCCGCGGGCGTGTTCCCGTCCAAGCACCCGCTGGAGTCGGTCAAGTACCAGACAGCGTCGATGGAGGCCGTCAACCAGGCGGTCATCGAGATGCTCAAGATGCCGGCGGACAGGTTCAGGATGGACGTCTCGACCCACCCGTTCACCATCGGGATAGCCCCGGACGACGTGAGGATCACCACGAGGTACGAGGGGGTGAACTTCAAGGCCACGCTCTACTCCACGGTGCACGAGAGCGGCCACGCCATATACAACCTGGGGATAGGCGAGAAGCTGGCGTACACCCCCGCGTGGGACGGCGCCTCGTACGGCGTCCACGAGTCGCAGTCGAGGTTCTGGGAGAACGTCGTCGGCAGGAGCCGCGAGTTCGTGAAGCTGGTGGACCCCATCCTCAGGAAGAACCTCCCCTTCGTCAGGGGCTACGACGACGAGAGCCTGTACCGCTACTTCAACACCGTGAAGAAGAGCTTCATCCGGGTCGACGCCGACGAGCTGACCTACAACTTCCACACGGCTGTCAGGTACGAGGTGGAGAAGAAGGTCATCGCCGGGGATGCCAGGGTGTCCGAGATCCCCTCGCTCTGGAACGACACCTTCGAAGAGTACCTCGGGATGCGGCCGAAGAACGACGCGGAGGGAGCGCTGCAGGACGTCCACTGGAGCGGCGGGTCGTTCGGGTACTTCGCGACATACACCCTAGGCAACATAGTCGCAGCGATGATCTGGCACAAGATGAAGGACGGCGCGCTGATCGCCGGCGCCCTTCAGAAAGGGGACGTAGCTCAGCTGAAGGAGTGGCTGGGGACCAACATACACCGCCACGGCGCAGTCTACGCCCCGAAGGAGCTCCAGGAGAAGGTGTTCGGCGAAGCCTACAACCCCGAGAGGCTCCTGGCCTACTTCGACCGGAAGTTCATGGCGTAGAGCTGCGCGGAGGCCTATGGGCCTCCCTGGAGTTTGCGATGATAGAATTCAAGGACGTGACGAAGAGCTTCAAGAACGTCGACGCGGTGAAGGGCGTCACCTGCGAGATACGGGACAGGGAGGTCTTCGGCCTCCTCGGACCCAACGGCGCAGGGAAGACCACCCTCATAATGACCATGGCCACGGTGTACAACCCGACCAGGGGCGAGGTGTTCGTGGAGGGGCACAGCGCGAGCGCCGAGCCCGACAAGGTCAAGGCCCTCATCGGAATCAGCTTCCAGGACCCGAAGTACGACAGGATACTCTCCGCAAGGGAGATCCTGGAGTGGCACGCGAAGGTGACCGGGGTGGAGAAGGGGGTGAGGGAGAAGAGGATCGACGAGGTCCTTGCGAAGTTCGGGCTTACTGGCGAGGCCAGGAAGAGGACCTGGACGCTGAGCGGAGGGACCAAGAAGAAGATAGAGAACGCGAAGGTGTTCGTCCAGAGGCCGAAGATAGCGGTGTTCGACGAGCCGACGGCCTACCTGGACGTCCCGTCAAGGCTGATGGTGTGGGACATGATCGACGAGCTCAGGGACGAGGGGTCCACCGTGGTCCTGGCCACGAACATGATGGACGAAGCCGACAGGATGTCTGACAGGGTCGGGATCATGAGCAGGGGGGAGATGGTCCGGGTTGGGGAGCCTGCCGCGCTGAAGGGGAGCCTCAGGGGGAGGGACGTGATCGAGATGAAGCTCGGAGTACCCATCCCGGAGCTTCCAGGCGAGGTCTCGAAGGTCGAGGAGGTCAAGGAGGCCAGGTTCGAGGGGGACGTGCTGAAGATAGTCCTCAGCAACGGCAGGGGGCTGCTCCCCCACATGATCAACGTGGTCACGGCCAAAGGGGGGACCGTGCAGAGCGTGAACCTGAAGGAGCCTTCGCTGGAGGACGTCTTCCTCTACTACACCGGAATGAAGCTGTCGTGAGCGCCAAGCCGTCGACCCTCTCAGTCATCAGGTGGCTCGTCGAGCGCGACCTGAGGACGCTCGTGAAGTCGCCTTTCATCATCATCAACAGGACGATCTTCTTCCTCATCCAGCTGTTCGTGTTCGCGGTCCTGGTGAGCAGGCTCGCGTCCTCCCTCGATTTCAACTACTTCGATTTCTACTCCGTGGGCCTCGTCGTCTCCACGATAACCTCCATAGCGTTCATCATAGGGGAGGACCTCTTCGAAGAAGAGGAGCTCGGGCTCCTGGACTACCTGCTGAGCCTTCCCTTCGGCCACTCGCTCTTCGTGCTCGGGAGGGCGCTCGGGGGGGCCGTCCGGGGCCTGATCTACGTGACCCCCATGATGGTGCTGGTGGCGTACGTCGACGGGAACCTCTCCCCGGTCGGGATAGCCGGGTCCCTCGTCGTGATATTCATCCTCGCGACCGGCATCTCCGGGCTCTCGATCACCCTGGCCATGCTCATCAGGAACGCCAACAGGTTCGACATCACGATCGCGCTGGCCGAGCTGGCGACCGTGAGGGTCAGCGCCGCCATCTACCCCCTGTTCTACATGCCGGGCGTCCTGCAGCCGGTCGCCTCCTACTCGCCCGTGACCTCTGCGTCGAACGTCGTCAGGGCCATCATCCTGCCAGCGTCCTACTCATCCGGGGTGTATGACTGGGTGATCCTGCTGCTGTTCGTCGGCATCTTCTTCGGACTGGGGAGCGCCTTCCTTTTCAGGAAGATAGAGGGTGGGAAGTTCGAGTAAGGCATCGGCTGTCATCGAGCGGGATTTCCGCGTGTTCTTCGCCGACAGGTACATGATCGTGATCATGTTCGTCAACTTCATGATCGACCTCGGCGTCTCCGGGCTGAGCCTCAACAACCTGCTGAGCAGGAGCGTGGGGTTCGACTACTTCCTGTACATCGCCCCAGGGGCCAACCTGATCACGGCGACGGTGGCTGCGTTCCAGTCCGGCCGCGACGTGTGGAGGGAGAGGATAATCCAGGACACCCAGCATTATCTCCTGACCCTGCCGGTGGACAAGAGCACCTTCGCGGCCTCGAGGCTCTTCTCCGGCATGCTCAGGGCCGTGGTGACCGTCCTCCCGGGGACGGTCGTCATAGCGCTTCTGTACGGGCTGTCGTTCCCCTTCTTCCTGGTGAGCCTCCTGGTCATGTTCGTCTATTCTGGGGCCGTGGCTGGGCTGTCGGTCGCCGCCGCCTCGATGGCCAACAGCCTCGAGCTCTTCGCAACCGTAAGGAGCACAGTCCAGGTCTACCTCTCATTCTTCAGCACCCAGTTCTACCCGTCGAGCATACTCCCTCCGGCCGTGGCCGCGGTGTCCGCCTTCAACCCCATGACGTGGGCCGTCCAGTCGTTCAGGGCGCTCCAGGCTGGGTCGGTGAACCTCGGCCTCCTCGCCCCCCTCGCCGGGCTCTCCGGAGCCCTGATGGTGGTGGGGTTCATGCTCTACAGACGGACGATGAACTACTGACAGAAGGGGCGGAGGGTTCCGCCGTTTATTTAGCGGAGGGGATGCGGCAGCACCGTTGGCCTTCGACATCATCACAGAGGTGCTCGTGGTGCTCGCGGTCGCGGTCCTAGCAGGGGAGCTCTTCGAGCAGCTCGGCCTCCCTTCCGTGGCCGGGGAGCTGCTCAGCGGCCTCGTCCTCGGCCCGACCGTGCTCGGGATAGTCGCGTCCAGCCCCCAGACGGCCGCGGTCTCCGAGATCGCCCTGTTCTTCGTCGTGCTGCTCATCGGGTTCGAGATGACCACGCAGACCGTGAGGTCCCGCATCGTGCCCTCCCTGGCGGTCACGATGACCAGCTTCGTGCTCCCCTTCCTCGTGCTGACTGCCGGGGCGAGCGTCCTCCTCCCGTTCGGCTTCACGGCGAACCTGCTTGTCGCGCTGGCCATCGGCGTCCCGTCGATATCGATCGTGTCCGTGCTCGTGATGGAGTTCGACCTCGTCAAGAAGGAGACGGGCCAGATCATACTCTCCTCCGTGACCATCACGGACGTGGTGGCGTTCGTTGTGCTCGCGGGCGCGTCCGGGACCCTCGGCGGGACCCTGTCCGTGGTGTTCCTCATGGCGCTCTTCCTCGCCGCCTTCGCTGTCGTCGACTGGCTGCTCAACTCCCATCCGGACGCGTTCCGCGACGTCCTGGAGCGGGCGTCGGGCTTCACGAGGCGCGAAGAGCTCTCCTTCGCGCTGCTCATCGTGGGGGGGCTCCTCGTGGCAGTGATACTGCAGGGAATCGGGGTCAGCTACATCCTCGGCGCGTTCTTCGCCGGCCTCATCATACACGACGGGCTCGTCGGGAAGAGCGCCTTCAGGCGGACGGCTGACACGCTCGCGAAGATGAACAGGGCGTTCTTCATACCGATCTTCTTCGGGCTCGCAGGCGTAGAAGCCGACTTCCCCGCTTCGCAGTCCGGCCTCCTCGCCCCCCTCGGGGCGCTGCTCCTGGCTTCGATCGTCCCTGC
The DNA here is from genome assembly GCA_027310575.1 of bacterium. Classification (GTDB taxonomy): domain Archaea; phylum Thermoproteota; class Nitrososphaeria; order Nitrososphaerales; family Gagatemarchaeaceae; genus UBA183. The sequence continues at coordinate 15,849 of DAIDAO010000045.1, read as the reverse complement.
GACCCTGGCAACGTACGCCGCTGCGAGGTACATCATGAAGGGGAGGGAGCAGGGAGGGCCCAGGCGCATCGCGTTCATACTGTCCGGCCGCGGCGCCGTGGGGATAGTGATAGCGTCCGTGGCTCTCAACGCCGGGCTGATCGGAAGGACAGCCTACTCCCTCGTCCTGATAGGCACGGTCGTAGTCTCCGTCGTCGTCCCGGCCATGGCGGGGAGGGCGAGGCGCGCCGAGGACTGAGGCGGGTGCCGGCAGGCGCCGGCGCTAATTCTATAACGCGGCCGCGCCACGGGAGACCGAGTGACAAGAAGATGACCTTCGACGAGGAAGTGCAGAAGATCAACGAGAAGAAGTACGAGGAGATGCTGAAACAGCAGTCCGGGCCCAAGGCGGGCGGGCAGGCTCAGCATGCGGAGCCGGTCGAGCTGACAGACGCGAACTTCAGCCAGGTGGTCAAGAGCCACCCGGTGGTGGTGGTCGACTTCTGGGCCCCGTGGTGCGGCCCCTGCAGGGTCGTCTCCCCGGTGCTGGAGCAGCTCGCGTCAGAGATGGCCGGGCAGGCCACCTTCGGGAAGCTCAACGTCGACGACAACCCCGCGACCTCCCAGCAGTTCCAGATCCAGGGCATCCCCACCATAATGGTGTTCAAGGACGGGGAGCCTGTGGACGGGATCGTGGGCGCGGCGCCCAAGCAGATGATCGAGGCGAGGATACGGCCCTACGTTGACGGCGGGGGGAAGGGATCCCCCTACCAGTAGGGGCCGCTACCCGCTCTCCTTCGCTGTGACGTAAGCCAGCCCGGCGTAGGGCCTCACGGCCTGCAGTATCTTCAGCTCGGCCTTGCGCAGGTGCTCCTCGTAGGTGGACCTCTTCATCCCCTGCTTGGAAGCGATCTCGTCTATGGTGGCGCCCTTCGGCATCCCGTAGTAGCCCATCTGCATTGCCGCCATGAACGCTGCGAGCTGCTTCTTCGTGAGCGTCCCGAGGAACTCGTCGACCGGGACGGTTATGGCTCCCCTTGCCGACTCCCTCGGTATCACTGACCTGCTCTCTATCTCGAGCTTTGACATCTTGGAGAGGTTCGATATGGCGTCGTTCAGCGTGTCCTTCGTGAAGGCGAGGACGCGGCAGTACTCCTGACCCCCGCGGTAGCTGACCGGCATCACCGGGATGCACCCGGCCCATTCGATCATTGCCACTGTGGAGTTGTCCGTGGCGCACCTGCAGCCTATGACCGCCTCGAGGTTCCTGGACGAGTACCTGTTGAACCTGATCAGGCGCCCCCCGAGCCCCTTCAGCATCTTAGTCAGCGCGGGCTCGAGCTTCTCCGCGTCCTCCTTCGAGGCCTGGAACTCCAGGATGTCGACCTGCAGGTTGCACCACCTCTGGATGCTCACCGCGGGGAAGAGCTTGGAGAGGCCGCAGAAGGGGAGGGAATGGTCGAGCTTCAGGGAGACGTCGAACATCGACCGCCGGCTCCTCGGGCTCCGCTAAATGGTTTGCCCGACGTGCCGGTGCCCGCCGGCATCGCACCGCCTAGGCCAGCTCGAACTCGACGAGCCAGAGCTCGTCGCCCGCCCTGAAGCCCTGCTTGGACCAGTAGGCCTTCACTTCGGCGGGGGAGGCTGCGCCGTCGCGCCTGGCGAGCCCCGCGTCTATCTCCCTGAGCCTTATCCTCCGGAGGCCAGTGACCCGGATCTTGGCGAACTTCGTGGGAGGATAGCCCATCCGGGCTGCGTCGTAGACCTCGCCGACCTTCGCCCTCGCCTTGGGCCACTTGCGGAAGGTCACAGTCTTCTTCCCTGCCAGGACCTGCTCGGCCGACTTGGCTCCGAAGGTGATCATCTGTCCTCAGCCAACAGTATGGGAGCGCCCGGGCGCCTCTGTTAAGCGTTGGGCGGCCGGCTGCCATCCAGGACAAAGTTACTGAGGAAGAATCGCGAAGTTTCCTCGGTCCGGCCGACAGGGCATTGAAGCTTCGTTCAAAATGGTTGCTTGATATCCTCCGTGCTTTCATTCTGACTCGATGAAAAGACGCGCAATAGCGACCACTGCGATAGCTGCACTCCTAGTGCTCGGCGCTGTGTCCGGGACTCTGGCATTCTCAATGGCCAGGGCGTCCGGTGCGAGCGCCCACACACCATCTTCCATGACAGCGTTGATGAGCACCCACGCCGGCGGGCACGAAGACAACAACACGTCAGAGAACAACAGCACGTCAGAGAACGACAACGGCCAAGGTCAGAACTTCAACCTGACGGTGGGCGAGAAGCTCACCTTCTCCAACCTCACAGGACACTGGATCGCGTTCACCCAGATGCCGGGTGAGGACGATCACGGCAACGACTCATCCCCCATGGGGGTGAAGTCAGGCAACGCCACAGGGTCATTCACGTTCACAGTGACAAGCCATTCGAGCGACGGGTACAACCTCACGATCTCCTCGGGCTCATTCACCATCAACGGCACGACCTACACAGTCTCTAGCGGGCACCTCGCTCTCAATGAAGGGGGCGAGTCAGGGTTCGGCAGCGGGACGGCCAGCGGCGGTGCCACATTCGAGATCCACGTCGCGGGGATACACGGCAACACCACTTCAGCGGCGATGGTGGGCGCTATCAAACTCGACGTGAAAGTCGGACAGAGTGGGTACCTAGTCATCCTCGGCTCTCATGAGGGAGTCGCGGAAGACAACGAGTCAGAATCAGACTAGGTAGCCGCTCCTTTTTTCTTTCTCGTCTCGACTCACCCTGAACGCGGTTACCTGCGTTGGTCCTGCGGCAGAGTTGCGCTACCGAATTATCAGGTGAGGGAGTCTAAGTGGCGTGGCAGCGTCGTCGGGGGAGGGCCGACTTGCGTAGCCGTCTGGTGAACTGTGATGTATGTCCGGCCCCGCCTGGTGCAGATGGTGTACTGGACAGTGTGGATCATCACAGAGTTCGTGCCCTGAAGCGCGACTCTGTCCGCTCACCCTAGAGTCGTTGAGGGATCCCGGTCGGACGGGAAGAGGGCGTCGTAGGAGGGGATTCCGGGCGTGATACCTGTCGAGTCTTCCTGGCCCGCCATATACCACAGCATTTCCGGCTCGATGGGCCTGTTCTCAAGGCCTGCGAGTATCATCCTCAGCCAAGGTATGGAGATCTCGTGGTCGCCGTACTTCCCCCCGTTGTCAAGGGCGGTCCGTATGATGCCCTTGTAGTAGTCGGCAAGGTTCCAGTCGCTCGGAGAGAACGTGGAGGTCGACCGGGTGGCTGCCAGCAGGACCGCGGTGTCCGTCGGAAGCTCTGAGGTGTCTTCTACTTCGGGTTCGAGCTCCTGGTTTGCGTCCCAGGGGTCTCTTTCAGGCTTCGTTAACCGGCGCTTGATCGCGTCGATCATCGCGTGAGGTATGCGATGCAGGCTTATTGATACGGCACTTTTGAAAGGGGGGAGGCCCGTCGTTCATTGGCGTTGAACGGCCCCGCTGACGGCGAACATCAGCCAGGAGACGAAGGAGGGCTGCGAGACGGGGACGACCGCGGCTGCCGACTGCAGCCACGAGGCCAGCTGCTGCAGGGAGGCGGCCACTCCGGTGCACATGGAGGAGATTGGTGCGCGCTCCATATTTAGCGGGGCGGAAATCAGCGTCTGGACCGAAAGCCCCTGCCGGCACGGGCCTAGGCGGCGGTCACCCTCGTCGAGTTCCAGGCGGAAGAGCCGGTTCCGTAGAAGCCCTCGACGCTGACCAGGTACGTCACGCCTGGGGAGACAGAGACTGTGGACGGGATCGTCAGGTTCAGGGTCCTGCCGACGCCCGGCTCGAACGGCCCCTGGACGTATCCTGCCGACCTGTTGCCGATGAAGACGCTCACGCCTGTGATAGGAGAGGCTCCGGAGGGCATCACCCCGATCGTGAGGGTGGCGTAGCTGACTATGCCCAGCTCGTCGGTGTAGTTGACGGTGCGGAGGCTGGCTGAGGTGATCGAGAGGGTGTCGCACGCTGAGGCCGGGGCCTGGCACGCGATGTAGGTGGTTATGGGCGTCTGCGGCTGCTCCCCCACCCCTGATGTGTCATAGCTGATGGCTGCGAAGAAGCCCACCACGAAGATGGTGCAGAGGGCGAAGACGACGAGGCTCTTGTAATACACGGACCCCCGCGGGAGCCGCCGGGATATCTTTCTTGCTACGAGGCGAGGATGCTCTTCAGCAGGTCCAGGGAGATGTTCCCGCCGGAGACCACAGCCACGACCCGCTCCCCGAGGCTCTCGGCGTGGGAAAGGAGCGGCGCCAGGGGGGCGGCTCCCGAAGGCTCGGCCACGATTCGGGCTTCCTTCACCATTACCCTGGTCGCGCTGAAGATCTCGTCCTCGGAGACTGCGAAAGTGCCGTCCACGTTCCTGGAGCACGCTTCGAAGGTCAGCTCCCCCAGGGCCGAGGGGATGAGCCCGTCTGCCATGGAGGCGGGCGAGGGGACTGACACTATCTTCCTGGCCGCGAGAGCGCCTGTGAGCTTGGCCGCCCCCTTGGGTTCCACACCGAAGACCTTCGATTTCGGTCTCTTGGCCCTCAGCGCGATGGAGATCCCGGATATCAGGCCGCCCCCGCCGACTGGGACCAGGACGGAGTCGAACTCGTCCAGCTGCTCGGAGATCTCCAGCCCACACGTGCCCTGCCCGGCGATCACGTCCGGGTCGTTGAAGGGGTGGACGAAGGCTGCGCCGGTCCGGCCGGCTATCTCCCTGGCCCTGGCCTCCCTCTCGCCGCTCAGCTTCCCTGCCCTGACCAGCTCCGCTCCGTAGTCGATGATCGTTTCCGCCTTCTCCTTTACGATGGTCTCCGGGACCACGACAGTGCACTTCTTGCCCAGAAGCCGCGAGCTGTAGGCGACTGCTATGCCGTGGTTTCCCGAGGAGGCGGCGACTACGCTCCTTTCCCTGAGGCGGGAGATCTTGTTGTAGGCACCCCTGATCTTGAAGACCCTGATGGGTTGGAAGCACTCCAGCTTGAGGTAGACCTCGCGGCCCGCCAGCCTGGAGAGCCTGGGGGACTCGACGAGGGGCGTCCTGCTGGCCACCCCTGCTATCCTCTTGGCCGCGGACTCGATGTCCTTCAGCGCCGGCAAGGCCATGTCCACCGTGCCCCGCCCTGGCGCTAGAAAAGGAAGCTCAGAGGCTCAGGCCGTCCTGCGTATGCTCCGGCAGGCGTTTCAAAGGCTGCTCTGCGGAGCGGGAAAAACGGGGGGCCGGCTCAGCCTCGTATCGCTGAGCTGACCTTCTGCGCGACGTCGGGCGGGATCGTCTGCATGCCGTGCGTCGCCTTCGCGTGGATGGAGGCGAGCTGCATCACTTCGTCCCTGGATGAGGAGCCCTTCACCTCGAAGCCGCACTTCATGCCGACGTCCTTGCACTTGAATTCGTAGCCGGCCATTCTGGTCGGAGAGGAGCGCCTCCTGGCCGAGTAAAAGGGTGCAGCCGGCGCCCGCCGGTGTTCGTCAGCTGCGTGAGCCCGGGGCACGTGCGCGCAGGCGGCGCCTCGCAGGCCTCCGGGCAGGCTTCGCGTCGACGTTCACCAGCCTGGTCCTGCACCTGGAGCAGGCTATGGCCTGAAGCTCCTCCCCCTCCCTGATCAGCCTCACGGGCTGGTCGTCGCACTTAGGGCACTTCACGAGGTAGCGGCCCCCCTCCTCCTTCGACACTATGGTGGAGTTCCTGTTGTCCGTGACCGAGAGGGAGTACCCCCCGTCCGCAGCCCAGTACCGGAGGTCTTCGAACGGGACCCTGACGTCGTTGAACTTCACCACGTACCTGCGGTTCCTGGCCGCCTTCAGGAGGGGGTCGTCGGTGACAGAGAGCATCTCCCCCACGCTCCTCTCCGCCTTCTCCACCTTCGGGACAGCCTCTCTGAGAAGGCCGTTGAACCTGATGCTGATCGCCCTGTCGGCGTAGCCGAGGAGGTCCTTGTCGATCGTCTCGTCGTCCCTGAGGAGGCGGAGTGAGGCCTTGAGCTGCGTGAACTGGAAGAGCTCGTCCCCGTTCGCGAGGAGGCTCCTCACGACCCGCTCAGCCTCCTTGTCGGTAGGCTTCCTGGAGCTAACCGTAGGCCGACACCTCCTCCGCTTTCATTGCTAGCTTCCTCCGCTTGATCCTCTTCCAGGCCTCCTGGACGTAGGCCCTCAGCTCGTCGTCGCTCAGCGACTTCATGTGCTGGTAGAACTCGTCGGCGTTGGCGGCCCCCCATTCTCTGCAGAGCTCGCTGACTACGTCGTGCGCGTCAAGGCCGAGCATGATGCTTGTCCTGCGGCGGATCTCCCGGGCCTTGTCCAGGCAGTCATGGCCTGGCATGACGGACACCCTCCAAGCTGCCCGCTGACATGGCCGCGAATCTCAGGACGAATTTTGAACCAACGTTATTGAACGGAATTTTGGAACAAAAACCCCGGCAGGTTCAATTTTTCGGCTCGGTCCGGGGCCGGCGCTCGCCTGCCCGGAGCACCATCTGGGTGGCCATCCCCCTCGCCACCTCCTTTGCGCCCTGGTCTTTCACGACGACCTCGGTCATCGCCACTGTCCTTCCCCTGTGGACGACCTTCGCCTCGGCGGTGAGCTCCCCCTCGATGACAGGGCGCAGGAAGTTCATCTTCAGCTCGATGGTCGTGAACGTCTCGCTGTCCCGGAGGGTCGTCATCGTGGCTATGCCCATGCAGGCGTCCGCGAGGTCGGTCATGATCCCTCCGTGGAGCGTGCCCATCGGATTGTGAAACCTCCTGTCCACCTTCAGCTTCATGGTGGCTTCTCCCTCCCCCAGCTTCGCGAGGCGCATGCCGAGGGTGCCCATAATCGGAGGCGCCTTGGACGCGTCGTTGAGGAAAGACCTGACTCTGTCGTTCAGCGCAGCCACTGAAGGAGGCCGAACCCCACGGATGTTAAGCTTTGGGCGGGATGCTGGATCCCCTAGAGGAGCACGGCAGCCACGTACGACACGAGCTGGGCCAGCAGCATGACGACGTGCTCCTCTTCGTCGTCGTAGTAGACGAACGCCTCGTTGCCTATGATCAGCCCTGCGAACAGCCCCATGCCGACGAAGAACGCGTACGGAAGGAGCAAGAGGCTCCCGGAGACGTAGAGGACGAGCGCGGCCAGATAGGTCGCAGCGGACAGCATCTCCCAGGACATGATCACAGCGAAGAGGGCGTCTATGGCCCGCTTGCCCGAGCCGTGCCTCTGCGCCACCTTCTCCATGAGCTCGAGGTTCTTGCTCGACGAACGGAAGAGCTTCCCCCGGTAGCCGTGGTTCGTCAGCCAGTCGACGATGTTCCCCGTCCCCGCGAGCCCGAAGTAGACGCCCCAGAAGAGCAGGAGCCCTGCTGATACTAGGTTCATCTCTCGCTGATCGGGGGGACCCTGGCCTCGCCCAGGGACGTGATGATCTCCTTGCAGAACGCGGGCAGGTCCGCAGGGAAGCGCGAAGTGATGACGTTCCCGTCCTTCACGACCGGCCTGTCCACGTAGTTCGCCCCCGCGTTGACGACATCCTCCCTGATCGAGCTGAAGCAGGTCATTGTGAGCCCCTTCGTCAGGCCGGCCGACGCCAGGACCCACCCCGCGTGGCATATCGCAGCGACCACCTTCCCCTGCCCGTGCATCCCCCGGACGAAGTCAAGCAGCGCTGGATACCGCCTCATGTAGTCCGGCGCATACCCTCCCGGGATGACCACCGCGTCGAACTTCCCTGGGTCGGCCTGTTCGGCTGTGATGTCGGGCCTGGCCTCCAGGCCGTGCTTGCCCCTGTAGAGCTGGCTCGATCCTGTGCCTACGACCGTCACTTCCGCCCCCTCTTCCTTCAGCCTGTAGTAGGGGTACCAGAACTCGAGGTCCTCGTAGAGGTTCTCGACCAGGATGGCTACCTTCGCTGAAACGGGCATCGGGCTGCGCGCACCCTCCGGGAATTTAAGGTGGACGGGTGTCAGGATGCCCCCGCTTGGGTAATCAAGACTGACTCCGAGATGAAGATTCGTTGGCCCAGATTCTCATTAGGAGGGGCGAAGCCCACATTCGGTGACTGAGTGAATGAGCGAGGCCAGCGACGGCAGCTTCGGGGGAGGCATGAAGCGCCGTCTGGTCGAGGAGTTCACGGTTTCCTACCTCAACGGCTCGTTGAAGCCCAACCTGGCAGAGAAGAACCCGATGAACGGGAGAGAGGTCGAGTTCCTCATGGACGGCCCCCAGCTCGACAGGACGAAGAAGTCAGACGTCTGGTCATATTCGGGCGCAGTGGGGACAGGGTACCAGTACAGGGTGGTGTACAAGGACAGGAGGTTCTCGGACCTCGACAGGCTGGTGCAGATGTACACAGGGACGATCCCCGTTTCTGCCGAAGACGGGCCTGTCGTCGAGCAGAGGCTCTACGAGCTCGTCATGCTCATGCTCAAGGAAGGGAGGCTGCCGAAGACGTTCCAGATCAAGTCTGCGAGCGAAGGAGAGAACGAGAAGCTCGCCGCGATGGTGGAGGAGCTCGGGCGGTCTTTGGAGGAGCTGGGGCGGAGGGTCAGGAAGCTCGAGGAGCAGCTGGCCGCCCAGAACGAGATCGCCGTAAGGGACGAGCAGCAGACGCTCGCGTAGGCCCGCTCAGGCTACGAGTAACTCAGCACGCCGAGCGCCTCGCAGGTCACGAACTCGTTCATCCTGTTCTTGCTCACCCCTCCCCAGCCTACAGGGGAGCTGCGGCTCTTCCACCCGCTCCCTTCCGCGTAGTACTTCTCCTCCGCCGGGAACCCGCCGTCCGGGAGCCTCTTCGAAGCCAGGAGAGAGAGGGCGTCGGCGCACCTCTCGTCCTTCGCGAACCCGGCTTCCTTCATGACAGTCAACGCGGCCAGGATGTCGTAGTGCCAGTAGCAGGGATAGTGCAGCTTGGCGAACCTGGGAGATATGATTCTGCCGTCCCTCTTCCGCTTGAAGAGCCTGCGCTCGAGGAAGAACTCCGCAGCCCTGTCGATCGCGTCGCGGTGGCCGCCCGTGGCCCTGGCGTGGGCCGCCAGCCCCCTCATGGGGATGAGGCTCTCAGTGAACGACGACGTGTGCGCGCCGGGTCTCTTGTCGCAGTTCCATTCGCCGTCCGGCCACTGCCACCCGACCAGCCTTTCGGCCAGCTCTGCAGTCCTCCCGTCAGCCAGCCCCAGCGCGTTCAGGTAGTAGACCGCGTTGCCCTCGACCGACGCGTGGGCCCGCACGAGCCCCCTGACCCTCATGTAGGGGCCGGCGTACGGTTCGTGCTTCGGGACGTATTCCATGTGCTGCTTCGAGAAGAGCCACTCGTACACCTGGCCCCTCATGGGGGCGAGGGACCTGTCCGCGGCGGGGTACCGGAGGTCCGCCAGCGCCGCGAGGACCCAGTGCGCTCCGAACCACTTGGCGTAGGGGTGGCAGGGTATGACCCCGTCCTTCCGGCCGGAGAGCAGCGCCCTGACCCTCTGACTCCTCTTGACCTCCCCCTGCAGCCTGACGTTGGTACTGGAATCAGCGCTCTCGCAGAGGATCTCTAGGCGGGTCTTCAGGCGGACGGAGGGCTCCTGCGACGCCAGCAGCCTCCCGACTACCGCTTCCATGCCAGGCGAGCCCTCCTTCTTCCGTTTAAGCCGAGACGCGTATCGGTTAGGGTGGACGCGGGGACTGGGACCGGCAGGGGCTCCGTCAGTGCCTCGGCGGGGGGTACGTGCAGGACGAGGCTGGCGCCGGGCACTGGGCCACAGTGGCAGGGGTCGCTATCCCGTCCGTGAAGAACGAGTAGCTCCGAGGAGGCACGCCTCCGAGCCAGCTTCCGCCCTGGTCGAAGTAGTTGCGGTAGCCGACGCTGCAGTTCCCGCTGCACGGGTCAGACACCTCGGGGTTGCTCCCGTCAGCTCTGGGGTCGACAGTCATTTCAGCGATCTCGTGGCTCAGCGCCATGGCGTACACGTCCTGCCTGTCGTCGATCGTAAGCCCTGCCCCCATGACGTTGACGAACACGTAGGGGATGCCGGACGACGACAGGTTGTGGTACCCCATGACCCCCTGCGTCGGGTCGGCGTCGGTGTTGACGACCCCCTGGGGGTTGAGGAAGACGAGGCAGGAGTCCGAACCGAGGCCGTTCGCCCCCGCGATCTTGTCGACCCACCCTGACAGGACGCTGTCGTTGTACTTCCCGTCGGTCACTGCGGCGTTGAATGGGACGGCTGCGACTGCGACCGCCAGCCTGTTGGGCCCGTACTGGGACGCGTACGCCGAGATGGGACCGACCGCGAGGCTGGCATACCTCATGGCAGTCTCCAGGTCCGAGATCGGCACGCCCGCCCTGCTTCTGGAGGAAGAGGAGAAGGCGACCTGCATGAACCGCAGCGTCCCTGAGAAGAGCGGCCCGGCTGCCTTCGTCTGGGCGGCGGGGGGCTTCCTCTTCGAGACGGCTTCAGCCAGCCGTCCGTCCTTGATCTCTTCGACGGTGAGGCGCTCCAGCCGCCTGAGCACCGAAGCGGGCACGAGCGCCTGGAAGCCGTCGAGCGGCTCGGCCTTCGGGATGAACCCGACCTCTGCGCTCTGAAGGAATCTCGCGTTCTTCACAAATCGGGTGTGGCAGAGCCGGTCCATCCAGTCCTTTGGGAATGCAGTCTCAGATTAGCTTTGTGTGCGGGTGCTTCTCCAGCGGCGGCCTGCGGGCTAGATCGGGGTGAAGGGGCGCGGGGCCTGGGTGAAGTCGAATGCCTCCAGGAAGCTGTTCGCAGAAGCGTCCCTCGTGCTGAGCGGGGAGAGGCCGTACCTGGTTTCGACGAACCTGAGTATCGATGCGTGGTCGTTCGCTGCGCTGTCGACGAAGCCCGCCTTCGCGTAGGGGGAGATCACAAGGCAGGGGACCCTGAACCCGTAGCCGTACTTGTCGACCTGCGGGGGCGCGACGTGGTCGAAGAAGCCGCCGTAGTCGTCCCAGGTCACGAAGATAGCCGATGCGCGCCAGTACGGGCTCCCGCCCACGAAGTTCACTATGTCGTCGGCCACGGAGTTCATGCCGGCCTGGATGCTCTTCGGCGGGTGCTCGTCCCCGCCTGGGGCTCCGATTATCCACGAGACCCTGCTGAGCTGGCCGGCGGACACGTCGGCCTTGAATCCGGCGGCGCTCTTGAAGTTCGCCGTGGCCGCGGACGAGTTCTGGACGTACGAGAAGCTCTTGTACCAGGAGGTGGTGTCGCTGTAGACCTTCCAAGACACGCCGGCTGCGTCCAGTTGCTGGAATATGGGAGGGAACGGGAGCATGTCCGGGACCCTGTCGTCGATGAGACCCCCGGCCGTCCCGGCCACCAGGAAGAGGTGGTTGGGGGCGCTTTCGCTCATCACGGACGTGAAGAACCTGTCGCAGAGGACGTAGGCGTCGGCCGCCTTCCAGTACCGCCCCACCTCCTGCCTGTCATGGTACCCCATCGTCTCCTTGTCCCCCTCGGCGTAGACGAACCCGTCCATCTTCCCGGAATCGTAGTCGGCGTGCGCGGACTTCCAGTTGTGGTTCATGTCCACTGGGGTGATGCTGGCGTCGTGGTAGAGGCTGACGCACTTCGAGGACCCAGGAGCGTCGGGGAGGCAGTACGGCTTTCCGGCTGTCCCGTCCGCGCCCGGGTAGGTCCCGAAGTAGTTGTCGAAGGTGTGGTTCTCCTGCAGGACTATCACGGTGTTCGCTATCGCTGAGATGTCGGCGCGGGCCTTTCCCTTCGGGACTGTTTGGGCCATGATGACCACACCGTTCACCTGGGCGCCAATCCGGAGAGCCTTTGGTCCGTCAGACGGTCAACTGGAAAATTGGGGGACGGTCCCCCGGGCGAGAGGGATGTCTCCGTGCTTTTCCCGGGGGACTTCACGCCGGTGCAGCCATCGTTTGCGACTGCCTGTACTTCTCGGCGAGCCACTGCTGCGGGGAGAGCCTTCCCTCCGTCGGGAGGCCGGACTCGGCCCACTCCTTCATCCCGCCTTCGTATGCTCGCACGTTGTATCCCTGCTTTGCTAGGAACTCGGCCGCCTCTCTCGAGGCGTTGCACGTGTAGCTGGAGCAGTGGGTGACGACCTCTTTGCTCTTGTCCAGCTCCTTCCACCGTCCGGCCTGGAGCTGGCCTCCTGGTATGGAGATGGAGCCCTTGATGTGGATCTTGTCGTAGGTTTCTGGCTCGAGGACGTTCACGACGACCACGCCGGGCGAGCCCAGCTTGGTCGAGAGCTCTTGCTTCGTAATTGTTTCCATTTCACTGTGCACAGCGCCCTTCCGCAATTAATGATTTTTGGTAGAATCTTCCAGAGTCAGGGCCGGCCTTTACTCGCGCCCGGAGGCGGCCCGAATGCCCGCGGGTCGAAGACCGTGGTGACCGAGACTATCCTGCCGTCCCTGACCTTGTACCAGGACGACATGTACACGGTGGGCCCGTTCGTGGCGAGGTCGTAGAGCACGCACACGTCCTCTCCGTCTGCGAAGACCTTCTTGACGTCGTATCTCCCCTGATACTTCCGGAGCATCTCGATGAAGTCCAGCGGCTTGCCGAAGGTCTCGCCCGCCGGGCCCCTGATCCTCACTCTGTCGTCGAGATACGACAGCGCCCTGTCGTATTCCTGGGCGTCGAGGGCGCCGATGTATGACGTCACGACGTCCTTCGGAGCAGGCGTCCCCATTTCGCCATGTCGGGCCGCGCGCGAGTATTTAGTCCTGAATCTCTCTGATTTAATAGACTACGAGCCGGCGCGTTTCGGGATGAACGGGCCCGGGCGCCTAGGGAGGGAGCTCGCCCACACCATAAGGAGGCTGTACGTGAGGGGGCTGGTCTCCGGCGTGGGCGGGAACGCCAGCGTCCTGCTCCCCTCGAGGAGGCAGATGCTGATCACGCCCGCGGGCTATTTCAAGGGGGGCGTGGCGGAAGGGGACCTGGTCAGGGTGAGCCTCGACGGGAAGGTACTCGGGAAGAAGAATCCTTCGAGCGAGCTCCCGACGCACCTGGCGGCCTACAGGCTGAGGGAGGACGTTGGCGCCGTGGTCCATGGGCACCCGCCGACGGCCGTCGCCCTGATCACTGCCGGGGTGGCGGTGCCGGTCATGACCCCCGAGCACGCGGTCATGGTCAGGCGGCTGGAGGTGGTCGACTTCGCTGTCCCGGGGGAGGCAGGCGCCAGGGCCGTAGAAGAGTCCCTGGGGAAGTGCGACATGGTGGGGATAAGGAACCATGGCTTCTTCTCTCTGGGAGCGGACCTCCACGAGGCCGCCTCGCGGCTGGAAGTCCTGGAGGAGAGCGCCAAGATCTTCCTCGCGGGCCGTCAGGCCGGGGGGATATCGGGCCTCGGCGAGGCAGACCTGAAGAGAATACGGAACGCGTACGGCCGAGAGTGAGGCCCAGTCATCCCGGCCCTGGGCGCGGCATCCGGACACAACCTCCCTACGGAGCAGGAGTTCATTTCGGTTAAGAACTCACTTCGGGCGCGGGGAGCCCGATGCTGAAGACGCGCGCCCTGCCCGCAAGGTACAACGTCATGGCCCTCGTCGGGGCCTTCCTGTTCGGCGTATTCCTGATGGTGGACGACGAGCTGTTCACATACATGACCCTCGGCATACCAAGCTACGAGTTTCCCCTGATAGGCCACTTCGCGCTCTGGGACGCGTGGGCGCTGGACTTCGGCTTCTTGGCCGTCAGCGTCGGGGTGATGCTCGTCGGCGTCTACAGGAGCCGGTAGCGCGAATAAGCCAGGCGCGCCCTAGACCCTGGTGCCGGGGCGGAAGGCTGCGAGGGGGACCGAGAGCCGCTTCTCAATCTGCGGCCTGTGGAAGTTGTTCATCGTGCAGAAGGGGACGACCCTGGCGCCGAAGCGCTCGTCGGGGACGATGTAGTGGATGGCGCACTTGCGCACCCTCTGGAAGTCGAAGTTGTACGCGTCCATGAAGTGCATGTCCCCTATCATCAGCACCTTCCTCATGAAGTCCCCAGTGCCCTTGTAGTTCCCCTTCAGCAGGATTGGCGAGAACATCTCCTTTTTCAGCCTCCGGTCGGTGTGCCTCAGGACGCCGTAGACCCCCTTCAGCGTCCCGGCTGCCCTCCCGGACCTGCTCGCGCCTTCAAGCGAAGAGTACAGCTTCTCCGGGTCCATGTGCCTGGTGACCGGGTCGAAGGCCACCTCGCCGCCCTTTCTGGTGACGTAGACCAGGGTCGCCCTGCCGCACTGGGAGTGGGTGGAGAACCTGTCGTAGTAGTCCTTCCTCCCCCTGACGAGCTCGATGTAGCTCGCCAGCGGCACCTCCACCGGGATGGGGAAGAAGTCGCTCGCCCTGATCTGCCCGCCCGTCTGCCGCTCGACGCCGTTCACCACGTCCGCGTTGGTTATCCTCACCTCCCTGATCTTGTTCCTGTCCATCCTCCCGGCCATCGAGACAGGCTGGAAGTTGACGCACCTGACGACGTCGGAGTTCTCCCCTGCGTACCTCAGGATGGCCCCCATCTGGTCGTCGTTCACCCCGCGCTGCAGCGTGACCACGAGGACGATGCTGCCGAAGCCCGCCTTCCTCGCGCTGTCTGCGACGTTCAGCTGCCGTCCCGTGTAGTACTCGGCCAGCTTCCTCCTCCCCTCTCCGGACATCGACCTCCCCTCCTCGTCCGAGACAGGGACCCTCCCGGGCATCCTGGCGTCTGGGGTGAGGCCGTCGAACTGGAGATAGAGGGTCGAGATCCCGGCGTCCTTGAGCGCCCTGAGGTAAGCCGGGCCGGTGTCCGGGTCGCCGACCTTCAGGCCGTTTGTGTTCAGCTCGATGTGGTTGATGCCGTGGCGCTTCACCAGCTTGATGATCTCCAGCAGGTCGTCCCTCACCGTGGGCTCTCCTCCTGACAGCTGGAGGGCGTGGATCCCCTTGGGGAAGTTGACCTTCGTCGCGGCCTCGAGCATCCTGTCGATCTGGTCCAGGGTGGGCTCGTAGACGTACCCGGCTGCGCCCGCGTTGGCGAAGCAGACTGGGCACTTCATGTTGCACCTGTTGGTCACGTCGATGATCGCGAGTACGGTCTTCGTCTCGTGGTCGAAGCAGAGGCCGCACCGCGTCGGGCACTCGCCGTCTGTGTAGTTGATCGGGTCCTGCACGCCGCTCCCCTTCTGCGCGAACCTCTCCGCCCTGAGGTACTCGCCGGCGTCGGTCGAGATGAGGTCCTGGAACTCGCCGTGCCGCTCGCAGTGCTTGGTCATCCAGACCTCGTTCTTGAAGCGGTCTATCCACAGCTTCGCCTCTATCTTCCTCCAGTCCCCCTGGCCTGCGTGCGCGGGGCAGACCGATTCCGTGGAGCGGTAAAGCTCCATTGCCTCGGCGGCCGGGGTTGGTTATTTACAAATTTCCGGACGCCTACACGATCCTGTTCTCTAGGTGGCCTATCCTTTCGGCCTGCACCTTCACCACGTCTCCCTTCTGCAGCGTCCGCTTCAGTGCCACCCCGACGCCTGCGGGCGTCCCGGTGGAGATCACGTCGCCTGGGTTCAGCGTCACCCTGCTGGAGGCGTGCTCGATTATCTTCGGCACGTCGAAGACCATGTCGGAGGCGCTCCCTGACTGCACCCTGGACCCGCCGAGGTACGTCTCGACGTGCAGGTCAGCGAAGTCCCCCGCCTCGTCAGCTGTCACTATCCACGGCCCCACCGGGGTCGAACGGTCCATCGCCTTGCATGAGAACCAGTCGAGCATCGTGCCCTGCCCCTGCGGCACCCGGTAGAGGCTCCTGGCCGACATGTCGTTGAGCAGCATGTAGCCGAGGACGTGCTCCCATGCGTCCGAGCGCCTGACGTTGCGCGCCGCCTTCCCTATCACGACCGCGAGCTCCCCTTCGTAGTCCATGATGTCGCTGATGCCGA
>DAIDAO010000027.1 GCA_027310575.1 bacterium | reverse complement strand
GGCGCCAGGAGGCGCGACCAGAGATGGTCGGCTCCAGAACAGAAACGGGACCCGGCCCATCAAGAGCGATGATGGGGCGACCTTGAGGTCGGTGGGACGCGGGATGAAACGGCTGACCCGTGCGGAGCAAGGCCAAACGTGACCGATGAAAGGCCTGCAAGAGGCCAGGGTAGGCCGCTGAGCGGAATCCCGTCTAGAACAGAAGGAGGACTACGGCCGGCACACGTCGCGACCCCCCGGGGAGGAGGAAAGCCCTTCCCCCTGGGGGACCTTCGAATCACTAGGCGATGATGTCTGAGACTACTGAGGTACCGTTGCGCTTCTCGACCCTGAAGATGTGGTCTGCCATCGATTCGAGCTCCTTCTCATGAGAGACGAGGATGACCTGCTTCGAGTCGAGGTTTTCCAAGAGCCCTCGCATCTTGAACACCTGTTCCTTACTGAAGCCATCAGTGGGCTCGTCGAGGATAAGAAGCTCCGGCCTTGAGGAGACCGTCTCCTTCACCACGGAGTTGAGCGCGAACCTATAGGCCAGCGCCATGCTGGTCCGCTCCCCACCGCTGAGAGCCTCGAAGTCCTGCTCGAAGCCTTCCCTCTCGAAGACAGGGGAGAATTCCTCATTGACCCTGACGACCATGTCAGGGTCGTCGACGAGCGAGGTGAAGAAGCGCTGGAAGTGGTCGTTGAACCTGGCGGCCGCCAGAGAGAGGGTCTGCTTTTCGATGAGCTCGACCGTCGGCCGGAAGTAGCTCGACAGCCAGTTCTGGTAGGTCGTGAGCCTACCGGCTTCCTCGAGGGCGGCTGCCTTCTTGTCGACCTCGATTCTCAGCTTCTCAAGCTCCTTGGCGGAATCGGTCAGCTCCGTCCTCGCCTGCGTCAGCTCGAGGCCAGCCTTTCTGTCGTCCTGCCGTGCCTGGTTCAGCCTTGACTCGAGGTCAGCGATCTTCACCGAAAGGCCGCGCATCTCCCTTGCGCGGGCTGAAGATTCTCCGAGCTCCACCGTGGACTTTGATAGCTTCATCCTCGTCTCCTGGACATCCCTGCGGAGGGATGCCAGCTCCCTGTCAACTCTCGCGCTCTCCTTGCGGGCCCGGATACCCTCCTTCTCTTTCTCTTCGAACGCCCTCGCGGCTTCCAGCTGTCTGCTTATGGCCGCAAATGACGCCTCGACAGCCGAAACCTGTTCCGCGACGCGCCTCAGCTCAAGCTCCGCGTGCTCTGTCCTAGCGGAGAGGCCGCCAGTGATTTTCTGGCCGCAGAGCGGGCAGACCCCCTTCGCTAGGAGTTCCCTGGTCTTCTCGAGCTCGGCCTCAAGGACCCTCTTGGATTCCTTCAGCCGCGCAAGCGAGTCGCGTTCGGAATTGAGCTCGGCTTCCACCCGCTTCGCTTCTTGAGGGGGGCGGGGCATTGACTCGAAGGCGTGAATGAGGGGCTCGATTTCGTCAGCGAGCTGAGACTCGAGGGCCTTCAGCTTCGCTTCGTCGTCCGCAATCCTGGCGTTGAGGTCTACGACTTCCTGTTTCAGGAGAGGGATCCGCGCCTCGGCTTTGCTCATCTCTTCCCGCTGACCGAGGCAGTCTTTCCACTCGGCCTCGAGGCTGCGGACGAGCCTCGCTGCCGTAGCTTCTCTCTCACGGAGACGCGGAATGTCGGACTCGAGCTGCGCGATTGTGCGGGACTTCTCGTCCATGTCGTCGTTCTTCTCCTCGAGGTCCTCCGCAGCTTTCTTGTGACCGTAGGCCACCTCCTTCAGCCTCTTTTCGACGAGTTCGGAGTTCTCAGCGGCGACTTGGTAGCTCTGGGCGCCGAGGACGCGGCGGATTACATGAAGACGGTTCTCAGGATTCTGGGTGAGGATCTCCTTCATCTGCTCCTGCGGGGTGAAGACCGCGTAGCGGTAGACGAGGCTCTCGGCTCGCGGATGGGTGGGTTCGTTGAATCCAAGGATGGAGACCACGCGCTCCTTGAGGTCGCTCGGAGAGAGCCGCTCTCTTTCGCCCCCAGAAGTGATATGACATTCGTCCTGGACGACATCCTCGCCCCGAACCTTCAGGTTGCGCTCGATGGTGTATTCAGTCCCGTCCGACTCGAATGTGAGGGAGACCCTTCCGGACTTCTTTCCTTCGCTGAGGAGGTGGGCTCCCTTCATGTCGCTGAAGCCGAAGAGGGCAAACTCCAGGGCATAGAGGAGGGTCGACTTACCGGAGCCTATGTCCCCCTCGAAGAGCACGACGCCTTCTGGAAGATCCAGCCTGGTCTCCTCTCCGTCGTTGTAGCTCCTGATGTTCCTGAGGACGAGGTTCCTTACGATCACCTGTCGGTCGCCTCCAACCCCAGGACGCCGAGGCCCGCCCGGGAGGTCCGACCCTCGAACTCCCCCTTTGTCTCGTTCTCCTTCTTGCCTTCTTTCAGGGTCTTGAGCAGCGCAAGGGCGAGCGAGACCCCTTTCTCCCCCCTGAGCTTCTGCTCACTCGACTTCACCCTTGAAATCTCCTTCTCGAAGAGCTCCCGCTCGGTGACCTGTACGGGCTTGGGGGGGCCAGCGAGCTTGGCCTGTTCCTTGGAAGTCAGATGGCTATGGTTGGAGAGGACCATCAGTGGTGCCGAGGCCATGAGCCGCTTGCGGATGGCGGAGAAGTCGATGTCGGAGGTCTTGCCATCGGAGAGTTCTCCTTCGACCGTGAGCAGGGCGACCTTCCCTCCGACGTTGGAATCAGAAGCGAGTTCGGTCAACTCCTTGGCCACCTGGACAGACGACTTGCCGTGGGCGGAATAGTGTACTTCGACCACGTCGCAGACCTTCACCGGGACGAACTCGACGTCGCTTACCCCGCCCTGGTCGAAGTCGACCAGGTAGAACCCGCGGGGGTCTCCATTGGCCAGCTGCAGGAGTTCTGTGTAGTCGGTGGCGAATAGAGGGCCTGGGAATGTGACATTGGGCCGTCCGGGGAGGGACTTGGACTGGTGGCTGTGGACGTGTCCGCCGGCATAGTAGGCGAAGCCGGCTGGGAGGCTCGAGGCCGGCATCGCTTCCATCTGCTCGAGGGACGGTGGCTTGAGCTCCTCGATAGCTCCGTGAAAGATGAATATCTTGAAGCCGGGCTCGGCCTCGAGGGCTCCCTTGTCGAGGACCGCGTATTCGTCCCTGTCTATGGAAAGCTTCCTACCAGAAATGCCGCATATCTTGGCGCCGGATGGGTCACGGACGAAGGACAGCTGGACCTGCCCCTGAAGGGTCGACATGACCTCTGCTTTCGTGAAGAGCCCCGCCCCATCAAGGACGTCGACTATGGACGAGTAGTTGGGGCTGAAGTCGTGTGAGCCATAGATGGCATAGAACCTGATTCCGGCGTCGGCGGCCTGTTTCATCTTGGCGGCGGCCCGACGGACCGAAGTGAGGTCGGGGATGTTCGAATCGAAAATGTCGCCGGCCATCAAGACGAACGAGACCTTCTCGGCGATGCACCGGTCGATGGCCATGTCGAACGCGTCCAGCACGAGGGACTTCAGCTCCGACTGCCTGAAGGCCCCGATGTGGACGTCTGACATGTGAGCGAACTTCGGCATCCGTCACGCGGACTAGCCCGTGGTGTATTTGGGGTAGATGTCCCCTACCAGGGGATTTAAGAGAGAACCGCGCGCGGACCGTTTCAGATGCCCCGAAGAATTACCTGGCTCTCCAGCGTGATGGTCCCTTCAGTCACGGGATTGGAGGACGACGTCGCAAAGTCGATCGAAGTTGTGGAGAGCCCACCCGCTTGGATGTGCCTGGCCTGCCGCGGCGCCAAGCTGCTCTGCGGGAAGCCGAGGTGCCCCATCATAGTGAAAGCCCAGTCGATGGCGAAGCAGGGGCCGACGATGGCGACCAACGAGATACTCGGGTCGTCCCCGCCAGGGGTCTTCGTCGGGAGGCTCGGGTATCCGAAGGTCTCCATCGGCCCGATGGTCCCGCCCCAGTTCGGGGACACGACGATCCTGGACACGCCGGAGGAGTGGCTGGGGAGGCCGATAGACGAGATAGTCGACTACCGCTACTCCCTGGTCAGGGGGAACTCAAGGGCGAGCGTCGAGGACGCCCGTGAGCCTGGGAGGTTCCTTTCCTCGCTGCAGGAGCTCGCAATGGCCGCGAAGCCTGTGGACACAGAGCTGAGGCTGACGAAGGCGCCGAGGAGGATACTGACGCTGAGCGAGGACACGCAGCCGTACGGCCCGTCGGGTCCCCTGGACAGGTTCAAGATCGACAACCCGTCCGTGGACAGGAGGGTCCAGACCGCGTACTACGACAGGGACCTCGACGCCGCCGGGGCCGTCTCCGACCTCTACAGGAAGGGGGTGCTCGTGACCAGGATACAGAAGGCGTTCTCGCTCGGCATGTTCGGCGCGGGGCCGAGGAGGAGGATCGTCCCCACCCGCTGGAGCATCACGGCAGTTGACAGCTCCATCAGCCTCGAGCTCGTCGATAAGGTCAAGCACAGGCCCACGATCGACGAGTACAGGGTGTACAGCTTCGGGGTCTACGACAACCAGTACGTCGCGGTCCTCATGCCTGAGCAGTGGAGGTTCGAATGGATCGAAGCGTGGTTCCCGAACACGACGTGGAACCAGCACACGACTGCGCCGTACATGATCGGCGACTACGAGGAGTACTTCGGGAGGACGAAGTACGCTAGGGTGGGTGGGTGCTACTACTCGACCCGACTGGCAGTGACAGAAGCGCTGGAGAGGGAACGAAGGCAGGCGGCGGCGATAGTCCTGCGCGAGACCTATCCAGGCTTCATCATGCCGCTCGGAGTCTGGAACGTCAGGGAGAGCATAAGGGAGCTCTTCAGGCGCCCCCACGAGAAGCATGGGACGTTCAGAGGGGCGCTGGATTCTGCCCTGTCGAAGATGAGGATCTCGAAGGGCAAGTGGATGAGGGAGAGCGTCCTCATCTCGAGGGAGCTGACCCAGACGAAGATAAGCGCGTACTGACGTCCCTGAATCTTAAAGCCAGCCGAGAAGGGAGCGCCTGACGATGACGAGGAAGCTGTTCTGGGACGACATGTACGCGAGGGAGTTCGACGCAGAGGTCGAGCTCGTCGATGGCAACAGGGTCGTCCTGGACCAGACCGCGTTCAACCCTCGAGGCGGAGGGCTCGTCTCGGACACGGGGAGGCTGAACGGAGTGAAGGTCATCGAGGCGACCAAGGAGGGAGACAGCGTCTACCACATCCTGGAGGCGCAGGCGGAGCTCCGGGTCGGGGACAAGGTCCACGGCGTCCTCGACTGGGACAGGAGGTACAGGATAATGAGGATGCACACGTCGGCGCACATCCTGAGCGCGGTGGTCAACAGGGAGACCGGGGCGCTGATAACCGGGAACCAGATCAGTCCGGACGAGTCCCGCGTAGACTTCAACCTGGAGGACTTCAGCAAGGACAAGATGTCGAGCTACATCGACGGGGTGAACGAAGCTGTGGCAAGGGGGCTGGAGGTGACGACGTTCTTCATGAAAAGGGAGGAGGCGCTCGCCACCCCGGGATTCGTGAAGCTCGCCAACGCCATGCCACCTTCTCTGGACGTGCTCAGGATCGTGCAGATAGGCGACGTGGACACTCAGGCCGACGGGGGAGTCCACGTCCGGAACACCAGCGAGATAGGGAAGGTCGTGGGGCTGAAGACGGAGAACAAGGGGAAGAGCAACAGGCGCCTCTACTTCACCGTGGAGTAGCCTCGGCCGGGCGCTTCTCAGATACTACCTTCGTCGAGCGACCCACATCGGCATCCTCTTCGCAGTGCAGTTGCCGCAGTAGGTCTTCATCGCCCTGCTGGTTTCGTCGAAGATGGTCGTGGAATGGGACATGCATACCAAGGAACCACATTCAGCGCACGTCGCGACCGCGTGACCCTTGCATACTGAACATCTTGCCATTCGTTCACCCCCAATTCTCTTTGCGTCAAACGGGCAGCGTCCAAGCCACGTCGGGCTGACCGGAGTTCGTCCGGAGCTCGGGGCGGTGCGGGTAAGGCGCAGTGGAATCTGACCCACCCCCGGTTAATAAACAGCATGTTCAGATTGGCAGCTTGACGTCGTCAGGATAGACCGGTATTCCTTTCTGCTCGAGAGCCTGCGAGTAGTCCCTGGCCTTCTCTTCCGGGACGAACGCGCTCATCGCCTTCGAGTTCCCTTCGGCGTCGCAGATCACCAGCGCTGCTGTCCTGTTCTTCCCGGGCACGACCTTCTGCAGCATCTCGTCCCCCACCGGGGTCCACTCGGTCACGCCGAGCTTCAGGAAGAGCATCGGATAGCACGGACCGGCCAGGTCCTGGAGCACGGACACCGCGCGGCTCACCCTGCTCCTCCCTTCCTTCACGGCTGAAAAGTAGTCCATCGCTAGCCCCCCAGGTACAGGAGGGTGAACACCCCCAGGAGCGAGAGGCCCACGCCCACCATCTGGTTCAGTTCGAGCCTCTCCTTCAGGAACGCCAGCGCGTAGGTGGCAGCCACGGCGCCCCCCATCCCGGAGATGGCTGTCACTATCGGGAGGGAGCCCCCGAGGGTCGAGATCCCATAGGTCAGGGAGAGGAATCCCACGGCCTCGAGCACCCCCATGGCCACGATTGGCTTCGAGAAGGTCGCCCTGGATGGTCTGATGTCCTGCCCCAGCAGAGGAGCCAGCGCGACTCCGAGCGAGACGCCCACGATCCTGAGGAGCATGACCGGGACCACGACGCTGACCGTGGGCGCCGCGTACCCGACGCCGATGTAGACGCATCCGAAGAGCAGGGAAGCCCCTATCGCAGGGACGAAGCCGGCGGTCAGGCTGGGCGAGGCCCCTCCGGAGACCGACCGCCTGAGCTCCGAGAGCCTCGTCGAGGACAGGACCACCCCAGCGATGATCCCCGCGACAGCGAGGATCTGCAGGGAAGGCAGGTACGTCCCCAGGATGGCGATCGAAAGGACCGTGGTGACCGCCGGATAGGTGTATGCCACAGGTGCGACCACGGCGACGACCCCCCTGTGGAACGCGCGATAGAGGAAGACGAAGGCCACGAAGTTCAGGACCCCCGCGATGACGAGCGCGAGCAGCGGGAGGGGCGGGGTTGCGAGGTCAGGACCAGCGAGGGGGGTGATGGGGACCAGGACCACGAGGGTGACGAGCATCGAATAGAGGAGCGTCTTGTAGTATCCTATGCTCTCGGATTGGCCCCTTGACATGTAGTCTGCCGTGCCCCAGCAGACCGCGGTCAGCAGGCCGGCTATGACGGAAAGGTAGACCAAGCGGGTACTGGCTGTAGGCTCGTCTGATTCTGCTTTAAGAGGCGTGCTGATGACGGTCACGCTGATTGAAGGTCGACGCTGAGATCGCAGTCAGCGACCCGGCCGACGCGGCCAAGCTCTCGAGGGCGGCAGAGGCTTTCGGGTTCGATTGCCTCTGGGTCAACGAGACCAAACACGACCCGTTCGTGCAGCTCGCCCTGGCGGCGGCGAACACAGGCAGGATATCGCTCGGGACGTCCATCGCGCTCGCGTTCACCAGGAGCCCGACGACGCTGGCGTACACGGCCTGGGACATCCAGAACCTGTCCCGCGGCAGGCTGATCCTGGGCCTCGGGAGCCAGGTCAAGGGGCACATAGAGCGTAGGTTCGGCTTGAAGTGGGAGCCGCCCGCCCCCAAGATGAAGGAGGTCGTGCTCGCGCTCAGGGCCGTATGGAAGAGCTGGCAGGAGGGCACGAAGCTCGACTTCGCAGGCAGGTTCTTCCGGCTCGACCTGATGACGCCGTTCTTCAGCCCGGGTCCGATCGAGCACCCGGATGTCCCCATCTACGTGGCTGCGGTCAACGATGGGATGTGCAGGGTGGCTGGGGGGGTCGCAGACGGCGTCCATGTCCATCCCCTCCATACGCCCAGGTACCTGCGCGAGGTTGTGGAGCCTGCGCTGAGCAAGGGGGCGGCGCAGGCGGGGAGGAGGAGGGAGGACCTCACCGTCGCCGCGTCCGTCTTCGGCGTGGCAGGGGAGACGGAGGCGGAGAGGAGGAAGACGAGGGAGGCGGCCAGGGAGCAGGTCGCGTTCTACGCCTCGACCCGGAGCTACAGGAAGGTGATGGAGCTGCACGGCTGGGGGGACGTCTGCGAGCGCCTCCATGCCCTGTCGGCAAGGGGGGAGTGGAAGAGGATGGGCCCGGAAATCGCGGACGGGATGCTCGACGAGTTCGTCGTCGAGGGGAGCTGGGGGGAGATGGGCCGGACGCTCGAGAAGAGGTACGACGGCGTGGTAGACCGGGTCAGGCTCTATCTGCCGTTCGACGGAACCCCGGCCTGGAAGGAATTCGTGGGCGGCTTCAGAACCTGACCCCCGGACCTGCGTCGCACGACGGGCCGAGGCGCAGACCTGCCCGCGCCGGGACAATCTTTTAGTAGCGGAAACAGGCGTTTTCTCCGAGTTACATGTCGTCGGAGCAGGTCGACCTCAAGGAAGTGCAGAGGCAGATATCGAAGATCGTGGACCCCGAGATCGGGATGCCCATAGTGGAGATGAACCTCATCGACAAGCTTGACGTCAAGGACGGGGAAGTGGACGTCGAATACCACGCCACGACCCAGTACTGCCCCCCAGTCTTCGCGCTGAAGATATCCCAGGACCTGAGGGACGGCATCGCCCAGGTCAAGGGGGTGAAGTCGGTGAAGGTCCTGGTGACAGGCCACTACTTCGCGGACGCCATAAACAGGCAGGTGAACAAGCCGTCCGCGGGTTCTGCGCCGCAGCCACCTGAGCCGACCCAAGGGCAGCAGTCATAGTAGGGTGAGGGCGGCCGCCAGCGCCCCGAGCTTGGCTGTGGTCTCGCGGCGTGCGCCGCAGAGAATCACGACGTCTCCTTCCGCAGCCTCCAGCCGGCTCCTGAGGAGCGACCACACCGGGCTGGGATAGTCCCTCTCGCAGTCGGAGGAGCCGCCAGGCATGGCGAACTTCCCGGCTCTGATAAGATAGGTCGTAGCGCCTGAGGCTCCGACCCTGATCGCGGAGTCGCGCTGCTCCAGGCCGTTCGCTACGGAGGAATCCGGGGATCTCACCAGCACGGCGACCTGGGACTCGCCGACGGCCAACTTGGAGTCTCTTACTGGGACAATCGAAGAGACGCTCCTCAATATCGAGGCGTGCAGCCGCCTCCCGGGCCCCGTAAGATGACAGCCCTGCGCGTCTGCCTCGACCCACCCCGCCGCGGTGAGCTTCCTGAGCACGGTCCGGATCGAACCTTCGCCCAGGCCAGAGCTTCTGGCGAGCGCCTGCCTTCCGATCCCATCCGCCGCCCCGATGGTGAGGAACGCCAGGAGGGCATGTTCTCTGCCGAAGACCGGCGACGGGCCAGGCTCTCGCCTTTCCACAACCTTGAGCAGTGCCGAAAGGGCAGGCAACCTGCACCGCTCGGCCGGCGGCTCTCTTTAACCAGTTCCATGAATGCCTTCATCAGCGTCCGGAAGCGCTTAAATGGCTGGCTGGATAATCCATCCAGCCTTGAACGGGACGGGGAGGGTGGCCATAGTCGCAAGCTTCACTGCCCTCATCATCGGCTCCGACCTGGCGCTCTCCGGCCCCGAGTTCTCGAACGTCAAGCTCTTGGACACGCTCGTCTTCGTCGCCGCATACGCGTTCGGCTTCAGGGTCGGGGCAGCGGTGGGGGTACTCTCAGAGACGATATGGAGCTTCATCAGCCCCATCGGGATGGCGGGGGTGATCGCTCCGTTCCTCGTCACGGGCGAGCTGCTCTTCGCCCTGGCCGGGTGGGCGGCCTCGAAGGTCTGGGGGCCGCGGCCGCGCATCCTGTCGGCCAACTCGCTGTTCATCGGGGCGCTGCTGGCAGTCTCCGCCTTCGCATGGGACCTGGAGACCAACGCCGCTACTGCGATCATCTGGTACTGGCCGAGCCTCGGTGTTGCGCAACTCCTTGCCACGATGTTCAACCCGCTCACGCTCCTCTTCGCCCTGGCTCACGAGGGGAGCGACTTCGCCTTCGGAACGCTGGTCGCTCCGAGCTTCATCCGCCTGATCCCGAAGGCGTTCGGCAGGAGGTCATGATGCCCACCAAGGGAGCGTTCTACGGGACGGTGGTCCTCCTGGTCGCGCTGCTCATAGTGAGCTCCACGGCAGCCGTCGTATACTATGGCCAGTACCAGCAGGCGTCATCGCAGAACCAACGCTACGTCGGGGAGCTGAGCACCGCCCTGTCGAGTTACCGGGCTCTTTCCGGCTCATTCAACGCGAGCCTGGACGACTACAGCCAGACGCTCTCGCTTCTGGCGACCGCAGTAGCCAACCTCAACACGAGCACCCCGGCCTATCATGACGCGAGCACCGCCCTGGCGACGCTTTGGAGCAGCTACCAGGAGCTGGCTAGCGCAAGCGGGAGGGGGGCGCTCGTCTACGGGGTCCACCTCCTGGTGGACTTCGGCAACGGCACACGCAGGTGGTACAACGACTCGACCGCGCAGCCCGGATGGAACGGATATGTGGTGAGCCTCGTGCTGTTGAGGGGAAACATCCAGGCCGCCTGGTACCCCCAGTACGGCGAGCACTTCGTCACCGGAGTGGAAGGAGTGTCGCAGAGCGCCTCCGAGTCCTGGTTCGTGTGGGAGTTCAGCGGCGGCTCCTGGGTGTACGCGCAGACGGGCGCCGATCAGATACGAATCAGCAACGGGACGACCATCGCGTGGACCTTGTGCGGCTACGACGCCAGCTACAACCCCACGTGCGTCCCCTGACCCGTCCGGCCGGTAGGTTGACCCTGCTCAGCCTACGGAGAATAGAGACTGGGGTCCCCTGAACCTGATCCCCTTCGGACCGTCGAGCCTGATGTGCCTGCGCCTGTTCATGGGCGCTGTAACGGCTCTGTTGCCAGTTGAACAGGGGAATCAAGGATTGCTGACCAAAGGCTCAACGGCGTTAACCGGACTCTATGGCTTAAGAGGGCGCCCCGGGCTCGGGATGAACATGAGCCCATCCGAGAGCCAGATGAAGGCCTCGGTGGTCGCGCTGGTCCTCGACTCCAAGCCTGAAGAGGCCATCCGGGTGCTCTCCCGCTGGTACGGGGTGTCGGTGCCGAGGCTGGGGGTGGGGGTCTTCGAAGGGAGGGGCAAGGGCGTCGCAGCCGTGTACTCCCAGAACAGGAAGGAGATCCTCGCAGCCAAGCGCGAGTACCTTTACGACCCCTTCGTGATCGTCCACGAGTTCTACCATCATCTGAGGTCGACCAGCGGCAGGCACAGGGGGACAGAAAGACAGGCCGACGAGTTCGCCCGTGGGTTCATCGCTGCGTACATGCAGGGCGGTGGCCTGCGGTAGAGTCACACGGCAGCCCAGATGTCGTCGTCGTTGTCCAGCTGAACGAACCCGCATCTTTCGCAGCGGGTGCCTCTGATAGTCACCTTCGCTTCTCGGCCCACCTGGCGCTCGTATTCCACCATCTGGCCGGCGTGGCAGCGCTCGCAGATCAACGCGGGGGGAGGGCCCTCGAGTCGGTATTAAGATGGGGAGGGCGGGCAAAGGTTTAGGTGGTTTGCGGGAGCAGGAGCCCCCGAAGCAGAGTTTGAGACGGCTGGCGTTCAGCACCCCTCCCGGCGGGCCGGACAGCTGCATCTTCTGTCAGATCGTGTCGAAGAAGTCCCCCTCGAGCGTCGTGTACGAGGACGACAGGTACATCGGCTTCCTGGACATCTACCCCTTCTCGAGAGGGCACACGCTCGTCTGCCCGAAGGAGCACGGCGAGACGATCTGGGACATGGAAGAGGCCGACATAGCGCAGCTGTTTCAGGTCGCCTCCAAGGTCTCGAAGGCGGTCGTGGCTGCCGTCGGAGCCGACGGCTTCAGGTTCGTCCAGAACAACGGCGAGGCGGCCAACCAGGTGGTCGCCCACGTCCATGTGCACGTGATCCCCGTGAAGATGGAAGACAGGGGGAGGTTCGTCGAAAGGCGGCGCTTCACCTCGGAAGAGATGGAGGCGACTGCAAGGGCGATACGCAAGGAGCTGGCCTAGACCGGCCCTCTACGGGACGAAGACTGAGATCGACGTGATGGCCGTGTCCGTGCTGGAGCCGGTCACGAGGTATATCGTGTAGACGCCGGGCCCGTAGTTCTTGACGAACTGAGCCAGGGAGAAGGAGATGTCTACGCCCGCCGATGAAAACTTCCAGGTGTCTGCGCAAACCGTGGTGCCCGTCGTGAACTGGCCGCAGCTCCCGAGGAAGCTGGGAGGGAGGACGCCGCCGACGAGCGTGCCTGGCCCGTATTCGTGGGGGCCGCTGCTGAGCTGCGACGGGGTCTCGGCCGCGGGGGTCCCGTCGAACCCGATGAAGATCGAGTTGGGCGCGGACACGCGCTGCGTGATCGTGCCGGTCATGGTGACGAAGTAGGGGTTGGAGGCCATGGCAGAGGTCGCGCTGAAGTTCAGACTGACGTAGTCGTTCTCGAACTCCTCGTCGAAGTAAAGGTAGTTGCCGTTGTACGCCACCCCGATCGAGACGATGTTGTGCAGAGGGTTGAGTATGTTGTATCTGTGCCCGTTGTTGCAGCAGGCGCTGTCGTTGTACACCATAGAGTGCTCGAGCGTCTTGATTCCGTCCTCGACTGCGGAAGTGGACGTGAAGTGGTTGTCCGAGTAGTAGAAGTACGCTATGTTCTCGAAGTCGGCTCCGCGCCCGTCCAGGAGGGTGTAGCGCATGTACGGCTTGTACCCCTGGGTGTCGTAGTGGCTGAAGTATCCGTAGTAGAGCATCGAGTCCGCGTGCTGCTGGGCGGCCTGGTTGTAGCCCAGTGATACCGGGCCCGTCCCGTTGGCAGCGCGGTCTGCGTTGATCTGCTGGAGCGCGTAGGCCGCGAGCGTGCAGTAGTCCGCCGGGTAGGCGATGTCCGCTGAGCCGCTCCTGATGTCGGGGGCGGCGAGGCTCTTGACAGAGACGGCGCTTGAACAGGAGACGGAAGGGGTGGTAGCGGTTCCCGTCGGCCCCACGGTGGAGGACACCCCGGGCCCGGATTCGGTCTGCCCCGACAGCAGGGAGTAGCCCTGCCTGAGCGCGGAGGAGAGGTACGGGGCGGCGACCACGAATGCGGCCATCAGGAGGAGAGCCCCGAGTATCAGGCCAGCCACGCGCCTGCCCCTCCGGTCGGGCTGCCGTTCGCCCGTACCGGCCCCCTCGGGGTACGCGTGCGCAGAGGCGCCGCTTATCTTCAAACTGTGGTCGAATCTCGAGTCTTGATATTAAGGAGATTGGCGGATCTCCGCGTTCAACGGAATTGAATCAGGGCCAGGCGTGGCTGTGGCGCAGGCCGCAACCACGACCGCGGTCCGGAAAGGAAGGGTGGCTACGCCGTGAGGCCTTCGTCTTCTTCCCGGGTGAGGACGCCGGCGGGGATCTCAGGGAAGCTCTCTTTCATCCTCTGCTCCGCCACCGTCGCCGCTTCCTCGAGGACCTTCTGGGCATCCTCGTTGGCAGCGTCGAAGTTCAGCGAGAACCCTCCGGTCGTGCTCGCGTCGATGAGGACGTTGCTCAGCAGCCCTGAGATCTCGCTGATCTCCTTGTCTGCCTCCGGGAGCGCCATAGTCAGGCTCTCCTTCATGTTCCTGATAACGGACACAGCGGGTGCGAGGGTGGTGGCAATCTCGCCCAGGTCGGTTATGGTCCCGAGCCTCAGCGAAATCTGCTCCATCGCGAGCTGCGCCTGGGTCACCATCTTGCCCATCTTCCTGACCTCGGCCAGCTCGTTGGCATAGACCGCGGCGTGCTGCATGTCGTGCTTCGCAAGAGAAGAGACCACGTTCTTGAAAATCGTCGAGTCGCGCTGCTTGATGCGGTTGACCGTGCCGTCGAGCTGGGCAATCAGGAGCCTGATCTGCCTGTTGGCCTGTTCGATCTGCGGCTTCAGCGGTGTAGGCGGCCGCACCGTCCCCCTCAGCTTGTCAACGAAGCCGGGGCCCTTGTCTTCCTTCTGCCATTTGGATGTGAAACTCATTGACAGCCCGTTCATCTGCTCCTGATTTGCAATATACCGTGGGCTCTAATCCGAGTGCCAGTTTGAAGAACAAATGTTGACAGCGGCTTCGG
>DAIDAO010000010.1 GCA_027310575.1 bacterium | reverse complement strand
CCCAGGAGCCTGCGCGCTCCTTGCCTCTCTTGTAGAGCGAAACTGAATGTACGGTGTGCTTGTGGCACCAGGGACAGTTGCGCCTGATCTCCTTTGGAAACTTCATCTCTCTCACCGAATCGGATTTGCCCCGCTTTCACTCGTGCATTTAAGCTTGGCCTGAATGTTTCAGAGGCGCCCCAAACCATTCCCAGCAGAGCCGTAACGAATTCTACTCACAGCAACACTATTGCGACGTGCGGTTTAGTTTCACTGATAGGTGGGGCTTTGGCATCAAGAATTTGGACACCAACTCGAGAACAATTACGGAAAGGGAAATCCAGACTGCAATATCGGCGGCGAGATTGAGTGGGATGACATATCGATATGGCCCTACTGTCAGCCCATCCACTCCGTTTGTAACGGAATGCCAATTCCAAGGAATGCCCCACGTCACATATCCCGGTGCGTTTTGAGGGGAGTATCCGAAGAGGCTCGTTAGATAGGTCAGAACGAGTCCAGCCGCTGCGCCAATACCCGAGGTCAGCGTCTGCCTTGCCATCCAATTCAATTTCTCGCTCGCCACGCTAAAAGGAATGTGGATGAACAGGATGCACGCCCTCTTACCCCTCACGGAACAGGAGGAAAGGGTGGAGGGGATCCTCCTCCAGTACGGGATCACCCGGCTGACGCATGCAGCCTTCCCAGTGAAGGGAAGAGCATACGTGGTCGACTTCTATCTCCCCCGACAGCCAGGTGGTGATCGAGTGCTGGCAGAGCTCGAGCCGGCGAGGGATAGCCCTCACCTGGATGGAGAAAAACGCGGCGTACGTGGACTGGAAGTTCAGGCGCATTAAGAGCGTCAGCCCCTCTGTCAGATGCGTGGCACTGGCGGAAGTGACGCAGGCCGGGGTGGAACGGGTGAAGGAGTACGTGGGACCGGTGATGGAGCACGCGGATGTGGCGTGTTATACGATGGGGGAGCTGAGCAGTTTCGTCAGGGGTCTGACAAGATGATACCAGAACGAGGTGTGGGTTATCAGGCGGTATTGTCTCAGTTCGCGGAGCCGGAGAAGACGACAGCCGAAGTCAGGGTGCTGACCGAAGTAGAACGGGCATGGCTTGCGGGAGTCATTGATAGCGAGGGCTCTGTCTTCATTTCGAAGGTAAACCCGAGGAAGATTCGGTATCGCAGGGGCTTCTTCTACAGGCCCGAACTCTCCGTTGCGAATAGCGATCCGCGCTTGCTGGCACGAGTCCGAGAGCTAATTGGCAAGGGGTACTACGGCCGCGACAAGTCGAACCAGAATCCGATATGGAAGGACAAGTGGCAGTACAAAGGGTCTGGGACAGTCCTGCGGCGGGTTCTCCCCCAGATTCTGCCATACTTGACCGTCAAGAGGGCTGTAGCGGAGGCGATGCTTCGATATCTCGAGTTCGTTGACAAGAATCCACTCGATGGTCCCAAGAGACCCCCGCATGGTTACGACGAAGAACTAGATGGACTGTACAGAGCGGTGAAGAATCTGAACATGAGGGGGAGGGCTGTGACCCCTTTGAACGAGGTGACATCCAGATCGTGGGGTCCAAAGCATCGCGGGCGGGGAGGGAGAGCAACAAAGTGTCGCTCGCTGGCCGAGGCTGAGAAGGCTTGGCTGGCCGGAGTCATAGACGGTGAAGGTTCAATCTTCCTTTCGAAAGTGATGAACAGAAAAACGAGGCGCGGTTTCTTCTATCTCCCCACAATCACCGTAAGTAACACTAACAGGGACTTTCTGGTAAGGGTCGCCCAGATAATAGGCGAAGGAACCGTATGCTTGGCCAAGAGAGGAGGAGACCGAGAGCGGCCCAGGTGGATGTACATGGCTTCAAGCGGAGTCATCAGAGCAATTGTACCACAGATCATGCCCTACCTCATTGTCAAGAAGGAAAGAGCCAGCCTGATGCTGCAATTCCTCGAATTCCTGGATGGAAATCCGATTTACGGCAAGGGGCCCGTCTCTCCTGAATACTATGAGAGACTTGATGCGATGTATCATGCCATCAAGAAGCTCAACCAGAAGGGCAAGGGAGCCGGTATCTTGTAGTATTTTCAAACTTCTCGAGAAAAAGGTAGATTAATCGGAAACCCTTGGTGCAAGGAAGTACCAGAGCTTCGCGCCCTGGTCGTTCAGCTTCATCTCGAGCCTGATCGGCTTCTTGGTGCTGTATTCCATCTGGACCGTGTCTGTCACCCCGCCGAGCGCCTTCAGGATGCCGGAGACGTAGTCGATCGAGTATGTCGCCCTGCTTTCCGCGCCCGTCTTGAACTCCAGGACGTCGGCATCGTTGCTCGCAAGGGCGATCTCCGCCTTCCCCACGTCAGACTTGCCAGAGAAGGTGATCTTGTCCTTCGCGGCCTGTATCGTGACCTGATCTGACACGACGGATATGTCGCCGAGCACCTTCTCCAGGATCGTCTTGGTGAGCGTAGCCTTCGTGTCGAACTCCAGCTTCGGGAGAGGTGCGGCTGCGGCCGTGCTCTCGATCAGATGGATGGTGAACTCGCGCTTGTATCCGTTGCTCAGCTTCACAGCGATCGCGTCTTCCTCGGTCGAGGATATCTCTACGCTGTCCTTCGCGTCAGACCTGCCGATCAGCTTCACCAGGTCTTCGACACGGACGCTGAACTTGAACGGCTTGTCGCACTCGAAAGACGCGAAGCTCGAGTTGGGAATGGCAAGGTCGACCAGCGCGACATGGGAGGGGTCCATCGCCCTGAACGTCAGACCTTCGCTGTTCGCTTCGAAGGTCGCTTCCTCGACAAGCGTCTTGACCGCAGCAGCGATTGCCTTCCACTCCGCCGACGTCGCGGTCTTGGCCAGAAACAACTGAGCGCAGCCTTCATGCAGGCTCTTCGAGGACGGATAATAAGCGTTGGGCGCGAAGACCCGCGATTGGGGAGGTCGCGCCGAAAGTGCAGGCTCTCACCACCACGCGCCGAGGTTCCGCTTGAGCTCCTTCATCATCCCCGGAGGGGGCTGGAACTTCAGGGCGTAGACCTTGCCGCCGGAGTCGGGGGCCAACTGCGACAGGGTCGAGTGGACGTTGGCTAGGAACCTCATCACCGCGTCGGGGTCGCTCCGCCACCTCCGTTCGACCAGCCTGACTTCGCTCCTCCTGTGGAACGACGGCGGTATGTCGAGCATGGAGTTGAGCATCGACCTCGCCCGGACCTCGTCGTTGCTCATTATGCCCACGGTGAAGCTCCGAGGGTCCTCCCCGTCCCTCTCTCCCATGTTCACCACGACATGCCCGTAGAGGAGCACTCCGTCCTGGGGCTCGAACTTGCGGACCATGACATAGCAGACCGGGCGCCCGTCTCCCCCGCCCTCTTTCGGGAGATACCAGATGCGGAACCTGTCGGTAGCCGCATCCCACTCCCCCCGTGCGAGGCGCCCGAGGTCGATGTCTACCGGGGAGAACGGGATCTCCGCCACGAGGGAATACACTCTGGCGCCGCTCATCGAAAGGTAGGCTTCCAGAGGGACCCTCAAGCCCTCTCACACAGACCTCCTCCTATTAACGGCCAAGGCCAGAGCGACGGATGCCTTATCTGCTCCTCGTCATGGGAACGGCAGAAGATTGAACGACAAGACGCTCGGCTTCCTCCGTCAGGTCTACCGCGAGTATTACTTCAGGGCGGAGGACAGGATAGAGCTCCCGGACGACGTCGAGTCGAGGGAGTTCGGGTACATCCCCTTCAGCGGAGGGATGATACGCCACCTCTCGTTCAAGAGCAAGGGGGAAGCCCTCGCCGAGATCCTGAAGCAGTCTCCTTCGTCGGTCTACTGCTCGAACGCCCGCTACGAGTCCCCCGCGAGGCCGATAGAAGAGAAAGGCTGGCTCGGGGCCGAGCTCATATTCGACATCGACGCGACAGACATCCCGACCCCCTGCAAGAGGGGGCACGACCTGTGGTACTGCGAGAAGTGCCATGCGTCGGGGAGACCCCCCAGGCCCGAGAAGTGCACGAAGTGCGGCGGCCCTTCGGTCGAGTTCCACGGCACATGCGAGACCTGCCTCGGCGCAGCGAAGGAGCACGCCAAGCGCGTCGCGGGCTTCCTCACCGACGACTTCGGGGTCGAACCCGGCGCCATCAGGGTCTACTTCTCCGGGAACCGGGGCTACCACCTGCACGTCTATGACAGGAGGTTCGACCTCCTGGACCAGCAGGCGCGGGGGGAGATCGCCGAGTACATGCGGGGCTCCTCCCTCCCGCCGAACCAGACCATAGCGGCCACCCTCAGGAGGAGGCCCGCGGTCGGGCCGCAGGGCGCGGGGTGGACCAGGAAGGTCACAGGCTACGTGGACGAGCGCAGGCAGGGCTACGGCGGGACGCTCCAGAAGCTCGTGTCGGAAGCGATATCCTCGCAGCGGGCGATGGTGGATTCCTCGGTGACCACTGACATACACCGCGTCTTCAGGCTGGCCGGGACGCTGCACGGGGACACAGGGATGGCCAAGACCAGGGTGGAGTCGATCGACAGGTTCGACCCCCAAGATGACCCGGTCGTCCTGAGCTCAAGGCCGGTCACAGTCAGCGTCGGGTTCTTCCCTCGGTTCAGGCTCAGGCATCAGGACTTCGGGCCCTTCGAAAAGCCGGAGACGGTCGAGCTGCCGACCTTTGCGGCAGTCTCGATATTAACTCGTGGTCTGGGGGATGTAGTGTAAATGCCTGAAACCACCCTTGAATACCTGAAGAGGAGGCTCGACTCCGAGTCGCAGTCGGCAGCGCTCCTGCCGCTCCCGAACGACTTCTACTCGGCGCTCGCGGCATACAGCCAGAAGCTCAAGAGGTCCGCAGGCTCTGGGAGCTCCGACGTCATCGTCCGCCTGACGGCGACGCAGTCCCGGATGATCGAGTCGATGGTCAGGCAGCTGCTCGTGCTGCGGACCCGGAAGGCCATGCAGCAGAACGCTGTGCTGCAGCTCCTCCCAGAAGAAAGGTACGTCTGCTCCGCCGAGCAGAAGTTCCAGAGGCGCTTTCAGACCATGGTCGAAGCGCTGTCCGCAGGCCAGCCGTCATTCGTCGAGTTCGCCCACCTGAGCGAGTCGCAGAGGAACATCACAGTGAGGTTCGTCAAGCGCGTGAACGAGCTCGTGGGGCTCGACATGAGGCGGTACGGGCCCTTCGAGGCGGACGACGTCGCGTCGATCCCCGCGGCGAGCGCGGACATACTGGTAGCAGGCGGGGACGCTATGGAAGTCTACACGCGGGAAGATGCCTGACTACGAGTAGCTCCGCCATGTGTGACTGCATTTCACACACCTGTAGAACTGGGTCGGGGGCTCGTCCCCGCTCCTGGTCTGCAGGAACCACCAGAATGCCTCGGCGTGCCCGCACTTCGGGCACTCGATCTTGGTCGTCGGGAGGGAGTTGAGCTTCGCTTCCTTGTCTCCGACCACCTTGATCTGAGGGGTGTTGGCCAGCTCTTCCTCGGTCGACTGCTTGACCGTCTGCGTCGGAGGCTTGCTGGAGTAGCCGCAGTTGTCGCAGACGTACGTGATGGTGACCTCTCTGGCCCCCTTCACCTGCTTTAGCTTCAGCCGCGTCCCGCACTTCGGGCAGAACTTCAGTGTCAGGCGGAGCCACCGCCAAGGGCTTTCTTGACGCCGTCGTGGAGCTCTTTGGTGGTTTCCATCGCCCTCTCGACGCTGTTGGCGAACGCCTTCTCGGGCTTTATGCGCTGGGCCCTCACCTTGAGCACCAGCTTCTTGATCAGGGGGTGCGGAGGGAGCACTCCGGCGAACGTGACGCTCTTCTCCTCGAGCAGCTCGTGATGGACTATCTCGGCCAGCGAGTAATCCTCACCTGAAATCTCCACTGTGAGGCCCTTCTCATCTTCGCTGGTGGTCTGTACCTGCAATTTGCTTGACCGCCCCACCGACTCTCGTTATTAAGGTAATAGTACGAAACGTCTCAATTGAAGGGGTTCGGCCTAGGGCTGGATGGGGGTCGTCCCGAAGTCCCTCGCCAGCTTCCTCTCCTCGACGTTCCCGCACTCGACGCACTTCGCCTTGGTGGCGGTGCCCCTCGAGAGAGGCCTGCCGCAGTTCCCGCAGAGGGCCGCAACCACCCCCATGTCGGGCTCGTCTATTGTCAGGTGGATGATGCCGTTCAGCAGGCTGAAGACCCGGCACCGGACGACGTCTCCGAGCTTCACGGGGGTCGTCCTGCGGGCGCCGCGCCCTCCTCCCGAAAGTCCCCTCAGGGAAAGCATCCCTGAGAAGTCCTTGTAGGTCGGCTTGCCGTTGAGGAAGAAGATGTGTACGTTGGCCGAGCTGGCCTGCGCGCCCTCGACCTGCCCTGTGACCCAGTCGTCCACCTTGATCACTTCCGGCTCGACCGCCGGCTTGACAGAGATCTCCATGTTCTTCATGTCCTTCTGGACCGACCCCATGGCGAGCGCCCGGATCAGCCCGGCGCTGTCGTACGTGTGCCTGCCCGGGAGGAACTCCTCCGAGACCGCGAGCCTGTCCCCTGGGAGGACGTTCACGTCCTTCGGCTTCGTTTCTTTCATTTCTTGATCAGTCCCACCGTGAGCTCAATCCATTTCGACCTTTCCAGGAACTCCCCCGGTTCCCTCCCCTCAATAAGCGCGACTAATGCGTCTGCCTGAGGGATCGAGAGCACCGGCCGGTCGAAGGTGAACCCGTCGATCGAAATCCGCGGGCATGAGGTCTGGATGAAGGCCTCTATCTCCCTGTGAGGCGCCAGCCTCTCGGGGGTGACCTCCCGCATCGCGAGCTGTATCACCTTCCTCCCGTTGGCCGAAAGCCGCTCCGAGACCCACCTGCTCCTCCCGAGCATCTTCTGCCCCTCCTTCAGCCCTGTGATGACCCCGAACACCCTGGCGTCCAAGGCTTTGTACACTGCGAGGACCGCCCTCTTCCTCCTCTCTTCCGCAGCAGCCTGCATGTCGGTGACCTCGTTCATGTATGGGTCGAGCATGAAGGTAGGTTTCCCAGTGGCCAGCGCGAGGCCTACGGCGTGGAACTCGCTCTCCCCCAGCAGGGCGAAAGCGTCCACCTGGTCGCGGACAGGGTAGGAGGTCGAGAAGTCGCACCCGAACACCTGCCCCTCCAGCATGAGCCTGTTCCCCTTCCCGATGTGGACCTGGAACCCCTTCGCTTCGAGCCGCTTCTTCACAGGCTCGAGCTCGTGCAGGTGCTGGCTGAACGTGGCGAGCCCGACGCGCATGAACGGGGCCAGCGTCTTTGCCGCAGTCTCTACAACCTCGTCGAACTTCACGTCGTCGACCGCGTCCACAAGGTATGTGTGGTCCCCCACCTCTGTGACCGCCGCGTTGTGCCCGATGTGGAGGGCCATGTCTGCCTGGAGCTTCTCCACGTCGTCGTCGACCGTGTCGCAGATGCCGAAGCAGCTGTCCCCTGAAAGGATGCTCGTGACCCCATACTTCGCTTTCACCTTCTCCATGAGCGCCTTTGTCTGCCCGAGGAGTCCGCCTGGGGCGTTCACGAAGATCACCTTCGGCTTCTTGGCCTCGATTATCTCGAAGACCCTTGCCTCGTCTATCCTGACCGTCATGAGGAGGTCCCTCCGAGCCTCAGTTCTGCGCCGGAGGCGCCACCGGCCTCTCCAGCTTCACCACTTCCATCCTGGTCTTCATCGGCAGCTTCGTCGACGCTGCCTTCATCGCCTCCTTCCCCTTCTCCATGTTCTCGGCCTTCAGGCTCAGCTCAAGGACGGTGTCCCCGATGTCCACCCTGGCGGCGAGGCCGATCGGCTTCCCGAACGCCTTGCGCATCCCTTCCTGCAGCCTGTCCGCCCCTGCAGTGGCGATCATCTTGTTCTCGCGAAGGATTACGTGAGGATACGAGACCACCTTGAGAAGGAAGTTCTCCTCCCCTATCAGGGCGACCTTCTTGCTCGCAGCCACCCTGGCAGCCTCGAGAGCGTTGTGCCGTATCTGGACCTTGCCTTCAGAAATCAGCCTGAACAGGTAGTCGTAGTCGGGCCGACTCTTCCCAGTCGTGAAACGCGCCACCTTGGGGTTCGGCGCCCCTGGGGCGAACTTCTTGCTGGTGTACGCCATGCCCTTCCACTGGCGGTAGTTTTTTCCATGCGTGTCCTAGTCACCTACTAGAAAGTGCCCTTTGCGACCCCTAAATAAGCTTCAGACGTTTTGACTACCACTTGTCTCTCCACTTTGGGTTCCTTCATGTAACGGAACTCGACGCTTTCTTAGAGGAAACTGATTTGGAGGCCAGACATCGAACGAGCTGAACCATCCGCCCCGCCTGATTCCATAGGGTGCGAAGAACTGCAATGCCTTCTGGGCCTCTCTGGATTTTTCCCCGACCAAGAAAGGCAGAATTTCTCCGAGCACTCTGTAGGCTCTAAGCCCGCTAATTTCCTTCCGCCATCTGGGGAGGTAGTCGGGATTGGAGCTTGGTTCGGACTTGAGAGGTCTTGGAAGTCCAATCACATCGGAGAACTTGAACACCGGTGCAGGGTCAGTCATTGCAACACCGAGAACTATCGTGGTGCAACTGGTTCGCTGAACGTAGTGGGTTTCATTACAGCCTTCTGCTTGTACCAGTCCGCCTGTCCACGACCTATCCTCGTCATTGCGGATAACAACCAATGGAATCCTCCGCTGTTTTGTCATGAGCAACCTATCTGTCACCCTTGTCCTTGCTTTCTCCCTTATCCCTTCGGGCTCGGTCCTGAGAATGGTTCATGTTCGAACCCCGTCGCTTCGTCCTTGATGGGAAATCTATCGTCGGCCAGACGTCGGAGTTTCGATGACACCCACGCCGATTGCCAAAAGGGTCGAAGAATTCTATGGCTCTCTCAGCTTCCCTCTTCTTTTCGCCAACAAGATACGGAGTGATTTCTTTCAATACTCTGAACGCCCTTAGTCCTGAGATTTCCACACGCCAGGCAGGCTTCCAATGGTGGTTCTTGACCGGCTTCGTCGAACGCCTCAAACCAACGTAGTCCGCCAATCGGAAGATTGGTTGCGAGTCAGCCATGGAGGTGTCCAGAACAAGATACGTAGTATCTGTCCTGTTGACATACTTGGACTGGATACACGTTTCTCCTTGGGTAAGGCCCGCGACCCAGTTCCTCTCCGTCGTACCCGGAATGAGAACTTCAGGGAGCCACTTCCATCGAGCCGGGCTCACCCATGGCCGTCTGTCCCACTCTGTGGGTCGGTCAATCCCCATCCTTCCCATGTGATAAGTGATCGTCTTCGGATCCTTGTAGCCTAGCTTGCGCGCAGCCTCGCGGCGAGACTTGCTAGAATTGATGGCAATTTCCAAGTAGGTTCTGAATTCTGGACTGCCGAATGGCGGCTTCCATCCCTTGGTTGACATCATACTAGCACACCTCCAATGCTCTTAACGCCCAACCAAACCCCATCGCGCGTCATCCCAGGCACCTAACTATTAGATATCTAACTACTAAAGCCTTTAGATATCTAAAGGCTTTAAAACACGCGAGTCAGCACTTTAAGGATGCATTGCGGCTGCAAAAGCAAAGAAGCAGAGAAGTCAAGGGAAAGGAATACTTCAGATGGGCGGTTGTAATTCCGCCGAATGACATCGAGAAGTTGAGGTGGCAAGAGGGAGACGAGTTAGAGGCCGAAACGAGAAGCGACCATCTCGTGCTAAGAAAGAGAAAGAACAGCTAAGCCCAGCGCCTTACGGCCGGGTGCTGGGTTTTCCCGATTGCCTTGAAGCTCAGGGAGGTGAAGCCGAGCTGGAGTCAGGAAGTCCCCGTCTCACAGTAGGACGCACTACTTTGCCAGCCCGACGAGATACTGCTTCAGTCTCGCCGCCACGAGCACGTCGGCCGGGTCCCCGCCCTTTTCATAGGCCTCGAGCGCCTTCGCGCACAGCGGCAGCGCCTCTTTCGCCTTCGACCTGCCGTCGGTCTGCTCCGAGAGGATTATCCGTACTGCCTCGACGTACCAGTTGCCGGCCTCTCCCTGCTCCTCCAGCCTGATGTTGCACTCGGCCAGCCACCGGCAGTACTCGACCCGCTGCTGCGGCGTGAGCGCCTCGTCCTTGACGTCGTGCTCCATCGACGAGATTGCCCTCCCGTACTCCCCGTTGTGGATCATGACTACGATGTCCTGCAGGCTCATGCGACAGCATCGCCCGTCGGCGCATCAAAAGAGACGGTGTGGACGCAAGATGACCTCGGGCTCAACAATCGAGCGAGCTCAGTCTGGCTTGGCCGCAGGCCTCGGTATGAACAGAGCCGCGACCCCTGAGACTGCCGCCAGCACGGCCATCACTTCGAAGGAGTAGCCGAGCCTTCCATAGTCGTTGAGGATCAGGGCGTAGATCAGGACCGGCCCCAAGGCGTTGCCCCCGGTCGAGCCGAGCCCCCAGACGAGGGAATTGCCGAAAGCAGACTCGCCTCGAGAAGAGTAGTCCGCCGCGAGCGACATCAAGAGCGGGAAGCCAGTGTAGGCGAAGAACCCGAACAGAGAAAGGAGCGCGACACTCACCGCGCCCGCCGAGTTGACGTAGCCCACTATCGAGGCAGCCGCCCCGAACGCGGTTATCGTCAGCACCAGCCTGTGGTCGACTCTGTCTGCAAGGAGCCCGAACAGGGGCTGCCCCACTATGGCAGAAGCATAGAACGCCGTGAGCGAAAGGCCGAGCAGCGGGCCGAGCTCGAGGCCCCTCTGGCTGTTGAGGAAGGTGGGCGCGTATTGAGCAACACCGAAGAGGGACGCGGACCTGACGAAGGACACCCCCAGGAGCATGAGCATGGGCTTGGTCAGCGATCTTCTTACCGACGACCTCCTCCCCTCCCGATTCGCCGGGCCGGCATCGGCTCTCCTGAGCCCCATCCAGATCAGTAGGGCGGCGCCCATCCCAACCACCCCGAAGAAGGCGAGCGAACCTGCAGTCGTAAAGACTGGGGCGACCACTACGAAGAAGATCGACGGATAGGCGGCCCTGCCCACGCTTCCCATGGCGCCGTTCAAGCCCAGCGCCTTCCCGGTCGTCCCGCGCCCGAAAGCGGCCTGCAGTATGCTCCCTCCAAGCGGGTGATAGAAGGCGCTCCCGACCCCCATGCACAGGTCAGAAACCAGGGCGAAGGCGAAGGCCTCCACGCCGTTGGTGTACGCCACGACTAGGTAGAATCCCACTAGCCCGACGCCGAGGAGAGCTACTCCCAGCGCCATCAGTCGCGCAGGGGCCCCTGAGCTGTCTGCCCACTTTCCCACGGCGACGCTAGCGAGGGTCGAAGTGAGATAGAAAACCGCAAGGATGATGGA
This sequence comes from bacterium, assembly GCA_027310575.1. Lineage (GTDB taxonomy): Archaea > Thermoproteota > Nitrososphaeria > Nitrososphaerales > Gagatemarchaeaceae > UBA183. The sequence goes on along the minus strand of DAIDAO010000010.1, from coordinate 5,201 downwards.
GACCTCCAGGGGCGTCGCCCCGTTGAGGTTTGCGAGAAGGACCACGATGACGGGGACGAAGAAGACCGAGCCGTCGTTCACAAAGTGCCCGAGCGACGTGAAGGCCAGCGCCCTGGCCCTGCTGAGGCTCACGCCGCGGGCCACCTCGGAACAGAAATCAACAGACCGGGGTTCAGGGATGGGTTCTTACGGTTTAGGCATGGCCATGCGCGTTGCTGGCCCCGGCAGCCCGACGGGAATCCAGAAAGGGTAAAGAAACTGAGCCGTTTCGGCCTGTCCGATTCATGGACACAGAGTGCGACGTCGAAATGGAAGAGTGGGTCATCTAGGGAGATGCCTTTCCTCCTCCCCATGTCGGTTCTGGAGACCGACGACGTATCCTTGGTCCTGGCTTTCGGGAAGCTCTCGGTCCTGGAGGCGTGCACGCTCCTGGGCAGGTCAGTGGAGCGGGCCGAGTCTCCCAGCGAGAGGGTGGCCGTCCTCCACGTCGACCACATCGACGCCCGCCGCATAGCCGAGCTCGCAGGCGTCCACAAGTGCGCACCCCTGACTTCCCAGCCCGACTCCACCGAGGGCGACATCACCGCCCTGGTAGACCTGATGGCGTCGTACCTGGACGAGAAGTCGAACTTCTCGCTGAGCGGGTACGGCCTCGGCGAGGACGACTACGAGGACCTCGTCCGATCGCTGCTCGACGGCCTCAGGGGGTCAGGCCTGAGGAAGGTGAGGCTGCTCAGGCCCAGGGGGGACGAGCTCCTGTCCGAGCAGGTCGTCTCCAGGCACGCCCTCGACGTCGTGGCCTTCCCTTACCATGGCGGCTATGGCCTCGGGCCGACGGCGTGGGTCCCGGACTCGGCGTCCATGAGGCAGAGAGGGACGCTCAGGCCAGTCCGCCATCCTGACATCGCTCTCTCCCCTCGCCTGGCCCGGACGCTGGTGAACCTCGCAGACCTGAGGCCGGGGCAGACGCTCCTCGACCCCTTCTGCGGGTCGGGGACCATACTGGCCGAGGGGCTCGCGAAGTCGCTCCGCTGCCTCGGCCTCGACTCGAGCGCCTCGCGCGTCCAGCAGGCTAGGGAGAACCTGCGGTGGTCCGCAGGCGGCATAGCCGACAGGGGGTACGACGTCAGGAAGGGGGACGCGAGGGAGACGTCTCGGCTGCTGAGAGGAACGAGGGTGGACGCCATAGTGACCGAACCAGTCCTCCTCCCCAGGCTGGACGCGAGGCCCAAGACCGCCACGGCCCGGGCGATGGTCGAGGAGTCAGCAGTGATCTACAACGACGCCCTGGCCTCCATGGCCGAGTCCATCGGGCCGGACGGCAGGATAGTGGTGGTCGTGCCTGTAGTGCAGACGATGGACGGGGACGAGGTGACCCTCACCCTCGAAGGGAGGAAGGTGGGGCTCAGGCACTACCAGCCCGGCCCTGTGGGATTCGAGTATCCTGTGCGGCTCTCCTTCGAGAGCACGCGCTGGGTGAAGCGGGCGGTTTATGTCTTCGAGCCCCGTTGAGCCTTCATGGTTCCGGCGGCTTTCCTGAACACCCCTGAGAAGAGGTTCAGCTGCGCGTCCGTCAGCTCAGACGCGGCCGCCGCCCTCTTCGCCGTCTCGAAGAGGTTCCTGGTCTTGTGCCTGGGGAGCCTGGAAGCCAGGGCGAGCTCGTAGAAGCTCTCCGCGAAGACCTCCCTCGCCCTGCGGCCCTGCTGCGCCCCCTTCCTGGGACCCCCGTGCGAAGCGAGGTAGAGCACGACCGCAGCCGCGTGACCGAGGTTCAGCGACCTGTACGCCGGGGACGCTTCGATCGTCGTGGTCAGGTCGCACATGGCGATCTCCGAGTTGGTGAGCCCCGTCGAGTCCCTTCCGAAGACGAGGGACGAAGTCTTCGACTTTGACAGGACGTCGTGCAGGCGGTCCGGGCTCACAGTCCGGCGGATGACGTTCGACTTCCTGCTCGCCCTTACGGCGGTGGTGGCTACGAGCAGGTCGTGGTCCCGCCTGACCTTCTCGAAGCTCGTGACTATCGCGTTGTCCAGGACCGAAGAGGCGTGCGAGGCGTAGACCGCTGCGACGGAAATGTCGACCTTCGGCTCGACGAGGTACAGCTTGTCCGCGCCGAAGTTCTGCACCAGGCGGGCCACGTGGCCGACGTTGACCGGGCCCTTCGGCCCGACAAGGGTGACCGAAACCCCTCGAGGAAGCACAGGGCTACTGTTCCTGCGGACGTTAAAGCCCTACGGACTCCCGTGCGGTCCGCAGATCTCGTGGACCTCTTCCGGCGTGAGAGAGTTGACCCTCCTGGTCCCCCTGCCCCGCTTCTGCGTCATGCCGAGCTCGGCCAGGGCGGAATCGACGCGCCGTCGCCTCAGCGAGAATAGCCGTGTTATCCTGGCCGCCTCCGCCTCTGGGACCCTGAGCTTGGGGAGGAGCCGAACGACGACGGAGCTGACCTTGGGCTGCGGCGTGAACGACTCCCTCTTCACCCGCCACATCACCTGGGCGTCGAAGGCGAGCTGGGCGAGTGCGGAAATCCCGCGGTAGTCTCTGGCCCCGGGCGGCGCAAGCATCTTCCTCACGAAGTCCTCCTGGAGCAGTACGACGGCCCGGCGGAAGTCCGAGGCGCTGAGCCACCGGACAAAGCGCGCCGACTCAGAGTAGGGGAGGCTCGAGACGAGGACGTCGAACCTGGGCCTGTGCTCGAAGGCGTCCCCGAGGTGCACGCGGGCCTGGGTTCCGCGGACCGCGTCCATGGTCGCTTCATAGTTCCCTCTGTCGACTTCATACCCATCGAAGCCGGCGCCCAGGCCGACCAGCTCCCTGGTGAGTTCGCCCCTCCCGGTGCCGATCTCCAGGACTCTGTCAGACGGCCCGATCTCTGCGAGGGACACCATCCGCCTGACCACCTCCGGGTCATTCAGATAGTGCTGCCCGAGTCTCTGTCTCTTCATTCACTTCTTGACGAAGATGCTGACCCTGGAGTCCCCGGCGAGCTCTTCGATGATCCTCTTCGCTATCATCTTGGCGGGTTCCCTGAGCCCGACCCTCTTCTGGATGTCGTCGAAGCTGGTGAACGGCTGCCTCTCTCTCATGTCCACTATCTCCTTCATGAAGGTCTTGCCTATGCCGGGGATGAGCTCCAGGCCGTGCAGCCTTGGTGTAAGGGGCTGGAGGTCGTTGAAGTACGTCACGTACTTCGCCTCGTTCCCCTTGACCAGGTCCTCGACGACGCTGGGGAGCGACGCCTTCCCCTCCGGGGAAAGCTCCTCGTAGGTCAGCTTCCCGAGCACGCTGACTATCTTCTCCCTCCCCTCCTTTCCAATCTTCACCTTCTCTCCGATCTCGAAGTCCTGGTTCTCCATGGCGAGCAGCTCCAGCAGGGTCAGCCTCTCCTCCCCTATCGCCTGCACCATGGGCCCTTCCCTCCCCTTGATCACCGTGGACTTCCCTCTGACCGCGAAGTCCAGGACGTAGGCGAATTCCTCATACTTCTTGTCCGCTGGCATCATTTCCAGAAACTGGCACTCCTGTGTAGCGGGCCTAGATTGCGGGGGACCTCTCGGTACAGAAGAGAATAACGAGCGCCATCTGCTTGTCCCCCTTTGCTTCCCCGGTGGATTTGATGGCCGCCTTGTTATTTAACGCTGTGCTGTTCTATCCCTTTATCGCTACTTCGGGTGGAGTATCTTCAGGATCTTCTCGAGCGTCTCGGTCGACAGCAGCTTCCGCCACCCTGACGTGAACGTTCTCAGCTCCTCCAGAGACTTCGGCATTATGTTGATGAGCTCCACCGACTCCTCCTCGCTCAGACCGCATTCCGTCTCCAGCTCCTTCCGCAGCTTCTTGGCCGCGTCTGACTGTGCCTTCGCGAACTTTGTCGTGTAGTCGAGCGTCCTCTTCTGGATCTGGTCGGCCTTCTCCACGTCGATCTTCTGCAGAATCTGGTGCGCCTCAGGGATGGTCAGGAGCTTCTTCTCCACCTTCTCCGACATCAGCTCCCCTCCATGCGGACTACGTGCTCCTTCCTGGCTATCAGCGTCTTTACCTTGTGCCCGACGTTCACGTCGACAGTGACCGCCCGCCTCCCGACCTTCGTCACAGTCCCCACCAGGCCGTTGAACCTCCTGTGCGGCATCCCCTTGACCTGGGCAGGGTCGATCTTGATCACGACCCTGTCGTTCGGCGAATACTCTACGAGCATGCTGCTCAGTCCCTTCTTGGCGGACGATCTCAGCAGCGACCTAGTTCTTCTCCTCGCCCCGTGTGATTTCGGCAAATCTGAATCCTCCTATCTCTCTGACTCCGCAGATGTCAAAACTCCGGCAACTGACTTCAGTTTTTAAGACTTCCGACACCGACGGTGAGACGAGCTCCCCGCTCACGAACCTCTTGACGGGCAGCCCCCCGTCGAGCTCCGCCTCTATGAGAAGGGTCCGCCCCCTGGCCTTGGCGGAGACCCTGCGGACTGTCTTTACCGTCGGCCTGTCATGAGGCCTGTCGAACCTGACGGTCGCGTTCCTGAGCCTCGATTTCAGCTCGCCCAGGGCGCCAGGCGCCACCCTGGTCGCGGCCACGGCCCTGATCATCGTCCTGAACCTGAACGCGGGAAGTTTCACCGGCTTCGAGGGGAGGACGCGCCCTCTTGACACAGACACGACGCCGCCCCTGAGCCTGACGCCGAACTTCGCCGGCAGCCTCCTCCTCCTCGGGCTCTTGATCTCCACCAGGAAGGGACGCCCCGGTGGGAGGACTGCGCTCTGCCTGTCTTCACTGCCCAGCCACGTAAACGTCATCTTCTCGCTGCCGCTCAAGCCCGACAGCTTCTTCCTGAGCAGCCCTTCCACGCTCTGTTTCCGATCGAACCCGGTCCCCCTGCACCTGCCGCACCCGGACCCCCTGCAGTTCTCGCAGTAGGACCTCCGCTGCTGGATCTTCACGGGCTTGGCGTACCTGCCGTAGTAATAGATCGGCCTGGACATCGCCGAGACGTCCCCGGCGCCGAAGTCGGCCAGAAGGGTAAGGTCGGGCCGCTGCCTGTCCGCCCGCCTTCCCAGCCTGCGCGAGACCTCGGCCGCGATCAGCCTCCCTGCCTGCGACTTGATGGTCTCCCTCCCCTTCAGGCGCAGATTCGACCTCATCTCGTCCTCCCTCTCCTGGACGCCGTCGGGGACCGTGACCCCCACGGCGAACGTCTGGAAGTGGTAGCG
>DAIDAO010000060.1 GCA_027310575.1 bacterium | reverse complement strand
GTCGACGCCCGACTGCGAGCCGTCCCTGTCGATCAGCACCCCCTCGATGCCGGCGTTCCTCGCGCCGACCACGTCCGCCTCGTAGAGGTCCCCCACGTGTACGGCTTCCCGTGGCTCGGACCCGACTTCCTTCAGGGCGATCCTGAAGATCTCGGGGTTGGGTTTGGAATACCCAACGATCCCAGAGATGACCACGCTGTCGAAGTACCTCGTGAGCCCCAGCGACTCGACGACCTTCCCCGTACCCGCAGGCGCGTTGGAGACGAGCCCGAGGGCATAGCCTTCGTCGCCGAGCCGCTGCAGCGTGGGCTCGGCGTCGAGATAGAGCTCGAGCGGGATCTCTTCCTTAAGCTGGGGCCACCTCTTACGGACCTGCACTGAGAACCTCAAGGCCGTCGACCTGCTCTGTTGCGGGAAGAGCTCGGAGAAGACCATCTCTTCAAGGTCCCTGTACGCCTCTTCTGTCTCTTCAGAGGTCATGGTCCTTCCGGCGTAACGGGCGAGCCAGGCTGACTCGGCTCCGATGTAAGCGGAGTGGATAGCGCTCAGGTCCCCCTGGTAGCCCTCCTCCGCAAGCACCTTGCGGAATATCCTGTCGCGCCTCATGACCAGGAGAGTCCCTCCGAAATCGAAGAATACTGCTTTCTTTCCCAAGGAGGCGGCCGTCCGGCGGCCCTCTAATTAGACTTCGATTCAGGCGTTGAATCCAGGTATCGAAGGGGTCACGAGCATGCTGAACAGCAACAGGGCCAGCACTACCGCGGTCACCAGAACGTAGAGCCTGTCCCGCTCTGCAGCGAAGAGCAGGACCGAGATCAGGACCCTGGTGACCGGGGTCGCGATGAGAAGGAGCACGCCGAGCTCTATCCAGGAGAACGGTGAGAAGGACGCGAGCCCGCTCAGGAGGCCGGACAGGCTCACGTCAATCCCGTCGTGAGGGATCACGCTCGGATTGTAGACGAGGAAGCCCGAGGTCTCTGCGGGGCCCTGCGAAACCGCCAGCGCCACCGTCCCCAGGACTATCACCAGGGCGGAGAGCACAACGCCGTACCTCAAGACCTTCCCGATGATCACGTTCATCGCTTCCGGGTCCTTCAGATTCATGGCGTGACCCCCAGCGCGCCCAGGATCATCTCCACTGCTGCGACCGCGAGCACGACCGCAAACGCCTTCCTCACGCTCCTGTTCCGCGAACGCAGCAGGACCTTCGCGCCGATTGCTGCGCCTACCAGGATCCCGAGAGCGACCGGCGCGACGATGAGCGGGTTCACATCCCCCCTGGCGAAGTAGATCCCGGCGCTCGCAGCGGCGGTCACCCCGATCATGAAGTTCGACGTGGTGGTGGAGACCTTCATCGGGAGTTTCATCGCAAGATCCATCGAGAGGACCTTGAAGGCGCCTCCCCCGATGCCAAGGAGACCGGAAAGGATGCCTGCGACCCAGGTCCCGATGAGGCCGGCGGCGGGCTTGTCAGCGTTGTAGTTGACCGTCGTCCCGTTCGTTTCGACGTAGGACCCCTTCAGGCCGAGGCGTTTTGAGAGCCCCTTCAGCTCCGGGGACTTCGGTATGTCCTCCCCTATCTTCATCGCGGTCGGGACCAGCGTGACGAGCAGGATGCTTCCAAAGATCAGCTCAAGCGCTGCTGAGTTCGCATATGAGGCCAAGGCCGCCCCGATGATCGCGCCAGTGGTGCTCGCGACTTCTAGGAACATCCCGACGCGCAGGTTCGTCACTTTGTCCTTCACGTAGGTTGCCGCCGCGCCGCTTGAAGTGCCTATGATGGCCACTATGCTGGCGCCGATGGCGAAGTGGATGTCGACGCCGAGCAGGATGGTGAGGACCGGGATGATCACCACCCCGCCCCCCAGGCCCACGATGGAGCCGAATACCCCAGCGAATATCGACACGAAGAAGAGGAACAGGATAAGCTCGACTACGAACAATCTGGGGGGCCGCCCTCGTCTGTGTAATTATGTTTTGACCGAGGGGCCTCCGCTCTATCGCGGTGCGGCCTCAGGCCGGAATCACGGGGGCTTGGAGGTGCCTTCCGTCTAGCCCGTACCTCGCAGCCCTCTCGAGGTCCAGCCCTCCCCTCCTGCAGACGCGCTTGACCACGCGGAACATCGCCCAGCCCCCGAGCGCAATCATCAGACCGGTCACGTATCTGGATGCCGGGTTGGCGTCGCTCGAGGCGCGCGTCGCGTCCCTCAGTGCGACCTTCGCGAGGTGTCTATAGGAGGCGTAGTAGACGGCCAACTGAGACGGGTCCAGCCTGACCGATGAGAAGTCCCTGCTCTTCAGGAGCCCTAGCGGGACGTGCTGCATCGGTGTCACGGTGAACTCGAACGGGGCACCGTTGTCCAGCGTGGACTCGCTCATCCGGTTGATCAGGGCCACCGTCTCCCAGTTGTCTTCGGGGGTTTCGCCGGCCTGGCCTACCTGCACTGTGAACGCGGGTCGCCAGTAGCACTTGTTCATGACATAGGTTCCCCGCCAGACGATGTCAGCCCACGAGCCGTCGGGCCCCACCCGGAGGGGGAGGGTCTTGTTCGGCATGTGCTCGGAGGCGAGCCGGTCGCTTCCGGTCTCGATCCCCATCTGAACCCCCACCCAGTTGTCGGGACCGGCCCGTATGATGCGCGAAAGCTTCCTCATGAGGTTCGGGTACGCTGCGGGTATCGATATCCTCCCGTGGGTGGGGTTCGAGCTCGTAACCCCCGGGATGGCCATCACCGCGTTGAACAGCTCCATGATGGCCTCCTCGTTCGGCACAAAATTCCTCCCGTGCTCGTAGGCGAATATCTCGTCGCTGTGGAGCCAGCCGTTCTTCATCCCAGCCGCGACGTTCACGTTGATCTCGCGCGTTACCTTCTCCGGCGGATAGTACCGGAGCGGACGGAGGGTGACCTCGCAGAAATCGCATCCGATGCCACAGCCGCGCATGACCTCTACCATCCCCTTGGTGGACGGGGCCACTATGTCGGGGATGTCTTCGAGCTTGGGAAACTGCTTCGAGAACTGGTACCTGCTGATGAACTTCGAGTTCGCCTTCCACTGCTTGCGGAACTGTCCGTCGAAGGTCTGGAAGCCCCGGAAGAATCCCGTGTTCTCTCCTCCGCCTTCGGTCACGTACCGGAACAGGTCGGTGAGTATGTCGTCCGATTCCCCCTGGAACGCGTAGTCGATGCCGTTCCTGTCGAGCTCGTCCGGGCGAACCGTCAGCTCCCAGACGCCTGGCCCGCCTACGACCAGCTTCGCCTTCTTCCCTGCCCTCGCGCGGTTGATGCGAGCCAGGAGGTATTCGAACTCCCGTTCGACGTAAGCGGGGGAATAGGTCTCGAAGAAGACGGCATAGGACATGGTGAGGGGCCCGAGCCCGAGCGGGTCCATCGTGGTCACCCCCACAACCTCCGTGTCGTCGTCTACGAACTCCGACAGGTGGTCCTCGTGCGCGACCACAACCTCTTCCCTCTTGTGGTCCCTGAGGAGAGCGGCCTCCAGCTTCCTGATGGAGTATGGGGCGACTGCCGCGCGCCCATGGTCGTCTGGCGGTGGCGGACCCCTAAGGAACGCGTAGAGCGAGCCAGGGACGGCGCCGGTCGGAGCGCTCGCGAGGAAGTCCAGCAGGGGGACGCTCCTGTAGTTGCGGGCTAGCGTCGAATCTGCAACGAGGACGAATCGGACCATGGCCCAAGGGTCTGCGGAGACGCCTTCCCGTCTTAAAAAATTCACTAGGAGCGGCGGCTGCGCTTCAAGGACGAGACCGCGCCGGCCGGGACCAGGGCGTGATGAATCGCGCGATTAAGTCGAGGCACATGCGTCAAGCGGTGAACTGCCGTGCTCCGCGAGCAGCCCCGGAGAGCGCACGGTGGCTTCGACGTGGAGGTGGATTTATAGTGTGAAGCTCGCTGCTCGGAGGTGTGACCACGAATGCTGATGCGCCGGGCGAGTTCACTCCAACTCGCAGGACGAAGGTCAGACGCCACCCTGAACGCGCACGGTACGACCGGCAGACTGTTTACGAGATCCTCGACCAGGCGTTCGTGTGCCACGTAGCTTTCGTCACAGACGGAATGCCCTTCGTCGTCCCGACGAATTACGTCCGTGTTGGCGACACGCTATACCTTCACGGTTCGGTTGGAAGCCGAATGATGAAGACGCTCGCCAGTGGCGCCTCATTCAGTCTCTGCGTGACCCTCTTGGATGGCATTGTGTTCGCTCCGACAGCTACTGGCCACTCCCTGAACTACCGCTCTGTCGTCGTCCTCGGAAACGCGAAGGTAGTCGATGACGCAGACATGAAGGTAGATGCCATGCGCGCCTTCGTCGAGTATGTCGCCCGTGGGCGCTGGCCAATGGTTCGGGCCCCCAATGAATCGGACATGGCCAGAACCATGGTCCTCGCAGTGCCTTTGGTGGAGGCGTCAGCTAAGGTGAGGACCGGATTCGCCACTGACGGACAAGAGGAATACCGCGAGGGGACCTGGACGGGGGTGCTGCCGCTCAAACTGACTCCCGGCGAGCCCATCCGTGACCCTCGTGGAGATCGTGCCGTCCGCGCGCCCGATAACATCAGGCACTATTCGCGCCCTCAATAGCGAGAAGGGACAGCCTATGGTCGTTGAGCACGGCCCCGTTTCTTGCTTGGATTGCCCCGGCCGGAATTCGAGCCTGCAGATGCGGGCCTAAGCGCACTGCAAAAGTCGGGTCTCTGGTTGAACCCGACTGGCGAGCCCTAGTCGTTCAACTCTGTGCGTATCATGTCAAACGGGCTGGTTTGAGATTCGAAGCTGAAGTGAGACTCGGGGCCAAGGTATCAAAACGCATCGCATGCTTTGGCTTCCGCCCCATCAACCGGTGCGACGAAAAGCAATTCGCTCAAGGGGTCTTTCACTGGAGGTTCGAACCAAACGCGGCCAGGAAAGGGCTTGCGGAGGATATCTGGCCCACGCTACAGGGAGCCAGCTAACTAATAGCCATCGAGGTTGATTGACACTTCGTTTGCTTCCCAACCCAGCTGCAGAAATACTGGGATTCGCCCAGCGTCGCTGTGATGCCAGTACCCTGAGATGTATACCACCAGTTAGAAGTACCAATTTGATGGTTGCCATTGGCATCGTACCCGACCATGTCTTTAATAGATTCTCATGAACGGAGACTACCTATTGACCTCCGGGGAGCACAAAGGAACCCCCAACACCTGACCGATGACCCTGGTTGGACTCTGTTAGGTCTGAGTCTCGTCCTTGTTGCCAGAAATCGCCTCGTGTGGGGAACTGTTCTGCCTACGAAGAGAGAAACCAATCATGACGAGGCCGGCAAGTACTATGAGAAGTCCCGACCAGAATGGCTGTACCCCACCCACAGGAACGCACGAGATGTAGTTCTGTTCGCATATGTATATCCCAAGATAAGAAATCGAAAAAATCAGGAGGCCGGATATGGATGCGATGGTGCCGCCTAAGAAAAGGTGTTTGTTCAATTTGTGGGCATTCTCTCTTTGCTTATAGTTTGTATGGCATCGCCCCATCTAATATTTCTTTAGACCTTGATTGGTGAAGCGCCAAATCAGCTGTACGACCAGTTTATCTGCAAAGTAGAACCGCCGCCCAGCCAAAATGCGTTCGCGCTACAGAAACTGACGTCGCTTCCTGTATTGAAACTCGGACTCCCACCGCTGGGAGAGGTCGTATACGATATTGTCTGGAAGTAGTTATTTCCTGAGCCTGGCATTTGATTGCATGTGCTGAGGCTGTGAACTTCTAACGAGCCCGCAATGCCAATTTGATAATGGTCCGTATCGCAGACAACAAGGGTTGTTGTTTGGACGGGGACGGTGGTTTCATCTCTGGCTGCCACGGTGTACGATGGCCCACTGCCGCTACAACCAGGTGTGGATGGGGTCAAGATCAAGGTACCTTCAATCGTATCACCTTTGCTTACGGAGAGGGGGGGAGAATAGTAGACAGACTGGAAGATAGTACTACAACTGAAGCAGGCGTACCCCGCGATTCTCCAACTGTTGGAACAATCAGTAGAAGTTATGCAGCCATAAACCAGAAGAGGCTGAACAATATCATTTCCCCCTTGCAGACCGTTATAGAACGCGAGTCCTTGGGGGCTGGTGAACTGACCGTTGGATGGAGCCGGGGGGACAGTCCACAGGTCTTGGAAGTTGGTGTAGTAGTAGGAGCCACTCAGAGTCATGGTCCCATACGCTGCGTTTCCAGTAGTTTGCCAGGCGGGGAAGCCCGATCCCATGCATGGGAGATTGTTTGTGCTTACGACGGTCCCGTTGGGAAGCAGAACAGTTCCAACCGCTGGATCAACAACGGACCCTGAAGGTACTTCATGGGCACACCTTGGGAGTGTTGCTTGGGTGGAGACCGCGTACCCAGTTTGAGCCCAAAGGGCGACAACGAAAACTGCCGTAACAAAGAAGCTGGTCGCTTGCCGAATCGCCTTGCCTTTATTCTCCACCGCAGCCTTTCGTCGAGATAGGTCCACGATAACTTTCCCCTAGTTATGGAATCACGCTGGCTGCGAGTGACAACATTTGCGAGTAGCTCAAGTCACCTTCGATATGTATCCCACGATTTACGCCATCTATGGTAAAATCCGCATTGGTGTACCCGCCTTGGTCAACAACAAGCCATGTGTTTCTAATTTGAACTAGTTGTCCCCTGTTCGAACTGACAATGGTGCAATTCTGACTGCCGTTCTTGTAGCTGTGGCAGAGCTGCTGAGGTGCCATGTAGCTCACAGCGTTTTCGTAACTGCTGAGAATACCAGGCGAGACGGATTCCATCACGACTATCCAATGTCCCATGAAGGTCGTTCGCATCGAGGAGCCATTGACGAATGGTTTGTCTGAGATAACGAAAGCAATTCCCCAGTCATTCCAAGTCACTCCGGTATCCGTGGTGACAAGATGCGGTTTGTCTAGCATGACCCCGATTATCCTGAATCCGGGGCCTATTCGGCTGGCGTCAGGGACCAGGACGACGCTGCCGACGGCCTTCGACGCGTATTCTACCGTGTTTAAGATAAGAGGCTTGGAGAGTGCCGGTCCGGCGCTGCCGCTCAGAGTATTATTGGGGCTCGGATTTGTGGCCAAGATGAATCCTTGAATACCTAAGGTAAGGCCCAAGGCAATAGAAATGACAACTGCGAAGACATACTTCCTGTGCATTTGCAAGAAGTTTCAACCTCCCCAGAAGCTGAAATTGGGATTGATGTTGGTGCAGTATGGTCCCGTCGAAATGATTAGGTTGTACGGCGAATTGATGACGGTATAGCAATAGCTCCACACAATTCCCCCACCGCCTTCCGGCTCGGTGCCCAAGGTTGATGTCCAGAGGGGGTAATCGCTAGTGGTGTACGCACTGTAGTTGTTGCAGGTGTAGCTGCCCGTGTAGCCTGCTTCGGTCGTGTGCTGCGCAGTTCCGTAGGAAACCGAAGCCGAGGACGATCCCAAGTCGTAGTTCGTCCACCAAGTGCCTTGTGAGCTTGAAGAAACCTTGTCGGTCGTCCAATAGTGCCCGTTGGAGCCCACATAGAGCCAAGCTTCCATGTAACCGCTATCGCCGTCTGGGATCGTGTGACCAGATACGTAGACCATACTCGGCGTCCCCTGGCCGTTTATCGACTGCTCGAAGTAGATTGCCCTGCTGGAGATTGTCTGTCCGTCAAAGGTCCCCATCCCAATGCCTGCCTGTGTCCAACCACCAGAAGGGAAAGCCAAATCCACCCATCAGAGCTGCGTGCTCGCGGTAATGGGAGTATTGAAAGTCCAGGTACTCACCTTATCAATGGTGACCCCAACTCCCTCGATCCGCCCGTTGTTATTGTAGCTGTTTATCGCAGCCGCATAGTAGTAAGGTGAACCATTATTTCCTCCGCTCGAAGTGCACGTCGCCGCATAGACGGGGGTTGGCGAGATCATGAGGAATAGAGTGCTGACCAAAAGTCCTGGCACCAGCACGGGGCCCGTTATTGCAAGCCTCGGATGCCTTAACCCCACCACAGCCCACTGAGTAAGCCGTTAGACGTCCTTGTGCTAAGAGCGTTTGTCGGAATTGTCCGACAAAGTATTATTAGACAAGCAGTCAGCGAACGCGGGATTCTCCTTGCGGTTCTCCTCGCACAATGTTGCATTGGGTGTTCTTGTCGCTTTTTCGGCTCTTAGCACCCTCATTGCCTTGTCTCAACAGTTCCCAATCCTCGCAGGCTATGGTGGCCCGCTGAGCTCTGGGATCTCCAAGCTGCCTTCGCCGCTTATATCGGGGATTGGATTCTATGTGGATAATTCGTTCCAGTTCGCCACAGGGGGGTGGTTGATTGTTGGTGGCGCGGTGTATTGGCGGGGGCACGTGAAATCGACCTGGAGGAGGAAGGGCTTCGAACGGGATGTCTTCAAATTGTTCCTGCAGATGGGAGGAAGCAGAACGAGGCTCGCGATGCTCGAATCCCTCGATTTTCCGAAGGATAGACTTCAACTGGCCAAGGAGTTGGATTGCGACTGGAATGTTGCGGACCGTAATATCCGGGTTCTTCTTGACCATCGTTTGGTATGCGAGAAGAAGGCTTACGGGAATGTAAAGTTCTATGAATTGTCTCCAAGTGGGAGGGACCTCCTGGAGTTGATGAAGCGCTTCCGCGAGGTCCAGTAAACCCGTACGGAAAAGTGTCCTGAATTCTCTCAGAACGTGGTCCGCCGATAGTTTGACTTGGCTATTTGATAATCTTCCCTTGCATACCCTCTTGGCAGGTGTGCGGCCATCGGGGTGCACTCCTTCGACGCCGACATACGGGATCGGTGTTCAACTCTCGACCACTCGGATTTTCGGTCCCAGTTTCAGGAATACCTGTCAGATTGAGGTCGGTGGAGAGGCACAGTCAAGGGAATTGCTTCGTCCAAATAAATGCGGAAGTCTTGAGGACTCGGCTTCCTCATTTGGTATTCTCCGCCGGAATCGACTTGGACGTGCGATAGCACCAACATCAGATTTTGGCCCAAGGCCACCTGCAATCCTGCACAGATTACAGTATGCTCATTTGTCAAATAACTAATACAAGCTCAGGGCTACTCTGACCGGTTTAGGGCTTGGTCAGGCCAAATGAGTCCCGAATCATGCTCTGTTCGTCTAACGGAGTTCATTCCGAGCTTGGATTGCCCCGGCCGGGACTCGGGCATCCATATGGGTGCTCAGGTATATTCCGAACAACTTACCTATAGGACAGCTTACCGACCTATACCCTTAGTCAATGGACAGAGCGGAACGTTTACGCTTAGGTCGTTCCGGGATTCTAGCGATCCTCTCCACTTTAGTTAGTGCTCTAATCCTTGTCATCGCGGCACCGACAGCACTGGAGCCTTGGTACGAGGTCACCACAAGCAGCTCATACTTTGCTGGACCTATCGTTGGCCTGCCTATCTTCCCCGCAATGTTGGTTCTCACTGGCGTAGTCTTGCTATTGGTGAATGCTCGATACCCTAGGACTTCGGCGGCTGTCCTTGGAGTAGGGCTTGCCGTCCTTGTCACCACGGTTCTTGGCGTCGCACGTATCCCTCCGATGGCCGGGGCAGGAGGCTTGCATTTCACTGATTATGGGTGGCCGATTGGATGGCTCGGAACCGTCGTCTTCTTTGTTGTTAGGCCGGAAGGCGCGATTGCCTTGTCATTCTTCGAGGACGTTGTCATTTTTGCTGTCGTCTTCTCGTTGGTGATACTCGTTTTGATGAAGAGGCAGTCCGCGAAGGAGACGCCTGCCGCTGAGCCTCGGGTGGGCGCGGGGGCCGTTGCGTGTGTGCAAGATTGCCCCGGCCGGGATTCGGGCCTGCAAGTGCGGGCCTAACCGCTCTCTGAGTTGTCAGGCTCATGCCTTAACCTAACTCAACGGTTTGTTGCCACTCAACTCTGTGAGTAAGACGTACGCAGTCTGTTCAGCGGTGCGCTCAGGGTGGTTAATGTCTAAGCACCTAATCCACTCGAATGCTTAACCAGATTGAAAATCAAGTCTGTAAAGTTTGAATCGTCAATTTCCTCGCCCTTCTTAGGTCCTTTGGACTGGAAACAGGAACATATGCGAGTTCCAATTTTATTCTGTCGGGATCCTCGAAGTAGACCGAATAGTAGCCTTTCGAGTATTCGGGATATTCCTTCGGCCCCCCGTAAAGCACTGGGATCTTGTTTGGCCGAAGATGCTCCTCGTAGAACCTATCCACCATCTCTTTGGAGTCGGCATGAAAAGCAATGTGATTTAGACCCACGCGCTGTCTGTGGTATCCGTTTTTGGCAAGTTCCTCCTTGCATTGGAACACCCAGACGTTGCAGCCCTCTATGCCCCAGCCGGCTCCTATTTTCCAGGACCCGATTATCTGATATCCAAGCCAGCGTAGAAACCCGTCGTAGAACCTGCCGGACTTGACCCAATTCGAAACATTGATTTCAACATGATAGATTTGCCCTTTCATCGCAGGCGCCCAAGCCGGCCCCACGATATAGATTTGACACCAGCGTCGTCTGACTACTAGCCCATGTTGTCCAACGAATAATGCCGACTCAGGGCTACCCAGACCGCCAAAGGCCTGGTCAGGCTAGATAAGTCCGAATAGTGCTTTGTTCGTCAAGCAGAGTTTGAGGCGTGCTTAGATTGCCCCGGCCGGGATTTGAACCCGGGTCGCCGACTCGAAAGGCCAGCATACTCTCGGTGCAAGTTGGCTTGACCGGGCTATACTACCGGGGCTAGTCGGGGCCATTGAAGTCTGCAATTAGAGCTTTCGCGCTATGCAGGGGCGAAGGAACACCAGTCGCCCAACTCTTCAGAAAGCTCGAACCAGTCCAGGTCGAGTCGCTCTAGCCTACCCAGCTTCAGCACCCCGCTCCGGAAGAGGTAGGAGTTCCTCGGGCCCTTTGCCCTGACTGATCTGAGCGTCTCAGCCGCGAGAGTGCATCCGAGTCTTGAGTGGTAGTAACGTTTCCTGCCGCAGATCATGGGCACGGAGTCGTCTGCTGGGAAGTCCGTCAGCACTTCACAGTCGCCTGCGGATTTCTTGATGAGAGACGATGCGACCGCATGCTCGTCGGGAGCGAGACCGCAGCCATCAGACGCCCGAAGGCTGTCCCACAAGGACGCCGATTCGATGCGCGTCGAGATCCTGACCAGGCTCCCTGCTCCTAATCTGCGGCGCGTGAGGTATATCGATTCCAAATCTCTTACCGGAACCCGCTCCTTCTCACATGTGAGGATGTCCGGGATTGCTGGGAGTATTGCGTCTGACGGGTCGGTCGTTGACCAGCAGATGCCAGACGGGGCTACGTGTATGGTAGACTCCCGGGACCTCGCCGACAACGAGTCTCCCTGTCTTACTGAATAGCCTGCGCCCTCGAGCCTCCCGGCGAGCAGCCGCATCTGCTTCGGGGTCATCTTCGGAAGTAGGAGGTAGTGCCTTTGTCCGATTTCGAGCCCGTGAACCCTGAAGGAGAGCAATCGTTTTATCCTTAGGGCAACTCGTTATATACGAACCTAATTTGCGGAGATTTGGGTGGAGAGGGATGGCCGAAGATAAGGCGATTTCTCTAGAGTCGCTCGAAGAGCGGATGAAGTCTTACGCCAAACGCGTGAACTCCGCTCTCTCTGAAGAGCTCCAGCTCTACACGCACTCCAGGTTCCACGATCCGCTCGTGTACGCCGTCGAAGGAGGAAAGCGAGTAAGGCCAGTCATGCTGATGCTCTCGGGGGAGGCGCTCGGCTGTAAAGACGATTCGGTGCTCGGAGCCGCCGTGGCCGTCGAGCTTCTTCACACGGAATCGATAATACACGACGACGTCATCGACGAGGAGAAGGTCAGAAGGGCCAAGCTGCCTTTCCACATGAAGTACGGCTACAGCGCCTCGCTCCTGAGCGCTGACTTCGTGTTCGCCATGATACTTGCCATAGCCGCAAGATACGGCGACAGAAGGATTGCCGAGGAGCTCAGCAACGCGGCCCTGCAGATGTCAGAAGGGGAGTACTCGGAGCTGACCATAGACCCCCAGATCTACCGACTTACTTGGGACGAGTACATCAGGATAATCACGGAGAAGACCGCGTCGCTCTTCGAGACCTCGGCGAAGCTCGGGGCGCTTATCGCGGGGGGAGGCGAGAAGGACGTCGAAGCTCTGGCTGACTACGGCCGGTGCATAGGGATAGCCTACCAGCTGAAAGATGACCTTCTGGACTGGAGGTCCAAGGACAAGGTCTCCGTGGGCCTGCTGAAGACGCACAGCGAAAGCGAAGTCGTCGGCAAGATGACGGCCCAGGCCGAGTCGTACGCTGAAGAGGCGAAGCGCCGGCTGATGCACCTGCCGAGGAACGAAGCGACCATCCTGCTCGAGGACCTGTCGGACTTCTCGATACTCAGAGAGTACTAAGGAATCGAAGGACTGCGGAAGCCGCCTACCCTGACGATCCTAGAATCACGAAGGCGATGACGAACCCGTAAATCGCGATCGCTTCCGCGAGCACGACGAAGATCAGTGCGCTTGTCCTGACCTCCGCCTTTTCGGTCACAGCAGCGATTGCTGCCGAGCCTGAGGTCCCGACACCGAGGCCTGCGCCAAGGGCGGCAAGCCCGAAGGCGATCGCCGCTCCGAGGAACTTCTCTCCACTTGATGACGTTCCTGTGGTAGTCGTGGTTGTAGTCTGGGCTACGGCCGGCGCCGAAAGGGCTGCCGCCAAGAACATCAGACACGTCGCTGCGAACAAGCCGAAGAGGATTCTGCGCATGACTTGAAACAGGCGCATTCGAATACCGTTTATAAACGTTGATTGGGCGAAAAGGAATCTGGGCCGTGCTACGTCCTGAGCCTCGAGGCGATCTTCTTGGGCTCTATGCCGGCTTCGACTCCCACCGCGATTGCTGCCAGGTTGCTAACCTCAAATTCCAGCAGCTTGACGAGCGCGAGCATGGTACCCGGGCTCAGGCCCTGCCAGACGAACGCGAGCTCGGCGGTCTCCCTCGACCTGTGAGCGAACCGGTCCTCGACCATGTCTATGAGCTCCTCGTCGCTCGGGGTCCCCTGCATTTCGAAGTGGTACGCGGAGTCGAAGGACTTGACAGCTTCACCGATCGAGTCGGCGCCCGCCATGCCGTTGAGGACTGAAGGCTGCACCCGCCCTCCCGGGGATACGATCAGCTCCTGGATCTCGGACTCGGACAGGCCCCAGAGCTTGGACCTGAGGACGGCGAGGATGTTGTACGCGTCCAGGTCGAGCGAGACCATTTCCTCGATGCCGTTCACGTTCGGCGGCCTTGAGGAATAGACCTTCGAGTTGACGGAATATTCCTTCGAGATGGCTGCGAGGACAGCGTGGTCTACGTAGACGTCGAAGAACCTGATCTCCTGCTTCGCGGCGTATCTCGAAAGCGCCTTTTCCACGTCCGCGTAGAACTCTGTCCCTGAGAGCATAGAGACGGCTTCACCGACGTCCTTGGCCGACATGACCTTCACGATGAGGTCCCGCCTTCCCACTAGCTCCTCGGCCTTCATGCTCAGGTATTCGACCATCTCTTCGTACGGCCTGTTCAGGGCCCTCGCCTTCAGCACGACCTTCAGGTCCCAGGCGATGTTCTTCAGGTAGTATAGCTCGAAGATGCCGTACTTGCGCGCGCTCTGCGCCACGGTGTGATGGACCGTGGCGAGCCTCTCTCTTAGGGCCAGTTCGATGTGCCTGGCGTTGAAGGGCGGGGACAGCCGGGAGATGGCGTCGGCGTAGGGGGTCGACCTGAGCCTGTTGACCAGTTCGTCGAGCGAAGTCGCTTCGGAGAGCTTCTGGATGGTCGCAGCGTCGAGGAGCGAGCCTCTCAGCGCAAATGCCTTCGTTCCGATGTACGTCTTGCTGGACAAGTGGACGTGTGACCTCTGGACTTTCCGGCCCGAGCCTCGACAGCTTATAATTACTGCGCTGCAGATGGCCGGGGTCACCTCTACGCACGGGCAGCCTCGGGGTCCTCACAAGGAGGCCGACGCAGATTCGGGGGAGAGGCCACAGCACGCTTAATAACGGAACTTCGTCGCGCCTGAAATCGCGAGTGTAGAGCTTGGGAGTCGCCCGTCTCACAAAGGTGACAATCATCGCGCCCCGGAGCGAGTACGCGGACGTGGCGAAGGCGTTGGCAAAGTTCGAGGACTTCCATCCTGTGGAAGGGGCAGCGCAGAACTTCGACCCAGGCGTTCAGGAACTCACTGTGAAGGCGGTCAGGCTCTTCGCCCAGGCCGACCAGGCGGCGAAGGACCTCGGGCTCAAGCTGATGCCCGGCCAGATGGACATGGTGTTCGGTGGGGTCAAGATCCCCAGGAGCGACTTTGAAGCGTCCACGTGGAAGGACCTGCTGGAGAAGGCGGACGCTCAGCTCTCCCCCATGTCGGCTGACGTCGTCAGGCTGAAGACCGCATTGCAGAAGGCGCAGAAGGACGAGGCGGACACAGAGGCTCTGATGGGGGCCCTGCAGGTGGTGTCTGGGTTCTCGTCTGATCTCACGGGCCTCTCCGACCTTTCGCTCTTCAAGGCGGTCGCGTCGACCGTCGGCCTCGAGAAGCTGGACGAGTTCAGGAACTCCATCCCGAGTGCAATCTTCCTCTCCCAGCCGGTCTCGAAGGAGCAGGCGCTGGTGTTCGTCGCTGTCGTCAGCGCGGACGGAGGTAAGCTCGACAAGGCGATGAAGCTGCTGGAGCTGAAACCTCTGGCGATACCCGCAGACTTCCCCCAGAACCCTGCCGAGGCCTACCGCAGAGCTGCGGCCCAGCACGATGGCGCAGCCGCTGAAAGGGAGAGGGTCGAGTCGCAGATAGCCGAGGCCAGAGAGAAGTACGCGACCCCGCTGCTCGCAATAAGGGAGCTCACGGAAGCAGGCCGGAGCCTCCTAGATGAAGCCCGGGTCTCAGGAGACATGAAGAGGATGGCCATGATATCGGGGTACATCCCAGCCAGGCGTGATGCGGAAATGAAAGAAGAATTCGGGAGATGGATGATTCACACCGAAGAGGTGGATGGCGAGTCCGAAGCGCGCGCGCCGACCCTGATGGAGAACAGCCGCTGGGGAAGCATATTCAGGCTGATTACCCTTGAACAGGGGGCGCCCGGTGGGGCCGAAGTCGACCCGACCCCCATCGTGTCGTTCGTGTTCCCAGCGTTCTTCGGCATGATGTTCGGAGACGTAGGGGGCGGGCTGCTGCTCAGCCTGTTCATGCTCTTCGTTAGGCAGAGGACGATCGGCAGCACAAGGCAGTGGGCCAACATGTTCCTCGTGACTGGGCTGTCGGCGATCTTCTTCGGCGTCCTCTTCGGCGAATTCTTCGAGCTCTCCCTCTATAACTTCGTCCCGATTCCTGCCGTGGTCGAGATAATTCACCGGGCGGCAGGGTCTCCTGACACTTTCAACTTCCTGCCGTCGCCATGGGAAGGGGTGAACCTTGTCCTGATAGTGAGCATCCTGGTCGGCGTCGCCCACCTTACCACCGGACTCGGGCTTGATGTCTACGAATCATTCAGGAAACACGACCGCGTGGAGCTCTTCCTCGAGAGGATACCGGCACTGACCATGTATGTTTCTGGGGTCGGCTACGGTCTGGCTTTCATCGGCGCCGGCTACACCTTCAATGTGCTGAACAGTCCGGCCCCCAACCCTCTGCTGGGGGTGCCGAACGATCTGGTGGGCGCCATCTCGCTCGCGGTGCTCGTGCCCTCCATGATCGTCCTCTTCGCTGGAAAGGGGGTGGCCATAGCGGCGGGGAAGCTGAAGGAAGGGTCTGTCGCAGGCGCCCTCGCGAACGGAGGGCTCGAGGTCTTCGAGAGGATATCCCAATTCATGTCGAACACCATAAGCTACATCAGGCTGGCGGTGATGCTCCTGGTTCACGCTGCGCTGCTTCTGGTGATCAACCAGAAGATGCCTCTGTCGGACCCGATCAACATCGTCCCTTGGATCATCTTCAACCTCCTTGTTGTGGCGTTCGAGGCGCTCATAGTCTACATCCAAGACCTAAGGCTGCACCTCTACGAGTTCTTCACGAAGTTCTATCCGGGCAGCGGGGTCCCGTTCAGGAAGATATTCCCTGACAGGGCAAGGATCAAGATCAACTGGCGCTAGCCGGCGACGCTGGCAGCGGCAGACGACACGAAGCCGACCACCTGCTGCGGGAAGAGGCCGATGCCGATTATCAGCCCCACCATTATCGCGAACACTATCACCGACCAGAACGGCTCCTTGACCCTCTCCGTGCTCTCGCCCTCGTCCATGTACATGCGCTTGATTATCCAGGCATAGTAGCCGAGGCTGAAGGCCGAGTTCAGTATGCCCGCCAGGGCGAGCCAGCCGTAGGGCCCGTTGGCCACCGAAAGGAACAGGAGCAGCTTGCTCCAGAATCCGCTGAGCGGCGGGACCCCGGCCAGGCCGAGAAAGGCCACGGTGAGGGTGAAGGCCGTGAGAGGCATGCGCTTCCCGAGGCCGTTGTAGGCGCCCAGGTCCGCCCTCTTGAGCTGCAGCAGGACAAGGGCTGCCGCGAGGAACGCCACCCCTTTCATCATGGCGTGGTTGATGACATGGAAGATCGTCCCTGTCAGGCCGAGCGTGGCCGCTGCCGAGCCCGGCGCGTTGGAGAATGCGACGAAGCCGATGAGCATGTACCCGGCCTGTGCGATGCTGGAATATGCGAGCAGCCTGGTCATGCTCTTCTGCGTCAGCGCGGAGACGTTCCCGAGGGTCATGGTGACGAGCGCTAGCACGGCGAACACGTTCGCCATCGTGAAGACCGGGTTCTGCGTGACAGTGTAGAGGGTCGTTATCGCGAGGAGGACCCTGATGGCCGCGATGAACCCCGCCTTCTTCGTCGCTGCGGCTAGCAGGGTGCTGATGGTCGTCGGCGCCCCCTCGTACGCGTCAGGGATCCACATGTGGAACGGGACGATCGACATCTTGAACCCAAACCCGGCGACGAAGAGCAGGGTGGCGACCCCGGCCAGCGCGGTCGGGTTGGATGTGAATCCGGAGACTACCGTGGAGATCTGGGTGCTCCCTGTGAGCCCGTAGGCGAGGCTGATCGCGTAGAGGATGACCGCCGACGACATGGCGCCGATAATCGCGTACTTCACCGACGCCTCGTTGGACTGGCGGGTCTTGCTGAACCCGGCGAGGACGTAGGTCGGGACGCTCATCAGCTCCCAGGAGACGAAGAGCATCAGCAGGTCCTGTGAGTAGGCCAGGAGGACCATGCCGAGAGCTGTGAAGGCGAGCAGGCTGTAGTAGACGGGGTTGCTCGGGCCCTTCTCGAAGTCGAAGGAGACTATCGTAACCGCGAGCGTGACCCCGAGGGTCACGAGGGCGAAGATGCCTCCGAGCTGGTCGGGGTGCAGCAGCGACCCGCCCCACGGCACGGATGACGGCGAAGGCCCTGACAGAGTGAAGGCTCCGATCAGCACGAACGCGGCTGCGAGGACTACGGCGAGGACGTATCCGGGCAGAGCCGCCCTCCCCTTCAGCAGCTGCAGCAGAGGGAGGAGCAGAGCAGCGGCGCCCATGAGGACTATCGCCAGCGTCAGGTAGTCGATCAAGCTAGGCGAGCCCCCTGAGGAACTGCGCGACGGGCAGTGCCGGCGTCAGGATGAGGTAGGAAGCGATGATCAGGATGACGAGCGGCACGAGGTAGACTGCGAAAGCGGCCACGTCCGACCACCCCATGTCGTGAGCCTCGTGCTCTCCCTCGGCTGGGGAGAGGACGGTCCTCTTGACCATCCAGAGGAAGTAGCCAGCGGTCAGGACAGGAACCAGAATCGAGATGGCCGTGAACGCTGACGCGGAGATCCCCGCGGCTATGACCATGAACTCAGCGAGGAAGCTCGAGAAGGGCGGGAGGCCCATGGCTGCCGCAGAGCCGAGGACCAGTATGGCCGCGGTCCTGGGCATGCTCGTCCGCAGGCCCTTCAGGAGCGGGATCTCCCTCGTGCCGGCCTGATGCTGGATGTAGCCGGAGAGCATGAAGAGGCTCCCGACTGCCAGCGCGTGGGTGAACATCTGGAAGATCGCGCCCTGGATCCCGAGTAGGTTCCCGGAGACCAGGGTGGCATAGGCGCCGAACAGGACGAAGCCCATGTGGTTGATGCTGGTGAACGCTATCATCTTCTTCAGGTCCCTCTGGAGGATCGCCGCTGCTGCGCCGTAGAACATGGAGAAGAGGCCGAGGACGAGGAACACCCAGGCGTACTGCGCGGACGCGTTCGGGAACAGGCCTATGCTGATCCTGAGGAAGCCGTAGCCGCCCATCTTCAGGAGCACCCCGGCCAGCAGGACGGAGATAGGCGACGGGGCCTCGACGTGGGCGTCCGGGAGCCAGGTGTGGAACGGGACGAGCGGGAGCTTCACCGCGAACCCGATGAAGGAAGCGATCAGAGGGAGGTACTGCAGCGCGACAGGGATCTTCCCCGCCAGGTCTGGGATGTTGAAGCTCACCCCGGGGGTGCCTATCATCCCGAGGTAGACGTACAGGAAGCCGAGGAGCATGATTGTGCTCCCTGCGAACGTGAAGATGATGAACTTCAGCGCCGCGTACTTCCTTCTCGGGCCTCCCCAGACTCCGATGAAGAAGAACATGGGGATGAGGACTATCTCCCAGAAGAGGTAGAACAGGATCAGGTTGAGGGACGTGAACACCCCCATTATCGCGCCTTCGAACATGAAGATCAGGGAATAGTACTCGGCCTCGTGGTGGTCGATCAGCCTGCGAGAGCCGACCACCACAAGCACGGTGAGGAGCGCCGAGACGAGCAGCAGCGGGGAGCTGAGGCCGTCAGCCCCGAGGAAGTAGTCCAGCCCGAAGTTGCTGAAGCTTATCCAGCTGTACTTCTCTTGGAGCATGTACTGGCCGGGCGCCAGCGAGTTGGAAGCGGCAGCCGCGTAGACCTGCCAGAAGACGTAGCCGGCCACCAGCAGGACCACGGCTGAAAGTGCGAGGGACGCGTAGATCCCGAGCCTCCTGTTCACCCTGGTGGCAGCGTACACCAGAGGGGCCCCGAGGAGCGGGAGCGCGATGAGGAGGGAGAGGGCGTAGCTCATGGAAGGGGAACCCCCTGGCCTGCCTGCCACATGGCTAGCAGGAGAAACACCACCATCAGCACCACGCCGAGGGCAAAGACGAGCGCGTACTCTTCGAGTATCCCGGTCTGAATCCTCCTGAACGCTCTCGAGAGGGCCTGGCCAACGGCCGAGAACCCGTTCGCCGCGCCATCGACGATGTTGACATCGACCCAGTTGCCCGCGCCCGCGAGGGCGACTCCGACGGCTGACCCCGCGTCATGTATCCTGAACAGGCCCCTGAAGTCGAAGGTCTCGCTCAGCCATGTGGCAGCGGCGATCGGAGCGTCGACGAAGACCTTGTAGTAGATGGCGTTGATGTACCACCTGTTGTAAAGGAAGACATAGAGCCCGTGCATGAAGCCCGTCTGGCCGACGAAGCGCGTAGGGGGAGTCCGCCTGAGCAGGTAGATCAGGGCGGCGATCCCGAAGCCGATCGCGACGAACAGCCCCGTCAGCCCTGCGGGCGCGATCTCGAACGCGCCCGAAGGCGCAGGAAGGACCGCTGTCGGGAAGAAGGACGTGAGATAGCTCGACGCCGCGAACTGCAGGGCGGCGTCGACGTTGAGCGACGGGATCAGGAGCCCGCCGGTGGCCGCGAGGCCGATGATCACCGTCAGGGCGGCCAGGATCGAATAGGGGACCCACATGACCGGGCTGGGCTCGTGAACGTGATGCCCCTGCCCCTCCACCTCCGCAAGCCTCCTGCTGCGGTCGCCGAGGAAGACCATGCCGAGCATCCTGAACGAGTAGAAGGCAGTCAGCCCCGCGGTCACGGCGCCCACTGCGAACAGGGCGTACTGGCCGGCCCCCCAGGCCGCGGCTAGGACGGCGTCCTTGCTCCAGAAGCCGCTGAAGGGCGGGATGCCGGAAAGCGAGGCGGCCGATATGAGGAAGGCGGCGAAGGTGATTTTGACCTTGTCCCTCATCCCTCCCATGTCGTTGATGTACTTCGAGTCTGCGGCGTGGATGAGCGCGCCCGCGGTGAGGAAGAGGGTGGCCTTGAAGATGGCGTGGCTCATGAGCTGGTAGAGCGCGGCCGAGAGGCCCTGGGCGAAGTCGGTGGATAGCCCGGCGATGCCCAAGGCGAGCATCATGTAGCCTATCTGAGACACCGTGGAATAGGCCATAATCTTCTTCATCTCAAAGCCGACGAGGGCCTGGCTGGCAGCCAGTATGGCGGTGAAGGCGCCTATCCATGCCACTGTCATGAAGAAGGGCTGGATCGCGGCAGCGCCGAGCGAGGTGCTCAGGACCACCCCGAAGTAGAATATCGGAGCGACCCTCGCGACCAGGACGACCCCTGCCTTGACCATGGTTGCGGCGTGGATCAGGGCCGAGACCGGGGCCGGTCCAGCCATCGCGTCGGGCAGCCACTCGTGGAGCGGGAACTGGGCGGATTTTCCGACCGCTCCCCCGAAGATCAAGAGGGCGACCGGGACGAGCAGGCCAGCGCCTGAGAGCTGGGGAACCCAGGTCCCAGCCGTCAGGGCGAGCTGGTGATAGTTGAAGGTGCGAGCGTAGTAGAAGAGGATCAGGATCCCCGCGAGCATCGCGACGTCGCCGATCCTGGTCATCATGAAGGCCTTCATCCCCGCGTGCGAAGGCGAGTAGGCCTGGTCCTCCCCGAGCGCCTTGTCACCGGGGGTCCCGACCCAGTCCTTGGTCTCGTCCTGCCAGTAGTGGCCTATGAGGGCGTAGCTGCAC
This sequence comes from bacterium, assembly GCA_027310575.1. Classification (GTDB taxonomy): domain Archaea; phylum Thermoproteota; class Nitrososphaeria; order Nitrososphaerales; family Gagatemarchaeaceae; genus UBA183. The sequence continues at coordinate 5,904 of DAIDAO010000060.1, read as the reverse complement.
AGCCCGACCATCTCCCACCCGATGAAGAGCGACAGCAGGTTGTCCGAGAGGATGATGAGCTGCATGCTCCCGATGAAGAGGGCCATGAAGAAGAAGAACCGGTTGTGCCCGCCGTCCCCCCTCATGTACTCGAGGCTGTAGAAGATGATGAGGAAGCTCACCCAGGCCACGACGTTCGTCAGCACGGCTGTGTACGGGTCGGCAAGCACCCCCATCGTCAGGCCGAGCCCCGAAATCCAGGGTACGCTGCTGGTCAGCGGGGGGACGTCCGTGACGCTCAGCGTCTGACCCGTCAGGAGCGGGATGAGCATCGTGAACGCGAACAGGGCAGACAGGAACGCGAAGGCCACAGACGCGTAGTCTCCTAGCCTTCCCAGCTTCCTCAGACTGGCCGTCACGAGGGCGCCGACGTACGGCAGGATGAAGATCAGCCAGACGAAGTAGGAGGGGATCGCGAAGCTCATGTCAAGGTATCACTCCCGTACCGATGGTGCTGGCGGCGCCCAGCAGGAACTTGGAGACGATGTCCGGGTATATCCCGATCAGGATTGACGCGACGACTATCCCCAGCAGCGGCAGGGTCATGGTCAGCGGCGCCTCCCTGACCCCCTCGAGGCCGGCGACAGGCTGGCCGAAGAAGATCCTCTTTATCGGCCAGAACGTGTAGGCGACTGTGAACATGGTCGCGATCAGGCCGAGGACCGCCACCACAAGGAAGGTGGAGGACCCCTGCGCGCCCTGCGAGAAGATCCCAGCGAACATCATCCATTCTGCCTGGAATCCGCTCGTAGGCGGCACGGCAGACAGGATCAGGGCGCCGAGGACGAAGAGAGCTGCGGTGAAGGGCATCTTCCCTGCGAGCCCCCCCATCTTCCTCGAATCGCGCAGTCCTGTCTGGGTCAGGAGGATCCCGGCGACCGCGAACATGACGAACTTTCCTAGGATCTGGCTCCCGAAGAAGAAGACCGCGCCCGCAGCGCCCAGCGCCGAGGCGCTCGCCAGGCCCAGGATCGAGTAGGCGGTCTGGCTCATCGTCGACCATGCGAAGATGTACTTCACGTCGCTCTGCGCGGTGGCCACGACCCCGCCGTAGAACATCGTGATCACGGCCCAGGCCATCAGCGGCAGGCTGAAGGCGCTGAAGATGCCCGGCATCCCGAAGAACAGGACCCTGGCGATTACGTAGGCACCTATCCCCGAGACCACGGCCATGGTGGGAGCGAACGACGTCGGGGGTTCCGCCTCGGTGATGGGGAGCCACATGTGCAGCCCGAACACCGCCATCTTGACGAGCCATCCGGCAAGTATCAGCCCGACTATCCAGTAGGCGAGGGGGGCGGCCGCGGCCTTGGCCAGGGAGGCGGACGTCAGATCGAAGGTCCCGGTGGAGGAGTAGAACAGGGCGATACCCGCGAGGAAGACGAAGGCGCCAAGCTGGTTCCACATGATGTAGATGATGCTCACCCTCTCCTTCTGGACGTAGCCGAACAGGCTGATTATCACGAAGGTGGGGATGAGGACGAGCTCGACGAAGAGATAGAGCTCGATGAGGTTGGTCGAGAGCGCGATGCCCACGAGCCCAGCTGAAACTAGGAGGAAGTTCAGGTAGTACATCCCGTAGCTGGCGGGCCTCTCCTCGCCGTACAGGCTCTTGATCCTGTTCTGCATGTAGGGCATCGAGTAGACTGCTGTCGCTCCCAGGACGAGGTTGACAAGGACGGCAACCGGGAAGCTGAGGCCGTCCGCAAGGAACCCGAAGGTCAGGCTCGCGGTCGGAGCCCAGGAGTAGCTCTCCGAGATGGGCGCCCCGCCCGTGAAGAGCTGCTGCCAGCCGTAGGCAATCAGCAGGAAGGTGGAGGCGAAGAGCCCTGCGAACGCGATCCAGCCTACATGCTTCCCTAGCTTCGGGGCTGCGAGGTAGCAGGCAAGAGCGGCGACTATCGGGATGACTACCGATTGCAGGAGGAGATATTGGAACACTTGTGGCTACTCCAAGTTCCTGGTGCCCAAATCAGACGGAGAGACGTTCGCGTTCACGGCTCTTAGCCCTCCATCGATTTCAGTTCGCTGACGTCAACGTCTTGGTGCAGCCTGTAGGCCACCACCACTATGGCCAGGATGACCGCTGCTTCCGCAGCCGCCAGGGCTATGGAGAACAGGACAAAGGTCTGTCCGAGCGCGTTCGGGGACGCGGACGCGAAGGGCAGGTACTGCCCGAAGGCCACGAAGTTCAGGTTCGCCGCGTTGATCATGATCTCGACCGCGAAGAGCAGGCGGAGGGCGTTCCTCTTCGTGACGAGGCCGTAGATCCCGATCCCGAAGAGCATCGCCGACACGATGACGAAGTCGGCGAGGGAGTTCACTGGTTCTTCTCCTCCCTTTCAACCTTCGACAGCGTCAGGGCCCCAACGACCGAGGCGGCGAGGACCAGAGCCAGGACTAACAGGATCGCCGAGTCCCCCGTGGAGATGAGAGCGCCTATGTCGACGAAGGTGGCGCTGTTGGCCACGTTCGTGAACTGCGACAGGTTGGAGGCAAGGACGGCGAAGGTCAGGACCACGGTCACCGCGAGTCCAGTGATTATGCCCGCCAGCCTGGCTGCGGACTTCGGGGGCACCTCCTTGGCCCACTTCTCCTGCCTGACGAGCATCACAGTGAAGAGAATCAGGACCGCCACAGCGCCGATGTAGACCGCTATCTGGAAGACCGCAACGTAGGGGGCGTTCAGCAGGAAGAAGAGCGCGGCGACGCCGAAGAGGGAACCGGCCAGCCCGATCGCGCCGTAGATGATTTCGTCGGCTTCCAGCGCGACTATCGCGCTTCCGACTGTGAGAACCATCATCGCCAGAAACACCAGGTCAGCCATACCGCACTTCTCCTGTTTCGGTGTCGAGTTTGACCTTGTACTTCTTCCCTTCGAGCTTCGGAGGGACGGCGAGCATGTCAGGCGTGTACTTCAGTCCCATCTTGTCATAGGCCGAGAGCTCGTAGTCGTCGGTCATGTAGAGCGCGTCGAATGGGCATGCGTCCACGCACAGGCCGCAAAAGACGCACCTGCCATAGTCGACCGCGGGCCAGACGTCCTTCTTGTTCTGTGGCTTCCCCTTCGGGACCTTCTGCATCTCGATGGCCACCGCGACTCCGTCGCATGCGATGGCGCAGAGCTGGCATCCCGTGCACCGCTCGAAGTAGAGCACGTGCCTCCCCTTGAACCCGGCTATGCCCACACCCTGCAGAGGGTCGTACTTGTAGCCCGGCGGAAGCCCTGCGGGGCGCCTTGGGGAGACCGGGTATCCTGCGTACTCGAGGTCGAGCTTCTGCTCAGGGTACCTCAGGGTCATCCTCGGGTGGGTGAGGTGTCTGAGGCCCGTCCAGGTGGCTAACAGGACCCCTTTGAGATACGCAAAGGTTCCCACTGCTACACTACCCCCAGCGAGATGAGCAGCATGGCGATGAACAGGTTGACGAAGCTGACCATGAGCAGCATCGTCCAGCCCTTCCTGATGAGCATGTCGATCCTGAGGCGGGGCATTATCGACCGGGGCAGCATGAGCATGATCATCACTATCGTGAGCTTCGCTATGAACCAGATTTCAGGCGGGACGGGCGCCGGCCCCAGCCATCCCCCGAGGAAGAAAGTCGTGAAGAGGCCCGCCATTATGTACATCCTTGAGAAGTTTGCCAGCTGGAACACGCCGAAGGGCATGCTCGTGTACTCGGTCTGCCATCCGGCCACAAGCTCGCTGTCCGCCTCAGGGATGTCGAACGGGATGCGCTCCAGCTCTGCGAGCGAGCAGCAGTAGAAGACCACGGCGCCGAGGAACTGGGGGACGATGAACCAGATCGTGGATTGGGCGGTGACTATGCTGGCGCCCCCAGGGGATAGCGGCGCCAGGTTGAGGGCGCCGGCGAGCAGGACCACCCCCACCAGCGACAGAATCATCGGTATCTCGAAAGCGACGAGCTGATGCAGCGCCCTGAGCCCGCCCAAGAACGGGTACTTGCTGTTGCTCGCCCAGCCCGCCATAAGTGTCACCAGCGGCGTGAACCCGAGTATCGCAAAGATCAGCACTGCCCCCACCGAAGGGTTGGCTATGTAGGTCGTCGGAGAAAGGGGGACGAGGGAGATCAGGCCCCCGGCCACGGCCATGAGGGCGATCGGGACCGCCAGGAAGGTCGCCTTGTCGACCCCCTCGGGTATCACCAGCTCCTTGAAGGCGAGCTTGAAGAAGTCGGCGATGTTCTGCAGGATCCCCTCGACCTTCCCCGCGTTCATCGGCCCTGTCCTGAGCTGTATCTTGGCCGTGAACTTCCTCTCGACCCACCCCATGAATATGGTCCCGTAGACCGCAACGAAGCTGAACCCTGGGAACACGGTCAGCGCGAAGAGCGTCCTGTAAGGCTCGGTCTGTAGGAGGCTGAGCTGCCACGCGAGGAACTGGTCCGGCTTGACGGTGGCGAGGGCGAAGAGGTCTACTGGGAAGTGGAACACGGAGTCGAGGAGGTAGTAGACCGGCACGATGACCACGATCGAGAGCAGGGCTACCCAGAATATCACGATCAGTATGCGCTTGATGAAGTCCTCGAAGGTCGTAATCGGTTTCGACACGATGACTTCGCCTGAGAGACTGCGCCCCGAATTAGCCTTTAAAAGTTTGAATGGCTCTTCACCAAATGAGTCAGGAAGACAGTCCGCTAGATTACTTCGATCGCGCTCTCGGAGAAGCCGTTCTCCTTGAGCATCTTGGCAGCGTTCTCCCTGTGGTCGCCCTGCAGGATCATGATCCCGTCCTTCACGGTCCCTCCCGTGGCGAGTGCCCGCTTCATCTTGGAGTTCAGCTCGTGGAGGTCTTTGTCGCTCATCTTGATCCCCTCGATGACCGTGGTTGGCTTCCCAAAGCGGCGCATTTCCATCCTGATTTTCACACGGGCTTCTTCGCGGTCGAGCTCGGCGAGAATATCCTCGAATCCTTCGTCTTGGTCCTTGCTCACTGTGACTGGTTTTCCGACTGATTCCGGGGCTATTTAGGTTTGGCCGCGTGGCTTAAAGGCATCAGGCGGGGAGCCGCGAAAGTGGGCCCGTAGCTCAGAGCCGACCGCGAGCAGTTCGGTTAGGGCAACCGACCACAGCAACCGGCTCATACTCTCAGACGGAGACACCGGTTGGTCGGGCGTTCAAATCGCCCCGGGCCCACTGCTTCGCCAGGCCATGAATCTCCCTGCACCTGGGTTGGCTCTGGGTGCTCCCGTCACAGGATACTCAGGGTCAAGGCCCCCGCGATTCGGTTGAGACCGGCAGGCCCTAGCGGCTCTTCGACGGCGCCTCGGGAAAGCGGCTGAGGTGCTCGTGAACCACCCTCCACCCCTTCGGCGTCCGCCCAAGAACCATGGTCACCCGCGTCCTGGATCGCACGGGGGAGCCCTCGAACGAGTAGTCGTTGACGAATATGCCGGAATATGATAGGTAGAACGTGGCGACGGCCACGTCGCCGAACAGGTCAATCCGCAGCTCGTCGATAGAATAGCTGTAATCAGAGATGTTGGCGAAGGCAGCCTGCTCGTAGACGAACGCCTCCTCCGAGTCCTGACGGGTGTAGGGCGGGTTCTCGTCGAACTTCGTGAACTGGTCCTTGGGAGCGTGGAAGTCGGCGAGCGCTGTCAGGTCCTTGCTCTTGCCGGCGTCGAAGAAGGCCCTGATGAGCGCTTCGATGTCCTTCCTGTCTTTGTCGGCAGGACGGATCTCCATTGGGCCGCGGTGACCTGTGCGCGGGCTTAAACAACGTTTTTGAGCCGACTGCTTTGCCCGTCGAATCGCGGCGACGTAGCTCAGCGTGGTAGAGCAATTGGCTGTTAGCTCGCCGGGCAGAGACCAATTGGTCGTCGGTTCGAGTCCGACCGTCGCCG
>DAIDAO010000057.1 GCA_027310575.1 bacterium | reverse complement strand
CGTGGCGGCCGCGATGGGAATCGCGCTGGCTGCCGTCCGTTCGAGGTCCTCCAGGCTCCCCGAACTCCTCCGGGACCTCGAGTCCAGCGCCGCCCTCCTGCGGGGGACCAGGCCTACGGCGGTCAACCTCTTCTGGGCGATTGACCGCGTGCTACGGAAGGCTCGGGCGGCACCCTCCGTCAGGGAGGCGAAGGCCGTGGTCGCGGCGGAAGTGAAGGCCATGGAGGACGAGGACGTGGAAGTGAACAGGAGGCTGGGCAGGAACGGCGCAGACCTGATCCGCGACGGGGACACTGTCCTGACTCAGTGCAACGCTGGCGCGCTCGCGACCGTGGGGTACGGCACGGCCCTGGGAGTTGTGAGGGCCGCGGTCGAACAGGGGAAGCTTGTCAAGGTGCTCGTCCCCGAGACCAGGCCTGCCCTCCAAGGAGCGCGGCTGACCGCATTCGAGCTCGCCCGCGACAGGATAGCGTGCACGCTGATCTCCGACACGGCAGTGGGGCACATGATGAGCCTCGGCAGGGTCGACCGGGTCATAGTCGGGGCGGACAGAATCACGAAGGACGGCTACGTCTTCAACAAGATCGGGACCTACCAGGAGGCCGTCCTGGCGAAGAGGCACGGCATCCCGTTCCACCCCGCGGCTCCCCGTTCCAGCTTCGACCTCGCGAGGACCCACGAAGCGGTGACTATCGAGGAGCGGGGCGCAGAGGAGGTGGTGGCGATCCGCGGAAGGAGGATCGCCCCGAAGGGGGTTCCCGTGGCCAACCCAGCCTTCGACATGACTCCCCCGGAGCTCGTCACTTCGATGATCACGGAGAGGGGGGTGATCCAGTCCCCCTTCGAAGAGAACATTGCGGCACTGATGTCTTAATACCCCAACCCACCGCAGCCCGACCGGGCCCGTAGCCTAGCACGGATTAAGGCGTCAGCCTTCGGAGCTGAAGTGGCGTGCCTCAGACACCGTGGGTTCGAATCCCTCCGGGCCCGCCTCTTGCAAGGGTCGAATACCCCTCCCTTCTTTCCTAACCGCTCACGATTCTGACGCCGGAAAGAATAACAGAGGACCTGGTTGGGTGGCGTGGGCGGGCCGAGTCGGCCTGTTGATGTGGGACAATTTCGTCGGATATCTGCTCTTCCTGACGATTGACATGCCTAAGGGGTTGGGGGTAGCGCTGCCTGGTTCTCACTCTTGGGAAACGTGCAACGACTCCAAAGCAGGCCCACCTTGACACCTCCCGAAAAGAGATGTTCTCAGGGAAAGCTAAGAACAGTACCGTTCTGATACTCCTTTCATTCATCCTTCTGCTCTCCTCTGCCAGTGGTGTAGTAAGAGCGGACTCCGTTGATTCAGTGATTCCCACACCCGGAAGGCCTCTTCCCATAACGGTTGATCCGACAACGGGATATGTGTTTGTGGGTATGGAAGGTTGTCCTGGCGGCGTTTCGGTCATCGACCCTACTACGAATTCAATTATCATGGACTTGTCTTGGTCGATGCTTTCCGCCTGGACCCCAGATGCCTATTTCTGTCCCACCGCCATGACTGTCGACACAAGCAACGAACACCTGTTCGTTGGAGGCTACGCTCTCCCCATCACTGGATGGCAGACAAGTGGCGTAGTTCTCGTCGTCGATATAGTGTCTTCGACTGTGATCGCAGCCGTAGATTTGGGGGCCGACAACAGCGTGGCCAGCTTGGCTATCAACTCTCAGAATGGGCACGTCTTCGTTCTGGGATCCTCCTGGTCCTCGCCTCTATTGACAGTGATTGACGCTACGACCAACTCGATTATCAGCACCACAGGCCAAGGTTCTGGTGTGTCCCCCCGCTACGGGGGGCTCGTCTTTGATTCCCTTAACGGAGACCTATATGTGACCGGCCCCAATGGTGTGTCAGTCTACAGTGATTCCGCAGGCGAGTGGGTGGCGCGCATCAACACCCCGTACGAAGTGATGAACCCATCCTTTGACCCAACCAACGGATACATCTACATGGCAACCAACTACGAAGGTTACATTTCCGTCATCGACGGATCAACCAACACACTTGTCGCAACCTTCCCAACACCCGCGTCGACCACCCTGAACAGCCTTGGCCTCGTCGACAGCCATGTCTACGCTACTGCTTTTAATCCCAACAATGGTTACCTGTATGCGACAAGCAACACCTACGAGCCAAGTAACTCGGGGTACGACGTCTGGGTCAACAACAAGGTATTCGTCATCGACCCCACGACCTATGCAACTGTGAGTTCGGTTGATGTAGGGCGTATCCCATGGTATCTTGCCTTCAACCCACTGAACGGAGATGTCTACGTAGCATGCGTCCTGGATGGAGTCTACGTTGTCAAACCAGGCATTCCCATAGTGAGCGTTTCAGGAGACTCCGTCGTGCCAACGGGTACATCTGCAACAGTCACTGTACTGGTTACGAACAACAATGGTCAGCCAATTGGGGGCGCCCCGGTCGCCATAACCGCCAGTCCTGAAGGGCCAACTATCTCTCCCGCAGCAGCGACGACCAGTGCTGAGGGCGAGGCGGTCTTCGCTATCGTCGCTTCCGTACCGGGGATCTACACACTCTCATCGTCCGTCTCAGGCGCTACGGAAACATGGACGTTAGTGGTCTATGATCCCAACGGCAACGCTGCCGGCGGAGGCTGGTATTATCCACTTGACGACTTGAACAACCCCCTCCCAGGAAAGGCGACGTTCGGATTCGTAGCCCAATATCAGAAGGGCCAGGCCCAGGGCAACCTTGAGTTCCAGTTCCACGACAGCGGTATCAATCTGGAGTCGACCAGCATCACATGGCTCGTTGTGAGCGAATCCAGTGCTCAGTTCAAAGGGACAGCCATCGTAAACGGCGACTCGGGTTACCACTTCAGAGTGATGGCGCATGACGGTGGAAGCCAGGGCACCGATACCTTTGCCATCAAGATCTGGCTCGGCGACCCCGACGCTGGCGGCACGCTGATCCACAGCTCGCACAACATCTTGGGCGGCGGCAACGTCATAGTCAGAACGAAGTAGCTCCCCCTTTTCTTTCTCTTCCCGTTCCAGTGGGTATCATTGACGATCGCGGGGAGGCTGGAGTTCACTCGGTCGAGCCACAGGCATCCTGTTCACTATTCGTGTGCCACCCCAGAATAACTAGAACATGGCTCTGTTCACCAATCAGAGTTCATTCTGAGCTGTTCCACGACGGGCCCGCTTGGAATCATCTCCCGAGTACCCCGCCGCCGTCCCGCGGCCTGATCGGCCGAAAGCTTTCAAAAGGCGCTGCCGGCGGCGGCTCCCCGATTGGTCCGGAAATACGCCCGCTTCATGTCGCGCCTCTACCCGGACGCCTCGGGGCACTTCCGCGAGTACAGCCGCAAGTGGCTGCTGCTTGCCGGCTTCGTCGGTCTCGTGACCGGCCTCCTTACGATACTCCTCGACGTGGTCGTGAGGGTGCTCTTCCTGGGGAACGGCTTCGGTGGTCCCGGGTTCACGGGCTTCGTCATCAGGATCTACGACACGACCCCCGCGGCCTCCTTCCTGCTTCCTTTCGTCGGGATCGTCGCTGCCGGGTTGCTCCTGCGTCAGTTCGCGGCTGCCCCGAACATCAGCGGGACTGACGAGCTGCTGAGCCACTACCACAACTATGGCGAAGGAGTCCACGCAAAAGAAGGCGCAGTGAAATACCTCGGCGCGGTCCTCACCATAGGATTCGGCGGCTCTGCAGGGCTGGAGGGCCCCAGCATCAGCGCGGGAGGCGTCGTGGGCTCATGGGCGTGGAGGCATATGTCGAGAAGGCTCTCGTTGACCAAGGAGGACCTGAGGATACTGCTGCTCACCGGGGCCTCGGCGGGGATTGCGGCGATCTTCAAGGCGCCCCTGACCGGGATCGTCTTCGCCCTGGAAGTGCCATACAAGGACGACATCGCCAGGAAGGCCTTCCTCCCGGCGATCGTATCGGGGGTCGCCTCGTACGTGACCTTCGCTTCGGTCGAGGGGTCGTCCCCGCTCTTCAGCTTCGCGTCTGCGAGCACAGGCTTCACGCTAGGCGACGTACTCCTATCGGCAGTCCTGGGCGTGGTGATTGGCGTGCTGGCAGTGGTCTTTTCGACGCTCTACCGCCAGGTCCGCCGGCGTCTGCAAGGGAACCGACTGCCGTTCCTGTTGAGGTTCGTCATAGGCGGGTCCGCAGTCGGCGCCATCGCCCTCCTAGTCAGGATAGCCTACGGAGGTGCCTACACGTTCGGTCCCGGATACTACGTCATCCAGCAGGGGCTGTCGGGCGGGTTCACCGTGGAGTTCCTCGCGGCCATGCTGGTGCTGAGGGTGATCGCGACCGCGTTCACCCTGGGCTCGGGAGGAATCGGCGGTATCTTCTTCCCGCTGGTGGTCTTCGGTTCACTCGCAGGGTCGCTCTTCGGTCTGCTCATACACGGTGATGTCGCCATCTTCGCCAGCGTAGGGATCGCGGCGTTCATGAGCGCCGGCTATAAGACGCCGCTCGCTGCTGTCACCTTCGTGGGCGACACGACCGGGAGCGTCAGCTTCCTCATCCCTGCAATGATAGGCTCGGCAGTCGCATACCTCGTCTCCGGGGACAGCTCCGTCTCAAACGAACAGAGGCTGTGGGCCGCTCCGTTTCCGGCCGAGGCAGGCTCGAACGGTCAGAGATGAAGCAGAGCGCGAACGGGAGCGAGGGGTTGGAGGTTCAGGGGACGGCGTTCATCGCATCAGATCTTCAATCGAGGGGTATCTCCGCGAGTCCCGCGAAGTGACAGCCACCCCCCTCTCCGCGCACTGGGCGACGCACGCCATGCACCCGAAGCAGAGTTCCTCGTTGTACACCGTGCACCTCCCACCTGAATCCGTGCCGAACACCCCCACCGGGCAGACCGAGGCGCATTCTCCTATTCCGCTGCACTTCGAGACCGTGACCGCGAATGAGTGCAGCGGGCACTCGATGATCTGCGACCTGACCGCGAGACCCTCCAGTAGGGTCGGCGCGCGCGGATTCCGCCAGGTAGCCATGTCTTTCACCGACGCGGACGCCCCCGTTCCCTAATAAGATAGGGTGGTGATTTCCAGAATTGAGAAGGTGGGCTACCGCTCTTCAGCCTTAGGGGTCGCAGCCTTCTGTGGCGCTTCGGGCTCCTTCGGCTTCTTCATGCCACGCCAGACCTGCGATACGCCGCGCACCTCTGTCATCGGCTTCCAGTCCGAAATCCCAGACCACATGCTGCTGACGGGGCGCTTGAGGTACTCCTTCGTGTACTCTGACAGAGGGTGCCAGTAGCCGTCGTCGACAAGCCTCTCCCTCCTGATTATGACAGGCTTCGGCCTTGCCGACGTGGGCCTCGCCTCGTCGAGCTCGACGGTCAGGGCGTTGGTCGGGCACTCCCTCACGCAGATCTGGCAGCCGGTGCATCTTTCCTGGGCTATCAGGTACGGCTTCTCCATCATCCATTCCTTCGGGGCCACGCCCCCCATGACGGCGCCCCAGAACGAAGTGTCGGTCGGTCTTGTAAAATCAATACAGGTGGAGGGGCAGAGGTCCATGCAGGCTCCACAGTTCATGCACTTCGTCTCGTCGACGACGAACTTGTAGAGCCCCATCGTCCCTCTCCCCTATTGTATGTGCTCGACGCCGTCCCTACCGGGAGGCGACGACGCCTGCAGCGAACCATTACCCGCCTTCTGTCCAGGCGAGTCGGGCTGAGTCTGGACCGATCGGCCCGGCATCCCCACTGGAGACGCTGGTCCCGGACTCTGGCTGATTCTGGGTGTGCTCTTGCCTATCCTGGAGTGGAGGATTGGGTGTGCAAGTCCGAGGACTGCGACGACCCCCAGGAGCGGGAAGAATATGTTGAAGCTCAGCATCGAGAGGTCGACGTTCGCCCTCGAGCTGAAGGTGTTGTAGAGGGTGTACCAGATCCCACTGCTGGCGCTTACGCCGGACGGCAGCGTTCCTAGGGCCAGGGGGGTCTCCGTCACGAAGACGGCCCCGAAGATCCAGGAGACCGTGCCGCCGAACACGAGGAGAGTCACAGCCCTGAATACCCCTCTGTTCTCGTCGGCGTCGAAGTACAGCTTCAGGATGAGCGCTGCTCCGAAGAGGAAGACGGACAGGGGCATGAATGGGACGGCCACGTCGTAGTCCTGGAAGGTCCCAGGGAAGAAGACTATGAGTCCCATGATGAACGACACGAAGATGAGCGCGTCCCTGATGAGGACGTACGCCAGCCACCAGATGTCGGCCCCCAGCCTGAGCGTGAACTTCTCCAGAGTCCTGAGGAAGTACCCTCTGGCTATCTGCAGGGAGAATGCCATTGCGGTCACAAACACCATCGTTACAGCGATGGTCGTCTCGAGCCAGATTGACCCGCCGGAGACGAGCCCCGACTGGTCGATGGCGTAGGCCGGTGCTGTGTTGAGAAGGAGGACTGAAGTCGCTGCGAGTATGGTTCCTACAAGCTTTCCGTTTTTCTTTAGGAAGCTCATGGACTGTTATGGAGATTAGTGGGGCAGATAGCACGTTTCCCTAATCCGTTAGGCCCTAACGGCTTAGGAGCGACGATTCGCCATCCAAGCGGGTGCAGCAGATTGTCTGGAGTTCGAGCTGTCCGGAGCAGTAAGCGGTTCTACTCTTCTTGGAACGGAACGCCCAGGGCGTTCGCCATTATCCTGCGCTCAGCGCTTCTGAGTATCTCGCTCAGCGTCGAAGGCTTGACGCCCACAAGCTCGCTCAGCCCGGTCAGGCTGATCCTCCGAGGGAACTCGAAGTAGCCCTGCGCCACGGCTGTGGCCATTATTTCCTTCTGTCTCCCCGTAAGGGTCGCCTTCCGCTCAAGCGGAGCCACGTCTTCTATCCTCGTCTCAATCCCCTCTTTCGTCAGCCTTGCCAGGACCTGGCGGAAGTCGCTGGTCTTGCGCGCTATGAACCGCCATGACGACGGCTGGTTCTCCGAATTGAGGGCGCACTCGAGGCACACTATCGCTGCGTCGTTGGATGCGCGGCAGACCCCGGGTCTGTCCATAACGACCAGGAGCGGCGTGGCTTCGCCCAAACTCTCCCCCTCTACGACCTGCCTAACTCCTTCGGTCTTCCGGATCGCGGCCGTGGTGGCTCGGACGCCCTGAGGGTCCCCGTGCAGCTCGAGAAGAAGCGACATGCCGGTCTTGTTGAAGGGCTTGCAGTCGACGACGTTCAGCTTCGCGCCGTTCGCCCTGGCTGCGTCCTGCAGCTTATTATCAGCCTTGACCTGCAGCGCTATCTGCCTCAGCATCGCTGAACGGGTTAGGGTAGGTGGCGCCTATATAACGCGGAAACACGATTCCCAAAAGTGGAAATCGCACCGTCGCCGAGACGCCCCTAACCGCTTAGGGAACCAGCTTAATCGCCTGTCGGGGCCATTATCCGCCATGGCCTCGAAGGCTATGGAAGCCGGGCGAAGGGAGGAATCGTTCTGGCGAGAGTTCCCCGCTATGGCGGACTACTTTGCTCCCGGGATAGTGCCTCTCCTCAGATACCTGGGGCTAGACTCGAAGCAGGTGATGCACGAATTCGGGGAGCAGCTGGGCAAGAAGGCAGCCGCAAGGCTGGCGAATCTGTCCGTTGACCAGATGCTCGCGGAGTTCGCTAGGGTCTGGCAGGGGTACAGGCTCGGCTCGCTCACCGTCGAGAGCCGCGACCCCCTGATACTGCAGATCTCAAACTGCACGGTGTGCGGCCAGCTCCAGGGAACGGGGGAGATGTTCGAATGCGCGTTCCACGAAGGCTTCTTCCAGGGCGCTCTGGCTGCGCGCTTGGGGAAGCCGGTCGCCGTCCATCAAGAGACCAACTTCGAAGGCGAAGCTGGAACCTGGTGCAGGCGCCTGGCCGTGACCGTGTCGACCTGACCTTCACCGCCGCTTGGCGTCGCGGCGAGGGGACCGTCTAGGACTTCGCGGAGAAGACCGATAGCTCCTCGAAGAACACCCTCTCCGAAGTCAGCCGCCTCAGACCGAATCCCGCTCCCGAGCAGATGCTCCGGAACTCCTCGGTCGCCGCCTCGTCGTCGAGCATAAAGACCACTTCCCCGCGCCTCTTCACGGTCCGGAGGGCGTCTTTCAGGAACTTCTTCGGCACTTCGAGCTCGCTTCCCCCGTCCACGGTCCTGTCGTCGACCTCAGCCCGGAGGTAGGGTGGGTTGAAGGCCACAAGGTCGAAGCTCGCGCTCCGCATGCAGGAGGCACCGTCGGCGAGCACGAAGTCCGCTCCGACATCCTTCCAGTCCTCCATCGACGGCCTGACCAGGTCTGTCCCGACCACTGTCCGGAAGCCCTTCGAAAGCTGAACCAGGTTCCCGCCGTTCCCCGCGCCTATCTCGAGACAGCTGTCGCCCGAGCGTCCGCTCAGGGCCTTCCTCAGCAGGGCCGAGTCTTCCGAAGAGAGGTACTGGTCCCCTGTCATTCGGTCAGTCCGTCGCCCTTGAACGACTTGTACTCATCAGGGGTGAGGACCTGAGTTATGTTCTGCGTCTGGTAGAAGTAGGCCGGGGTGCCGTCGGGAGAGAAGGCAGGGCTGTTGTCCGGGTTCTGCAATCTGTACACCTTCACCACCGCGGGCTTGATCCCCAGCACGGTGCCGTCGTCAAGCGCATAGTAGCTGAACCTCTCCTGAAGGGGCTTGAACCCCACCAGCTTACCCTTGGGCTGCGGCGATGGAATCATGGTTCACCGTCCGCCGGGGGCGTTAAAAGCGTGAGCCGACCACGAGCTTCTGGACGCCCGAGCTGTACTGCGCCGCCTTCTTTCCCGCTTCAGCCTGCGCTTCGGGCACCCCCAGAGCGATTGCCGCCTCCCTCAGAACCGCCTTGCGCACACCATCCCTGATCTTGTACGAGACAGGAAGGCCTGAAGCGAAGTCCACAAGCGCCTTCGCCTCGAACGGGAACCTCGGCTGGACCAGGCGGCAGGCCCTCACGTCTCTGATCCTGCCCCTGGCCGCGTATTCCTGGACGTCGAGGCTCATCATCGACGCAGCCGCGCCGCTCCCGCGCGCCTTGAGCGCGTCCGCGTACTTCGCGTAGCCTCCGAAGAGCTCGTCAGCGAGCTGGCCGAGCAGCATGACCTTCGCCCCGGCGTCGCGGGCGCTCCTGGACACGATCGAGTACAGGCACCAGAGCCCCTTGTCCATGAGCGTCGGCTCGAACGGCAGGTCGATCTCCCTGAGGGCATCGGCTACGTTCTCTGCCGTCAGCCTCGCGGCGACCAGGTCGACGCCCAGGGCTGTCGCGGCATCCTTCGCCCTGGCTTCATCCCCGGAGCCGTCAGAGAAGCCGGCGACCGCCACCACCTCTGCCCGCCCGGCCGCGCACTTCGCGATGACGGAGCTGTCTAGCCCGCCAGAGAAGGACACCGCGACCCTGGTTTCCCCGGCCACCGCTGCGGCGACCGACTGATCGATCAGCTCCGCCACTTCGCGGGCGGCGGCCTCGAAGGTCCACCCCTCTCCGCTCAGAAGCGCGACACCTGCTCCTTGATCTTGCGGGCCACTGCGGTCCCCACTTTGTCCACCTGGGCGAGCCTTTCCGCGGAGACCTCCTTGAGGTCCTCAATGGTCTTGTAGCCGGCGGTGTAGAGCGCTCTGGCCCTCACCCTGCCCACCCCCTGTATCGTGGTCAGCTCCAGGAGTTCTTCGCTGACCCCGCTCGCGACCCTCCGCCTCAGGACGTCTGCCTGCCTGACCATCTCCGGGACCTTGAACAGCTTGGCGAGCTCGCCGAGCGAATGGAGCAGCCAGTCTGCGTTGTCCACCGCGCGGTGCATGTCCCCTGGTTCGACTCCCAGTCGCGTGAGGAGCTGTTCCTCCCGCCACTCGTCAATCCATCCGTGCAGGGCCATGACGCTCCTCATGTCCTGCAGCACGCGGTCGTAGTCTGCGAAGGCCCTCGTGCTGTGCCGTTCGATCATCTCGGACGAGTGTTCCTCCATGAACGCCATTGCCTGGTCGTAGTCCTTGCTCCTCAGCGGGAACTTCGGCTCGAAGTCCGGGGTGGAGGCGACGAGCTGCAGGATCCCGGCCGCGTAGTTCCTCCCTGGCTCTGCCGGCCTCACCCCCTCCCTGAACATGACGGCTGTGACAGGGTCGATGTACAGCATCGAGACCCGCCTGCCGAAGTCGGTGGCGTAGAACAGCCCGCCGTGCGACTCCACCAGCCTCTCTGCGAGGAGGTAGCCCAGCGACCTCTCGGTGAGCTTCGCCGTCTCCTTGGTCCCCACCTGCATCGCCAGCAGGGTCTTCGCGAACACGCTGTCCAGGTCAGCCTTCGAGAGCCCGCTCCCTGTGACGATCGTGGCCAGGGTGTGCGACCTCATGGCCGACTCGTCAGAAAGCCTCGATTCGATTGGTTCGGGGGGCTCCTTGGCGTAGTGCTGGAGGAAATCCGCAGCCGGGGCTGACGGAGGGGGTATCATCACTGTCTCCCCGTGGTCGTCGTACTGAGGCCTCCCTGCCCTCCCTGCCATCTGCCTGTACTCCAAGACCGGGATCTCCGCGTTCCCGCCGCGCTCAGCATCATACCTGGTCATGTCTGCGATCACGACCCTTCTCGCAGGGAGGTTGACTCCGGCCGCCAATGTGGGGGTGGCGGCCAGCAGCTTGATCGCCCTCGCCCTGTAGTAGTCTTCGACTATCCTTCTGTGCTCGGCTTCGAGCCCTGCGTGGTGGAAGGCCGAGCCCTTCGCGACCACCTCAGCCAGGAGCCTGCTGAGGCTCGTCTCCTCCCCCGACGTCAGGATTCTCCTTGAAGCCTCGGACACAGCCTTCTTCTCTTCGGGGCTCAGGCTCCTCTGGGTGAGCTCCGACGCCCTCGTAGCCAGGCTCACTGCCCTCCTTCTCGTGCCGGCGAAGACCAGGGACTGGCCCCCGTTCTTGACAGTGTCCATGGCTACGTCGATGGGCGCGCCGTAGGTGGACCTGGGCACCTGAACCTGGTCGCCGTCCACGAACACGATCCTCCCGTAGTCGTACACCCCCTCCCTGAGCGGGACCGGTCTCCAGTCCAGCTCCACCGGCACAGCCCTCAACCACTGTGCGAGGGTCTTGGCGTTGCTGATCGTGGCCGAGAGGGCGAGCAGCTGGGCTTCAAGTCCCAGATGAAGGGCCTTGGTGAGTATCATCTCGAGGGTGGGGCCCCTCCTGTCGTTCCCTGCGAGGTGGACCTCGTCTGCGATGAAGAGCCCGACCGAGTTGATCCAGGAGACCTTGTGCCGCATGACCGAGTCGAACCTCTCGTTCGTCAGCACGATGATGTCTGACCTTCCCAGGGACTCCCCGCTGGAGTCGTAGTCGCCGGTGGAAATCGTGGTCCTTATCCCGAACCTGGAGAGCTCGGAGAACTCCGCGTACTTCTCCGAGGCGAGGGCCCTTAGAGGCGCCAGGTACACGACCTTCCTCCTCTGCTCCTTGGCCTTCATGTAGGCAGCCATGAGCGCCAGAAGGGTCTTCCCCGACGCAGTGGGCGAGGAGACGACCAGGCTCTTCCCCTCGAGGAGCCCCGCCAGAATCGCCTGTTCCTGCGGAGGGTAGAGCTCAGCTATCCCCTTGTCCCGGAAGAACTGGATGAGCTCCTCCGGAATCTTGACCTCTTCGACCTTCAACGGTGGGCCGCCTCTGGCTAGCTGCCGAGGCGTCGGATGAAGCCCGGTTTGGATTCGTACACCATCCCTTCCCTGAACATGGTCCTGATCATCCGTTCGGCGTCCTCATCTGTGAACTTCGCCCTAATCAGCTCATCCTTGAACTGCTTCCTCTCCACCGGCTTCTTCTCCGTCCCCTCCAGCGCCTTCAGCACCTCCATGGCAGCCCTCAGGTTCTTCGTCTCTCCCACGGGCTTCCCGAGCTGGATCCCAAAGTCGGCCTTCTTCGTCGCGGCGTCGGTCAGCACGTCCTCCACCATCCTGTTCATCAGTGCGACTGCGGCGAGGGCGTCCTCCTCCGTGACCTCCTCCCTCAGCAGGACCTTCGCCCTCGCGGTGGCGATCCTGATGAGCGCCTCGAGAGTCCTCGGGGTCGGGGGGATCGAATCCTCCCCACCCGACGTCCTTCTTAGCTGCAAGTAGAAGTCCCTGAGCCTGTCCATCGCCTGCTTCGTCAGCGCAGGGGAGATTCTCTTGGCGTAGGTCAGGTACTTCTTGAGGAGGCTGAACTCGATCGGAGGGGGCGCAGCGTATGACTTCTTCGCGTGCACCGCAAGTATGTGGCTTGCAAGTCTCTCGTCCTCGTCCGGGGTCGGCTGGTCTCTGAAGACGAAGATCAGGTCGAAGCGCGAGAGCAGCGGGAGCGGGAGGGTTCCGATGTTCTCGATCAGATTCTGGAAGGGGTTGTACCGCCCGAGTACCGGATTGCACGCTGCGAGCACGGCTGTTCGCGCGTTCAGAGTGGCGAAGATACCGCCCTTCGCGACCGTCACAGTGTTCTGCTCCATCGCCTCGTGAAGTGCGGTCCTGTCCTCGTTCTTCATCTTCTCGAACTCGTCTATCATGGCGACCCCCTGGTCGGCCAGCACCACGACGCCGGCCTCGAGCATGAACGTGTTCTTCTCCCTGATGACAGCGGCCGTGAGCCCAGCCGCCGAGGCCCCTCTGCCTGAGGCATAGAGCCCCCTCGGCGCCACCTGGGCCGCGAACTTCAGCATCTCGCTCTTCCCGGTTCCAGGGTCGCCCACGAACAGCACGTTCAGGTCTCCTCTCAGCTTCGTCCCGTCTGGAAGCTGGGTGGCGCTCCCTCCAGTGATCATCAGCAGGATGGCTTCCTTCTCGGCAGGATGCCCCAGGATGACTGGCGCGACCGAGTTGATGAGCCTCTCGTACGCGTCCCGCGACCCCGCTATCTTCTTGATCATCTCCTCGTCCTCCTTCGTGAGGAGCACCTGGTCCGGCTCCTTTCCCTTCACCTCGACGTGGTTGCAGTCAATCTGCGACCTGAACAGCCTGGTCTTCACCTGACCGACGGAGTAGTCGGGCACCGCCCTCAGGACCCCGGTCATCACCACCCTGTCCCCTGGCCTGGCCATGTTCACGATGTCCCCTTCGATGTTCACGTCGAAGAACTGCGGCAGCTGACCGGGCGGCAGCTCTTCGGGGAGCTCCTGCACCCGGACGATCTGGAAGTCGACGAACCTGCTGTGCCTCCTGTCGAGCTCGAAGTTCCTTATCTCGCCGCAGAGCTCGCACTTCGGGGGCCGCTTCAGGGCGAGGTCGTCCTGTTCCTGATAGGTCAGGTGCCCGCTCGGGCAGACCCAGGCGCCTTCGGTCATCATCGGCCTCAGCTCGGACGTCCTCACCACCATGCCTGAGATCGCGATCATGTGGTCGATGTGCGAGGTGTCGACCTTCCTCAGCGGCACCAGGTCGGGGAGGCCCCTGAGCCTCACCGTCAGCTCCCTCTTCACCCTGTCAGCGTAGAGCGCGTTCTCGCTCCTCATCGTCTCGAACGCCGCGATCCTGAACGAAGCCAGAGAGGAGTCTGGCTCCAGCATGACCCTGTTGGCGAGGTCGCTGTTGTACTTGAGCAGGTCCCCGAAGTCTACCACGAGGGACTTACCTTCGCTCGAGATGAGCTGAGAGATCTTGCTCCTGTAGACCGGGTTGCCCCCCCTGTCGACCACGGACTTCAGGAAGTCCTCGAACATCTCAGAGAGCTTGCCGCTCGCGAGGGTGGCCATCTAGCGTCCTCCTCCGAGCAGCCCGGTCCGCCACTCCTTCGAGAGGGACTGGGAGATGGTGAAGAATGAAGACTCTTCCGGCGTGAGCTTCTCGGCGAGGGAGGACGCGGGGGCCGACGAGCTGGAGAGCGACAGCAGCTTGCTCAGCCTTATCCCGACGAGGTCGTAACAGACCCCCTTCATCCTGTCGAGGTCCTCTCTCCTCGCCTTCCCCTCTGCCACGCCTGCTCCGAGGACGCCGAGCCTTCTTCTCATCCTGACGTAGAAGTCGGGGGGGAGCACGGACAGCTGGAGCGGGCCCATCATCTTCTCCTTGCTCAGCGCGTTGAAGATCTCGTTCTCGAAGGCCGGCTCCGTCGTCTCTGCCATCCCCTGGGCCACGAGTTCGTCTGCCACCCACCTAGGCAGGTCGATCGATTCCCCTTCGGAGAGCTTCTCTATGTGGAAGTCACCCACGTCGAGATTCTCGACTGAAGAGCGCATCTTCGTCCTTGCGGTCCCCAGCAGGTACTCGCGCTCCCTGCGCTCGAGGATCTGCCTCAGGGCGACCTGTTCCTCAGACAAAGCGGGCGCCGACAGCCCCGTCTCGATAATAAACGTTGGGCGATCTCGGCCTATTTTTCGGCCTGCCCCAATCCCCCTGATTTCCTAGGCAGTAGCTTGCGTAGCCTAGAGAGTGCCCCTTTCACCCTGCCGAGCCTCTCTCCCTGCCCGCCCCCGCCCGGCTCCACGCCCGCTGACCGAACTATCGACATGAGCTTTCTCCTTGAGAGGGTGGGCGCGGACTTCTCCTTGACCAGCCCTTCGGGCCTCAGCATCAGGATTCCGATCAGCAGCGTCGCGAACAGCAGGTAGGTCAGCCAGTTCGGATCGATTCCACCGAGGTATGGTTGGAGGTCCGGTTGGATTATGAGGAGCCCTTTGTACACAAGGGCGAAGAAGAAGGTGCCGACCGCCACGCCCACGTTGTTTCCTGCCCCCCCGATGATCACGATCAGAAACGGCCAGAACGTCCAGGCGAACCTGGTCCATGTGTCGTAGGTGACCGTAGCCAGCTGGAACGAGTAGAGCGCGCCGGCTACCCCCGCTATTGCCGACGCGGCTATGAGGATGTTCCTCTTGAATGCCGCGTCGTCCTTGCCCAAGGCCCGCGCCGCGTCCTCGCTGTCCCTCACGGCCTTCAGCGTCCTTCCGAGGGGGGAGCGGGCGATCCGCTCTGCGTACAGGTAGACGAAGATGGCGAGGACGCCCATGACCGCAGCCTCTACGAGCGTGGCGTACCCTGTGCCGAGGTTCGTGAAGTACTGGTAGGGGTTGGGGACCGCGATGTTCTGGTTGCCCCCGGTCAACGGGGTGTAGTTCAGCATGATGAGCTGGAAGAACTGCGCGACTCCGAGAAGGAGCATCCCGAGATAGTCCTCTCTCAGACGGATGGCAGGGAAGGATGCCAGGTACCCGAACAATGCCCCTATCGCGCCTCCGATTAGCAGGGCGATGACGACTAGCACCACAACGAACCACGGGACCGACGGCAGGATCGAGTTCACGCCGACGTTGATGATGTTGAAGTTGTTCGTGATGAAGTCTCCACGGGTAGGGACGTTGAGGACGTAGGCTGCAAGCCTCCCCGAAATGGAGCCGGCGAATGCGGCCCCCCCTGCGATGAAGAGCACCTTCCCGAAGTTCGGGATGCCTGCGTAGCCGAACTCAAGGTTGAGCGAGATGCTCAGCACGAGGTAGAGCGCGTAGAACGAGATGAAGTCTACCGAGAAGGCGACGATGTTGAAGCTCCCGAAGAGGATGATCACCGGGAGCCCCATGCTACTTCTTCCTCCTTAGCCAGCCAAGGTTGAGCGAGACTATCCCGCGAGGGAGGACAAGGAGGGTGATCGCCATTATCAGCAGCGGAACCGCGGGCTGGTATCCCACGACCTCCGAGCCGTATCCGTCCACCAGGCCTGAAACGAACAGGTCCGTCCCGAACCCTGTGGCCATTTCGAATAGCATGTAGACCCCCACCACGACGAAGAAGACACTCGTTATCCCCATCGCCGTGAGTAGGGTCCTCCTGTCGACGAGGCCTATCCGAGGGTCCCCGAGAGTCCTTCTCACTAGCCTCAGCTTCCTCCGCAAGAGAGCTGCCCCCATCAGCATGAGCAGGACAGCGAGTCCGGCGGCAGCGTAGTATCCCACGCCGACGGCCAGCCAAGTGGTCACAAGGTCCTCGCTGGAGCCGATTGCCAGGCCTCCCACCACGGCCCCGAATATGCTGTTGAGCCCACCGAGGACGCTCGCAGCGAATATGGGGACGATAAGGTCCGATCCGGTGCTGGTCCCGCCAGGGAGCCAGAGGGTGTAGAGCGCGCCCGCCACCCCTGCGAACCCGCCGGCCAGCATCCAGGACACCACGTTCACCCTCTCGACATTGATCCCCAGAACCTTCGCGAGCGACGAGTTCTCCACCGAGGCGCGCATCGCTATGCCGAACTTCGTCCTCGTGAACAGCACGTAAATCGCAAGGGTGATCGCCGCCAGGATGATCGGTGCGACGAAGAACAATCCCTGGATGCCAAACGCGAAGAAGTCACCCGGCAGGGCTGCCGGCAGTTGCTTTGGGTAGGAGTACGGGTAGTGCTCCTGCATATAGTCGGTATAGATGCCGAATATGCCTATGAACCCTATATCGACCGCGAACGTCGCAATCATCAGCGCGACGAGGGAGGTCCCCCTCCTGGCCAGAGGGCGAAGGATTGCCACATACATCAGGGCGGACACTGCGCCGGCGACTAGGAAGGCGGCGAAACTCGATTCGTAGGGGTTGATCTTGAACACGGTGCTGAAGTGGTACGCAGTGTATAACCCTAGGGTGACGAAGGAGCCGTAGGCGAAATTCGGCACCTTGGTGGTCATGTATGTGAGGGTGAGTCCCATGGCCATGAGAGCGAACAAGGTTCCGTAGAGTACTCCGTAAATCAGGTAGGCCGGAACCAAACGATTCTAACTGCGCGCAACGGCCCGAAAAGGCTTAAAATACTTTCTCGCGGATGGCGCACTCCACGTTGAAAAAGAGAGGGGCATCTACATCCGTAGTAATCGGATCTCTTATCGTCGGCCTCCTCATCGGTGCAGGCGTCGTCTATGTGGCGGCTCCTTCACTCGGCTTGGGGGGCGGCGCTACCGCAACTGTAACAGTAACCACAACAGCAGTATCTTCAGCTCAGGCAGCGGGACTCTGCAACGGCAAGACAGTCACCATTGGCGCCCTGAACGACATGAGCGGTGAACTCTCCGCTCAGGGCAAGGGCGACTTGGCGGCCGAGAACATTGCCATCAACGAGATCAATCAGTTCACTCAGGCCTCCGGCTGCAACCTGACCTTCAAACTGAACAACCAAGACTATGCTCTGGACAACACGAAGGCGCTCACCGCGCTCTCGGCGTTCAACACCCAGGGGGTCTCGGTTGTCGTCGGACCGCTCAACAGCGGTGCGGCTGCAGCTATCCTGAGCTACGCGAACCAGAACCAAATCGTGCTGATCAGCCCATCGTCAACGTCTCCTGCGCTCCACGTCACTGACACGACCAACAACTACCTGTTCAGGACCGCGCCGAACGACGCGGCCCAGGGACGGGCGATTGCGAGGGAAGTCTTGACGCAGGGCGCGAAGGCTGTCATCATAATCAACAGGGATGACACCTATGGAGGCGGCCTGGCCAACGCGACCAGATCCATCCTGATCCAGGACGGACTGTCGGCTTCGGCCATCGGCGGGCCATACAAGTACGCCACGTCCACGACAGACTTCACTTCACTCATAACCCAGGTGACGAACGAATTCAACACTCTCAACACAGGTGCCGCCGCTGGACACGTAGCGATCGTCTCGATTTCCTTCCAAGAGATCGGTCCGATGCTCCAGCAGGCGTCCACGCAGAGCCCAACCATCTACAACAATGTGCCGTGGTATGGCAGCGACGGAACGGCCCAGAACTCGCTTCTGAGCAATTCCACCGTCGGCCAGTACACTTCGCACGTTGAGCTCCCATCCACACTCTTCAATGTAGTCAACAACACAAAGACCTTGGAATTCTACCAGAAGTACGCCGGCACTCCGGCGCTCGCAGCCATCACAGGTGGCGGAGTCTTCTACACGATGGAAGGCTACGACGACGTATGGCTTGCAGCGTTGTCGATCATGACGGCGGGTCAGAACTCCGGGGCGGCCATTCACAGCGTCTTCGTGCAGGTAGCCAACGGCTTCTACGGCCTAACCGGCTGGGAAGGACTCGACGGCAACGATAGGATCCCTGGCTCGTACCAGATCTGGAAAGTGGTTGCATCAGGCACCACCTACTCATGGGTGCTGGCTGGGACCTACGACTACAACTCAGATAGCGTATCCTGGGTAAGTGCACCGTAAGCTAAGAGATCCCCCATCCTCTTTTTGTGATTCCCAATGGCCTCGCTCCTCGAAGTCAAGGAGATTAGGAAGTCATTCGGCAGCCTCAACGCCCTAGACGGCGTTACACTGGACGTCGAGGAAAGGAAGGTGAACATTCTGATTGGGCCGAATGGATCCGGCAAGACGACGCTCATCAACGTCATCAGCGGCTTCTACAAGCCTGATTCGGGGAGGGTTCTCCTCGAGGGGAAGGACGTGACCGGGCTCCCAGCGTACAAGATGTACAACATGGGTCTCGGGCGCACCTTCCAGATCCCGACCTTGTTCTGGAAGCTCACGGTCCTGGAGAACGTGCTCGTCGCAGAGAAGGGAAACCCGGGAGAGTCTTTCTTGAAGGCGTTCTTCAGGCGTAGGTGGAACAGGCAGGAGAGCGAAGCGACCGAGAGGGCGATGAAACTCATCGTGCTCCTTGGGCTCGGCAAGATGTGGAACGCGAGAGCGAACACGCTTAGCGGCGGTCAGATGAAGCTCCTTGAGCTCGCGCGGGCGCTGATGAGCGGCTCAAAGCTCGTCCTCCTCGACGAGCCGATCTCCGGGGTCAACCCGACCCTGGCGCACGAGATCTTTGCGCGGATTCTGAGGCTCCGCGACGAACTCGGCGTGACATTCCTCATAGTTGAGCACAGGCTTGACATCGCGCTCAGCTACGTGGACGTGGTGACGGCCATGGCGCTCGGGAAGGTCGTGGCCGCCGGGAAGCCCGAGCTCGTGATGGCCGATCCGAAGGTCATAGAGGCATACCTTGGTGCGTAGCCGGTGCTGAAGGTCGAGGGCGTGTCTTCGGGATACGGCAAGCTCCAGATTCTCAGCGACGTCTCCATGGAAGCCGCCCCGGGAGAGCTCACGATAGTCGTCGGACCCAACGGCTCCGGGAAGAGCACTCTCCTGAAGACCATCGCCGGGCTCACGAACATCTACAAGGGGAGCGTATCCATGGACGGGAAGACACTCAATGGCCACCCGTCACACGTCATCGCAAGGTCGGGCCTAGCCTATCTCCCTCAGACGGACGCCGTCTTCACCCAGCTGAGCGTGACCGAGAACTTCAAGATGGCCGCGTATACCGTTTCCAAGAGCGACTACGAGGCCAGGGTGAAAGACTCACTGGGAATCTTCCCGCAGCTGAACTCGTACCTTGCGTCCAAGGTCGTCAACCTCAGCGGGGGGGAGAGGCAGATGGTCGCCATGACGATGGCTCTCCTCAGGAAGCCGAAGGTCATAATGTTCGACGAGCCCACGGCGAACCTCTCACCGAAGTACGCCACGCAGGTCCTGAAGACGATACAGTCTCTCGCGAAGGAGAGGCAGATGACCATCGTACTGGTGGAGCAGAACGCACGGCGGGCGCTGGAGATAGGGGACAGGGCATACCTCCTCGTCGGTGGACGCAACGCTTTCGCAGGCACGGCCAAGGAACTCCTGGCGCACCAGGAGCTGGCGAAGCTCTACCTGGGCGTGAAAGTGGCGAGCGCGTGAACCCGTTTCAGCCCGCCAACGGATAAATAAGAACCGCAGTCGACTCGTGCCAGAATCAGATGCCCATCGAAGACCTCATGTGGGTCGAGAAGTACAGGCCCACTGAGCTCGACGACCTGGTCGACCAGGTCGCCATCAAGCAAAGGCTCGGTCTCCTCCTCCGAAAGAAGGCCGAGCTCCCGCACCTCCTCTTCGCCGGTCCTCCTGGTTCGGGGAAGACGACCACGGCGATGATAATCGCGAAGCAGCTGCTGGGCGAGCGCTGGAGGGACTATACCCTGTCGCTCAACGCGTCGGACGAAAGGGGGATAGACACGGTGAGGCATAGGATCAAGACGTTCGCACGCTTCGCCGACAGGGTCGAGGGGGTGCCGTTCAGGCTCGTGGTCCTTGACGAGGCGGACGAGACCACCGCCGACGCACAGACCGCCCTAAGGCGCGTCATGGAGGAGAACTCGGAGCTCACCCGGTTCATCCTGATATGCAACTACTCATCGGGGATAATCGAGCCGCTGCAGAGCAGGTGCGCGATATTCCGGTTCCAGCGCCTCGACGAGGCCTCGGTCACAGACCACCTGAAGTCCATCGCCAAGAAGGAGAAGCTGAAGTCCCCCGGCGATGCGGTCTTCGGGGCCATCTACGAAGCAAGCGGCGGCGACCTCCGTCAGGCCATCAACCTGATGCAGGCAGCGTCTGCCTCCGGGGAGCTCACGTCCGAGTCAGTGAAGGCCGTGTCTGGCGCAAGCGTGAAGGCCAGGGTCGCAGAAATCGTCGAGACCGCGATCGGCGGGGACTTCGAGGGAGCCAGGACCGAGATGGTGGAGCTGACGAGGGTGTACGGGATCCCGGAGAGGGACTTCCTGAAGTTCGCCAACGAGGCCTTGGGGGGCATGAAGGTCCCCGACATGGCGAAAGCGATATCGATACTGGCGGAGTACGACTTCCGCCTGGTCCAGGGTTCTCAGCCTGAGCTGCAGCTGACGGCGATGCTCGCCCAGCTCTCGTCGCTGAAGCGGAAGGCGGACTGAATGGACCTGTCCCTCCCGAGAGGGGTGGACGACGTGGAGCCGGCGCGCTTCGCCCTCCAGGCGAAGGTGGAGGCCGCCTTCGACGAGGTCTGCAGGCTCTACAACTTCCGCGTCATGGAACCCGCCTCCCTGGAGCACCTCTCCACTCTGAGGGCCAAGAGCGGGGAGGGGATTGACAAGGAGATCTACTGGTTCAAGGACAAGGCAGGGCGCGACATAGGCCTCCGCTTCGACCTGACGGTAGGGATAACGCGCTACGTGTGCTCCCGGAAGGACCTGAAGCTCCCTGCCAAGCTCGCGGCATCTGGCGGGATCTGGAGGTACGACGAGCCCCAGTACGGGAGATACAGGTGGTCGCACCAGTGGGACCTGGAGGTCTTCGGGCCTCCCTCCGTCGAAGCCGATGCCGAGGTGATTGACGCCAGCTCGGCCATACTCAGGAAGCTGGGGATCGCCTTCCTCGTGAAGGTGGGGGACAGGCGGGTGGTCGAAGACTACATCCGGAAGAAGCTCGGGATCGAACAGGAGGACAGGCTGGTCGAGCTGATGCGGGCCCTCGACAAGGTGGAGAAGAAGTCTGCGGCCGAACTCAGGGCGGAGTACGCGACGAAGGGATTCGAAGCGAGCGAGGTGGACGGGCTGCTCGAGTTCGGCTCGCTCAGGGGCAAGCCGGACGCCGTGCTGGCGAGGGCGTCGGAGCTCCACCTCGAGTCAGTGAACGAGCTCAGGTCGCTCGCGGACATACTCGACTCCCGCGGCCTGAAGAACGTCGAGTACAACATGAGCATCGTCAGGGGCATCGACTACTACACCGGCATAGTCTTCGAGGCCTCCGACGCCCGCAATCCGAAGCTCGGCTCCCTGTTCGGTGGTGGCCGGTACGACGCGCTCCCGAGGATATTCGGACGGGCCGACCTCTCGGCAACCGGGGCCGCGGGCGGCATAGAGAGGACCGCGATGTCGATAGAGCCTCACCCCCGTCCCCCTGGTCTGCTCGTCTACGTCGCCTCTGCGGGCCCGCAGGCCGCGGCCTATGCCCTGAATGTGCAGAAGGTCCTCAGGGAGGGCGGGATTCCATGTGAGACCCCCCTGCAGGCGAAGGCCCTCTCCAAGCAGCTGGAGGACGCGAGCCGACTCGGGGCGACCTGGGCTGCGATCGTGGGGGAGAGGGAGCTCAAGGCCAACGCCGTGACCCTGCGCGACATGAGGTCCAGGAAGGAGCAACTCCTTCCCCTCTCAGAGGCGGTGGAGCGAATCTCGCACGCCTGAGCCCATAGCATAATTTTTAATCCTAGGCCGCGGAGTTGAGGCGCATGGAAAGGGCGATAGTCCTCGTAAACCTCAGCCCAGGGACCGAGGAGCAGAGCATCTCTGCCCTCAAAGGCATGACGGGCATCACCTCGGTCTACCAGCTGTACGGCCTCTACGACCTGCTCGTCATGGTCGAGGGAGCGGACGACCAGGCCGTGAAGTCGATAATCGCAGACAATCTGAGGTCGAAGCCTGGTGTCGTGTCGACGATTACGATGAAGATTCTGTCCTAGGCATCAACGTTTTAACCCCAGCCTAGTCGGCAGCGCTATTGTCGCCCAAGGTGCTGGTTACCGGCGCGGCAGGGCAGATCGGCTCCGAGCTCGTCGTCGCTCTGCGGAAGAGGTACGGCTACAAGAACGTCGTGGCCACGGACAAGGCGGTCACGCGCGCCCAGGTGTCGGCAGGGGTGCTTGAGCAGCTCGACGTCATGCACCTCCCGTCGGTCGAGCGGGCAATCAAGGCGCACAAGGTCGACATGATCTACCATCTGGCAGCGATACTCTCTGCCGCAGGGGAGGCCAACCCCGACCTCGCCTGGGACGTGAACATGGACGGGCTGAAGAACATCCTGGACGCCTCGACCCGGCACGGCGTCCGCAGGATATTCTGGCCGAGCTCGATCGGCGTGTTCGGGCCAGACGCGAGGAAGCTCAGGGCGCCGCAGATGACCCCCCTGAACCCTACCACGATTTACGGCGTGACCAAGGTGGCAGGGGAGCTCCTCTCGTCCTACTACTCGCTGAAGCACGGGCTTGACGTCAGGAGCGTCCGGTTCCCCGGCCTCATCAGCAGCGAGGCCAAGCCCGGGGGCGGGACCACGGACTACGCCGTCGAGATATTCTACTCCGCCCTTCAGACCGGGCGCTACACGTGCTTTCTCAGGAAGGATACTGTCCTCCCCATGATGTACATGCCCGACGCCCTCCGGGGGGCGATGGAGATCATGGAGGCGGACGAAGAGACGGTGAAGCTCCACACGGGCTACAACCTCGCAGCGATGAGCTTCTCGGCAGGGGAGCTCGCGTCAGAGATCATGAAGCACATCCCCGGGTTCAAGGCGACGTATTCTCCGGACTCGAGGCAGGCCATCGCCGACTCCTGGCCCAAGTCCATCGACGACTCTGCAGCCCGGCGCGACTGGGGTTGGAAGGAGGAGTACGACATGGCCAGCATGGTGACAGACATGCTCGCCAGACTGCGGCAAAGGCTCCGTGCTGGGGAAAAGGCGTTTAACCACAGGCAGGCCTTCACTTCACGAGCGGCATGAGGGACCCCACCTCTTTCCTCAGAGAGGAATACGACGATCTTGTCCGGCAGGAGCTGGACTGGAGACTCCGGATACTGCGCGGGCCGAGCACGCCCTGGTGCACGGTCGACGGCAAGAAGGTGCTCATGTTCTGCTCGAACAACTACCTGGGGCTGAGCAACCACCCCAAGGTGAAGGCCGCAGCCATGGAGGCGGTCCGGACTCACGGCGCGGGGTCGGGCTCGGTGAGGCCCATCGCCGGCAACATGGACCTGCACGTCGAGCTGGAGAGGCGGCTGGCGAAGTTCAAGGGAGCCGAGGCTTCTCTCGTCTATCAGACCGGGTTCGCGGCGAACGCGGGTCTGATACCTCAGCTCGCCGGGAAGGGCGACCTCATAATCAGCGACGAGCTGAACCACGGGAGCATCATAGACGGCGTGCGCCTGTCGCAGGCGGAAAGGAAGGTGTACAAGCACGCGGACCCCGACGACCTCGCCAGGGTCCTTGACGAGTCCGAGCGCGCATCGCCTGGGTTCAGGCGGATCCTGATCATCACCGATGGGGTGTTCTCGATGGACGGCGACATCGCCCCCCTCGACAAGGTCGCTGGCCTCGGGGCCGAGCACGGCGCCATGGTCTACGTGGACGACGCCCACGGGGAGGGGGTCCTCGGAGAGGGAGGGAGGGG
This sequence comes from bacterium, assembly GCA_027310575.1. Taxonomy (GTDB): domain Archaea; phylum Thermoproteota; class Nitrososphaeria; order Nitrososphaerales; family Gagatemarchaeaceae; genus UBA183. The sequence continues at coordinate 21,512 of DAIDAO010000057.1, read as the reverse complement.
GATCGTCTCCCACTTCGGCCTGTCGAGGGACAGGGTCCAGGTCGAGATGGGGACGTTCTCGAAGGCGTTCGGCGTCGTTGGCGGGCATGTTTCGGGTTCGAAAGACCTCGTGAACTTCGCCTACAACAAGTCCAGGACCTGGCTCCTGAGCGGCTCGCACCCCCCCGCAGTGGCTGCCGCGTGCCTCGCTGCAGTCGACGTGCTTGAAAGCGAGCCTCAGCACGTCCAGAGACTCTGGGAGAACACCCGCTACTTCAAGAAGGCAATGAGAGACCTCGGGTTTGACGTCGGCAGGAGCGAGACCCCGATCACCCCCGTCATGGTCGGGGAGAGCGGCGCCGCGAAGAAGCTCAGCTCCAGGCTGTTCGAGACAGGCGTCTTCGCTCTTCCGATCGTGTACCCGATGGTGGCCCAGGGGAGGGCGAGGATACGGACCATCATGAACGCGGCCCTGACCAGGGAGGACCTTGACTTCGCGATAGGCGCCTTCGAGAAGGCCGGGAAGGAGCTCGGAATCATACCGGGCGCGAATGCCTAGCTTCGCATAGGTTAAGAGGTCAGGTACAAGGACGGCGACGGCACCGATATGCCCTTCAGGTTCCTTCCGGACGTCGCGCTGGCAGACATAGCCTTCGAGGCTGAGTCAGATAGCCCGGACGGGCTCTTCGAGACCTGCGGTGCGGCAATCACAGACATAATGGTGGACCCGAAGACGCTGCGACCGACTACCGAGCGGAGTTTCTCCCTCGAGTCCGAGGACCTCGACCGCCTCCTGTACGACTTCATGACCGAGCTGATAGTGATCAAGGACGTCGAGTCCCTCCTCTTCAAAGAGTACGAGGTGAAGGTCTCCCCGCAGGGGACCTCGCTGACGGCCGTGATCAAGGGAGAGGCCATCGACAGGGAGAGGCACAGACTGAGGAACGACGTCAAGGCTGTGACTATGCACCTCTTCGGGGTGAAACACGAGGGGCGCAGGTGGAGGACGACGGTCGTGCTGGACATCTGACCTCCAAACGCTTAAAGAAGTAAAGCCGAAGCAGCAGAGTTTCAGGGTGCTGACTCCTGACATCTAATCCAGCCATCAAGCAGGTCTCAGACGTCGCATGGGAGATCCCCACCTCCTACAAGCAGGGGATGCACGTCCCCGCCAGGATCTACGCAAGCAAGAAGCTCCTGGACAACATGGACTCGGGGGTCATCGAGCAGGTCACAAACGTCGCCTGCCTCCCCGGAATAGTCAGATACTCCTACGCAATGGCCGACGCCCACTGGGGGTACGGCTTCCCGATAGGCGGGGTGGCCGCATTCGACACGGAAAAGGGGATAATCTCTCCAGGAGGGGTCGGTTTCGACGTGAACTGTGGGATGCGCCTCATACGCACGAATCTGCGCTTTTCAGAGGTCAAACCGAAGGTCAAGGAGCTTGTCGACCTGATTTTCAGCCTCGTTCCCGCTGGAGTCGGCGTGAAGGGCTCGCAGAGCTTCGCCCAGTCACAGATGGGGGATATCACCTCGCTAGGGGTCAGGTGGTGCGCGGAGCACGACCTGGCCTGGGACGACGACCCCGAGCACGTCGAAGAAGGGGGGTACATCCGGGGGGCCGACATATCGAAGGTGAGCAGGCAGGCAATCACCCGAGGCGTGAGCCAGTTCGGCACCCTCGGCTCAGGGAACCATTACCTGGAGATCCAGGTTGTGGACCCCGACAGGTACTTCGACCCTGCGCTGGCCAAGGAGTTCGGAATCGTCCACGACGACCAGGTCATGGTCATGATCCACTGCGGGAGCAGAGGCTTCGGCCACCAGGTCTGCACTGACTACCTGCGCAACTTCGAGTCGGGGATGAGGCGGTTCGGCATAGAGGTCAGAGACCGGGACCTTGCATGCCTGCCGTTCAACTCGAAGGAAGGGAAGGACTACTATTCGGCCATGGTCTGCGCGGCCAACTTCGCCTTCGTCAACAGACAGATAATCGTCAACAAGGTGAGGGACGCCTTCGCCAAGGTCTTCCACAGGGACGCGGAGGCTCTAGACATGCACCTGATCTACGACGTGTGCCACAACGTCGCCAAGGTGGAGAAGCACAGGTACGACGGCTCCAGCATGGAGGTCCTCGTCCACAGGAAGGGGGCCACCAGGAGCTTCGGCCCGGGGCATCAGGACATACCCGCATCGTACAGGGACGTCGGGCAGCCGGTGATCATCGGCGGTTCGATGGAGACAGGGTCGTACCTCCTCGTCGGGACCGCGAAGGCCATGGAGGACACCTTCGGCTCCACCGCCCATGGCTCCGGGAGGACCATGTCGAGGACCGCTGCGAAGAGGGAGGTGCGCGGCGCCGAGCTTCAGCGGAAGATGCTGGAAAGGGGGATCTACGTGAAGGCTGCCACCATGGACGGCCTAGCCGAGGAGGCCGGCATGGCCTACAAGGACATCTCAGAGGTCGTGGAGACGATGGACCGGGCCGGAATATCCAAGAAGGTGGTCGCCCTGAGGCCTGTGGGCAACATCAAAGGGTGAAACTGTGTTCTCTCCCCACTTCCCCACAGACCCGGTAGGCCTCCTCGTCTACGTCGTCGGCCTCGTCATCCTGTGGGTGGTCGTCTCGATCCCGGTGTACTTCGCAGCGAAGATGATCAAGGGCGGAGGCGCGGGATTCGGGAACGCCATGGGCGCGACGCTGGGCGGGGTCATAGTCTACTACGTCGTGTTCTTCGTGGTTGCCTACGCCCTCGGTGCTGTCATCGGACCGTCGGCCGGCGTCTTCGCGCTGCTCGTCGGGCTCCTGGCCTGGCTCGCAGTGTTCAGGGGGGCGTTCCACACCTCCTGGCTCGGCGCCGTCGGGATCGTGATCCTGGCCTGGATAATCCTCCTGATAATCGACTTCATCCTGCTTGCCGCCTTCGGCGTCAGGTTCCCGGACTTCTTCCCGTTCTAATCGGCTACCCTATGTACCCGGGCCTCTGTTCCCGCCCGGCCTGGGGCGCGGCCTCCCTCGACTGCTCGGCCATGGCTTGGAGCTGGCTGATGACCTTCTGAGTCTCCTCCGCCTTCTCCTTCAGCTTGGAAGTGTCGATGGGCAGACCTATCACCTTCGAAAGGAGCTCCAGCACGGCCTTCGACGCCCCGGCGTCGACCACGTACCCCGAGGTCTCCCCGAGCAGGCAGGCCCCCTCGAGGCCTCTGAGCGCAGCCATGCCGATGAGTAGCCCGTTCATCCCGCTTATCCCCCCGTCCTTCATCAGAGTGACGCCGTTGTCTGTGAGGGCCTTGAGCATCGCGCGCGAAGTCCCTGCGCCGTAGACCTTGGGGGAACTCGAAAAGGAGCCGGTTATGTACGCGGCGAGGGTGTAGACCCTCTTCACCCCGCACTTCTTGGCGAACCTGACGACCGCGTCCGACAGCTCATACTCGCCTTCTGCGGTGGTCGGCTGCGCGTCTGCCGTGAAGACGAAGAGGTACTTCCCCTTCCTCGCGGGAGCGAAGAACAGCTCCCCCCTGGGCGGGTCCACGGTGCCGTCCTCCCTTACGCTCACCTGGGGCGGGAAGGTCCCGCTCGAGTACTCGGCGACCCTCTTCAGCTTGAACGAGCTGACGAGATGGTCTGCGGCCAGCTTGCCGACGTAGCCGCTGCCGGGGAGGCCGCACACGAGCACCGCGCCGTCAGCCTCGGGGGTCGCCGTGACCTTCTCTGTCACGACAGGGACCCTGGCCGCCCTCTCCGTCAACCCTCCTTCTTCCTCCCCAGCTTCTCGCTCAGGTCGACCAGCTTCCCCTGGTCCATCACCCTGATCGACGTGTTGAGCCTGAACCTAAGACCGAGCTGCCTGAATATCGAATAGAGCTCCCCGCCCGCCACCTTCTCCGAAAGCCGACCGTCCCTTATCATGGTCGCCAGCTCCTTCACCAGCCGCTGCGTCTCGCTAGGGTAGAAGGAGTAGGCCGCTTCAAGTACCTCGTCTCCGCGGTCGTACAGCATCCCTTCGACCACCTGCCTGTCGGTCTTCTCCTCCTTGGGGACTGGGGCGGCCGCCCTGAGCTTCCTCTTCATGGCCTCCAGCTTCTTCTGCTCCAGAAGCTTTAGATCCGCGTCCTCTTCCATGGCTTTCGTGGCTCCCGCTTGCCTCGCCACAAAAAGCTTGCTGACTAGTGATGGCGGCTCGTTCCAAGTCCGACGGCTATCAGCAGCAGCGCGCCCCCTGCTACGGTGGCGCCGGCAAGGGTCTCCCCGAGTATGACCACCCCTCCAACCGCGCTCACGGCCGGGACCAGGTACAGCTGCACCCCGAGGCGGGAGAGCTCGTGCTTCGACACGAGCGTGAAGAATATCATGTTGGCGAGGACCGTGCTGAGCAGGGCCAGGTAGAGGACCGACCCCCACCCCGCGGCGGTCATGCTCTCGGCCTGCTGCAGCAGGCTCTGCGAAATGAGGGGCGAGAGGATGGCTGTCCCGAGGAAGGCCGCCCACGCGGCGACCGCGAAGGGTCCGTACTTCGTCGTCAGCGGCTTGGACACGACAGTGAAGGTGGCGCTGGCCACCGCTGCCACAACCACAAGCGGCGGGCCGGTGATGGTGGTCGACCCGAGAGTCAGGTCCGGGCTCGAGATGAGCGCCGAACCGGCGATGGCAAGCACCACGGCCAGCCAGACCCTACGTCCGACCCTCTCGTGCAGCAGGGCAGCGGAGAGGAGGACCGTAGTCAAAGGCCCAATCGAAATCAGCAGCCCCGCAAGGGATGCGTCGACCTGCTTCTCCGCCGTGTTGAGCGAGAGATGATAGATCACGACGCTGGTGAGTGCCACAACCAGCAGTCTGGGGAAGTCCTTCCACTCGAACTTGGACCTGATCGAAGACTTCCTCATCACAGGGTAGAGGGCGAGGAATCCCGCGCTGACGATGAGCCAGCGCAGAAGGGTGAGATTGACCGCGCTCAGCTCGAAGTCGGCCTGCCTGATGGCTACGAAAGCGAGCCCCCATATCGCCGAAAGGACGACTACGAGCGCGTACCCGCGGACGTTGGGCAAGCCTGACCCCGCCAGCTAGTTCTCTTTAAGCGACTCGCCGAAGGTCAGTCTCAGCGGCCGCCCAGCGGGCTCACCGGGACGAGAGGGCTGACGCGTCCTCGAGGCCTATGGCTGCGTGATCTTGATTGCCTGAGTCGGGCAGCTCGTCTCGCACGCCATGCAGAAGATGCAGTCCATCTCGCGCACCGGCTCGGACTTGTCTGTCCGGTATTGGTCCCACTCAGGGGTACCCTGTGCGATTATCTTGTCCTTGCCCGTCCCTGCCTGCCCGGGATTGAGGGTCCATTCAAACACGAAGACAGGGCAGACGTCCATGCAAACGCCGTCAGCGGTGCACGCTTCCCAGTCCACGGCCACCTGGCTCCCATGGATCCCGTTCGTCGTGGGATAGGGCTTCCCGTCCCCTCCCATCCTCGAGGTCCCCTGAGCCCTCACCTTGTGGCCATTGTGCTCCCCGGTCACAGGATACTGGTCAGGCTTCGACTGGAAGTTCGGGTCAATCGGCGTGGTCTTGTAGTCTACTTCACGAGTCATTGTGCAACTGCTCGTCCCTGTCAGGTGTTTTTAAGTCTAGTCGTTTGATTGGAGTCTCTCAAAGCTCCCGTCCGTCCCGAGCCTGTAGACCGTTATCGGCTTGAACGTGAAGATCCCGACCTCGGCGACGCCTGGGGTCGACCTCACCTTCATCTCGAGTTCCCGAGGGTCCTCCACGGGCTCGAACATGGTGTCGAGGATGATGTTCCCGTTCTCAGTGAAGTACGGATACCCCTTCTGCAGCAGCCTCTCGTCGGGGACGCCGCCTAGCATGGACAGCTTGACCTTGGCGCTCTCCCTCGCCATGGGAAACACCTCGACCGGAATCCTCACGCCGTTCTCGCAGAGCCTCTTTACGAACTTGTTTTCTGCGGCGACGACCGCGACGCTCTTCGCGCTCCCCATCACGATCTTCTCCCTGAGGAGGGCTCCTCCGCCCCCTTTGATCATGTTCAGCCCTTCGTCCACTTGGTCGGCGCCGTCGATGACAAGGTCCACCGAGCCTCGGAAGGGCACCAGGTTCACGCCGCACCTGGAGGCGACCAGCTCGATCTGCGTCGACGTCGCGACGCCGTTGACCCCCTTCGTCTTCGCGATGACCAGCGGGGAGAGCTCTTCCAGAAGGGTGGCGACCGTAGAACCGCTCCCAAGGCCCAGAGTGGTGCCGGACCCGATGCTCTTCGCGAGCTCCCGGGCGACGCCTCTCAGAGCTTCCTTGAGCCTGTCCATCAGTTTTCCTGCTGCTTCTTTTCTATGTCGATCTGCTCGAGGCGGGTAAGCGCGTCCATGACCTCGTCCCTGATCTCCTTGACCCTCTTCTCAGACTCGCTCATTTCGGACTTCGCCCTCCTTTCCACCACCCGCTCCAGGTCCGTCCCCTTCTCGACCTTCGGGGCGGCCTCCTTCTTCACCGCCGGCTGAGCGGTCACGCCCAGCCTCTGCTTCGCAGCGTCAAGGCGGGCTTCGATGTTCTGGATCTTGCTTTCAAAAAGAGTCACGAGCTCCCCTCTCAGGCCCTCCAGTTCTCCGACCTCGACCACAAGCTCGACGTCTTTGAGTTTCGACTGCAGGTCCTTTATCTGGTCGCTGTACCGTTTCGAGATCATCTCCCTCTCCTCACGTGTGATCCTTCCTTCCGACTCCGCCTCGTACAGCTTCATCATGGCAGACGAAAGCAGATCCCTCTCCACCATGACCGTGCGCATCTCCCTCCTCGAGCGCTCAAGGTCGGCCGACGTGACTATGGAGTCCATGTTCCTAGCGCCGGGCTCGGGGCGAGGGACGGCCACCCTCTCAGTCCTGACGCGCGAGTCGAAGACGTAATGAGCGGCAAGTCCGCCCAGGCCGAGACCCACCACCCCCGCGACCAACGCAGTCAGAACATCGACCATGCAGGTGATTCCTTGCCCGTGCTCCTGCGTGCTTAGTATAAAAGTCGATGCGGCTGCCGGCGGCCAGATCTTAGCAGGACACCCGCTGTCTTAGCCCGGCGGTGGGGAGATCATGATGATGTTGTCCCCCCTTACTATGAGCGTGCCAAGGTTCGTCGACTGGCCGTCTTCCGCCACCTCCTCCGCCTTCTCCAGCGCCAGGTTCATGTGCTGGTCGAAGCCCTGGAGGCTGCCCCTGATCACCTTCCCTCCCTTCAGCTTGATGAGGACGACCTTCCCCATGCTCGTTTCGAGTTCCTTTACCGCCATGTCTACGGACAATTGTTTCCCTTGTGCCGGCCGTCCGAATTCATTTATTTAAGCAGATATTCGCCACGGCCCAGTTGAAGAAGTGGGTCCTCTCACGCCGCGACTCCACTGAGATGATATCGAAGATCGAGGCTGCTCTGGGGCTGGCGCTCAACCTGCCGAAGTCCGCACAGGCCCAGTGCGCCGAGCCCGAGGAGGGCGTGGTCTTCGTGTCGATCGACGGGTTCGAGTTCGTCCAGTCCGGGGGGCGGTTCTTCCCATTCCTGGGGGCTCCCTCTACCCTGGCGCTCTTTCCGTCCGTGGTCGTGGACGAGGGCGCGATCCGTTTCCTGCTCAACGGGGCGGATGTCATGCGCCCGGGGATAAGGAAGCTGGACGACTGGGGCGCGGCTGGAAGGACCGTCGTGGTCAAGGAGGAGAAGAAGGGGAGAGCAATAGCCGTCGGAGACTCGATCGTCGCAGGCGCGGAGGCTCAGGAGATGTCGAAGGGCGGCTGCATCAAGAACCTCCATCACGTGGGGGACAGGTTCTGGAACCTGCACAAGTCGCTCTAAGCCTTCAGTTTCGGGGACCCCTCCCCTTATATTCTGAGAACGGATTCTGCGGTCTCTGAACAAAACTCTACAACTGGGTCTAACTAATTCATGCCTATCATAGAATTGCAATGCCGCCCTAGGCTTAATAATGGCCGCGAGCAAAGGAGAAACAACCAGTACATGTCCGGAGTGATGCAGGAAAGGAAGATGGAAGGGAAGAGCAAGGAGATTCTTCTGAAGGCGCTCGCCCTCCGCAGCATCGAAGACCTCCCGAAGATACAGGAGGACGTCACCAACAAGACGATCGTGATCCTGAAGGTGACCCCGCTCGCCCAGAAGAGTCTTGAGGAGCTGAAGTCATCCGTGGAGCAGCTCTACGAATTCGCGACCTCGGTCGGCGGGGACATCGCGAGGCTCGGGGACGAGAGGGTGGTCATCACCCCGCCTGGCGTAAGGATCTGGCGCGGTCTGCAATAGCGCCGACGCGTTCTGCGCGGTCGCGGCGATACCTTCAGTAGACCCTTATCGCTTCCTGAACCGCCGGGTGGATCGCAGGGATCCTGTAGATCCGCTGTATGGCGTAGGCCAAGTTCTCAGTCTTCCGCTTCTCCCCGTGGTTCACGAGGACGAGCTGGAGCTTCGGCCTCACCTTCCCGACGAACCGTATGATCTGGTTGTAGTCGCTGTGGCCGCTGAATCCTTCGATCTTCTGCACCTTGGCCTTCACGTCGACGATCTTGATCTTCCCGTTCTGGTCCATTAGGCTCGCCTGGCTCCCTCCGTCGAGTACCCTCCGCCCTATGGTCCCCTGGACCTGGTACGAGACGAACAGGATCTTGTTCTTCTCGGAAGGCGCCAGATGCTCGAAGTAGTCCAGGACCGGCCCACCCTCGAGCATCCCTGAGGTTGCCATGATGACTGCGGGCCCCTCACGGTACGCCTCTTCCCTGTCTGTCGGGTGCTCCACCTCGGTGAAGTACTCCGACCTGAACGGGTTCACCCCTTCCTCGAGGATCTTCGTCCGCAGCTCCCTCGAAAGGTAGTCGGCGTACGAGACGTGTATCGCCGTCGCCTCGGATATCATCCCCTCAGTGAACACGGGGGCCTCGACGAGCATCTTGTTCCGCATGTACTGGTCCAGCACGAGCAGGATCTCCTGCGCCCTCCCGACTGCGGGTATCGGGATCAGCACCTTCCCCCCGTTCTTGAGAGTCTCGTTGATCGCGTTGACGAAGTTCATTTCGACCTCTTCCCTGACGGGCATGATGTCTTCCTTGGCCCCGTAGGTGCTCTCCGTGATGAGCGTCTCGACCCGCGGGTAGTTCCAGGTCGCCGAGTCGAAAAGCTGGGTCCTGCCGTACTTGTAGTCCCCGGTGTAGACTATGTTGTGCGCTCCCTCCCCGATGTGGAGGTGGACGGTAGCCGAGCCGAGGATGTGCCCTGCGTTGTTGAACACGAGCTTGATGTCCGGGGAGATGTCCGTGACCATCCCGTACGGGAGGGTTATCGCGTGCTGGATGACGTTCCGTATGTCCTTCTGGTCGTAAATCAGCCTCCCCCCCTCTATCTGGGCGATCTTCACGAAGTCGTTCTGAAGGAGGGTCATCAGCGGGAGGGTCGGCTCGGTGCAGTACACGGGCCCGTCATAGCCGTACTTGTACATGGCCGGCAGGAACCCCATGTGGTCCAGGTGCGAGTGGCTGATCACTATCGCGTCGATGTCCCTGGGCGCGATGTCCGCCCAGTCAAGCCTCGGGTACGCGTCCCACGTGTTCCTCGACCCCGGGTGGATGCCGCAGTCGAGCATCACCTTGCTCTCGGCCGTCTCGACCAGGATGCAGGACCTGCCGACCTCCTGGAACGAGCCCAGGGTCTTGATGGTGACGTGCTCCTCGGCCGCGATTCTCGGCCTGAATATCGCCTCCCCCAGCTCCCTGAGGAACTTCTCTCTCGCTTCGCTCCCGACCTTCAGGGCGTAGTACATGTTCTGGATCGCGGTCGACTTGATGTGCGGCGCCTTCCTCACCCTGATCTTCCATCCTGTCTGATCCATGGCTGCCCCGAGGTCGAAGCCCGCCTCCTGTGAAAGCAGCCTGGGGGTCTCGGCCTCGACGGTTATCTCCCCCAGCGCGTCGTCGAAGAAGTAGTTCGACACGCCCGCCTCGGTGGGGAAGGTTCTCTCGAGTATCTGTCTCGCCTCGTTCTCCGGTTTCCTTATGGACTTCTCAGTCCTGGTGACGACCCGCTTCTTCAGGGAGTTGACTATCTCGGAGATCACGTAGCTGTTCTTGTGGAGGAAGGCGGGGTTCCTCGTGTAAAGCGCGATCCTCGGACCCTCGTACTCTATTCTTGTGATCTGAGCCTCCGCTGGGATACTGTTCAGGATTGCGCTCATCAGGCTTACGCCGTTGGCTTTCTGTTCCAAGACTAATTTTCAGTTGTAAATTGAGCGAGGAGCTTGTCCTTCTCCTGCTCCGATATCTCCCTGAACCCCTCCTTGTCCAGGACGGCAATGTCGAAGTGGTCACCTGTGGCCACGTTCCTGCGGGTCGCCGCTATGATGGCCTTCGCCGCCAGGGGGTACGCCTTGGAGGCAGTCATGCCTTCCTTGAACTCGGCCTCGAGTATGCCGTATGCGACCGGAGAGCCGCTCCCTGTGGCTATCATCTTCTCCTTGTTCATGGACCCGAAGAAGTCGACGTTGAACAGCGATCCGCCCGCTGTGTCCACCCCGCCGACGAGGACGTCGGCGATGAACGGGTAGAGCCTCGAGGAGAAGAGGACATTCGAGACGACCTGGGCGGCCGCCTTCACAGGCATCTGCCTCCCCTTCTCGATCCTGTAGAGGTTGGTGTAGTACTTCAGAGTGTCGACGACGTTCTGGGCGTCGGCCACCCCCCCAGAGATCGTCATCGCGATGTTGTCGTCTATCTTCAGCAGCTTCTTCCCCCGCTTGTGGGCGATGAATCCTCCGGCGGTCACCCTCGTGTCCGTGGCTAGCACGACGCCGTCGGAACAGACGAGGCCGACCGTCGTGGTGCCATGATAGACCGCCGAGCCTACTGTCTTTCTACCTACTCTGAAATCCATTGACATAGTGTCCATTAGCCTCCCGAAGAAGAGACAGGACCGGCGTGAGCCAGTTCCTTATTTAATCTTTCGAGCGTCTCACCGTCGAACAGTCCCGCGAACGGCCTCTGCTTCGCAGTGTCCTTAAATGACGACTGCCGGCCTCGGCCAACGTGGACTCCTACCACCTGATGGAGCTCCCGACCAAGGTCCTGATCGGTGACGGTGTGATTGATAGGCTCGGGGAGTTCCTCAAGGAGTCGGCGGGGGACAGGAAGGTCGTCATCTCGTCGGGCTCGAACGTCACCACCAAGATCAGGGACGCGGTCGAATCGGCGCTGGGTAGCGAGCCCGCATGGGTCGAGGTCGCGGCCGCTGACATGGAGAACGTGAACAGGGTGATGATGGCAGCGTCCGGCTCCGGGTGCATTGTGGGGGTGGGCGGCGGCAAGAGCGTCGATGTGGGGAAGCTGGCTGCCTTCAAGCTGCACCTCCCCTTCTACTCCGTCCCTACCAGCGCGTCACACGACGGCATTTCGAGCCCTTTCGCCTCGCTGAAGGGGCTGGACCGCCCGTACTCGATAATGGCGAAGCCCCCGGTCGGGATCCTGGCCGACATTGACGTCATCTCATCCGCCCCAAGGCGGCTCCTGGCCTCGGGGTGCGGAGACCTCGTGTCCAAGCTCACGGCCGTGAAGGACTGGCAGCTTGCGAACAGGGTGAAGGGGGAGTACTATGGGGGCTACTCTGCGAGCCTCGCGCTGATGAGCGCCAGCGTCGTGCTGGATCACGCGAGGAGGATGGGGAGGTTCGACAGGGAGAGTGTCAGGGAGCTGGTCGAGGCGCTGATCAGCACAGGCGTGGCGGCAGGCATAGCTGGAAGCTCCCGCCCCTGCTCTGGCTCGGAGCACCTCTTCAGCCACTACCTGGACATTGTGGCGCCGGAGTCCGGCCTCCATGGAGAGAAGTGCGGGATCGGGACCATAATGATGGCGAAGCTTCACGGGATCGACTGGAGGCGGGTAAGGTCTGCCCTCAAGAGCGTGGGTGCTCCCGTCGAGGCGTCGCAGATAGGGGTGGACGACTCTATGGTTGTGGAAGCGCTGGTGAGGGCCAGTTCGATAAGGCCAGACCGCTACACGATACTGTCTCGGAGGAAACTCAACGGCAAGAGCGCCAGGGCCCTCGCAAAGGCCACGGGCGTCATCTAGGCGGTCTGCGCGGGGGCTTCCTTCTTCTTCCTCGGCTTCGCTTCGGGAGCCGCTGCGGCCGTCTCGGGCTTCGGCTCCTCCTTCTTCGGCTGGGCCTTCGGATTGCTGAACTTCTCCACGAAGGTCAGGCTCGTCAGGCTCGGGACGAACTTGAAGACGTCATTCGATATCCCTCTCTTGATGATCTGCAGCCCCTCGACGAGGAACAGCTCTTCCGGGATTGTGACGGTCAGGTCGCCGCCTGCGAGCTCGATCGAGGCCTCCTTGCCAATTCCGGCGAGCCTGCGGTTGACGAGCGCCTTCACCTTGTCGTCGTCGGTGTCGACCGTCTTCAGGACCTCGAAGTCGTAGACGATCGACTTCCCTGCCAGTCTGTGGTTGAAGTCCACCTGGGCTCTCCCCGACCCGATGAACCGTACGGTCCCGACCCTGTTGTCAACCTCTACCTGGTCTCCGACCGTGAGTTCGTGCTCCCTCTCTCCGAACTTGCGCAGAGGGACCATGCGGAGCTGTGTCGGGTCTCTTGCCCCGAAGGCCTTCTCCGGCGGAAGCTCGATCTCCTTCCTGTCGCCCACGGAGAGCTTGGCGACCTCGGCGTCAAGCCCGGAGATGAGCCAGCCTTCCCCGACAGCCACGAGCCGAGGCTCGTACTTCCTCGACTCCTCGTAGATCTTCAGCTTCTTCGCCTCGTCCTCGACCGTGGACTCGATTCCCTCTCCCGTGTCCTTTACGCGAGCGGTGTAGTTTGCAAATATCAGGGTCCCTTTTGCAAACGGCATAGGATTCGACCAGCCTCCGCGTTGGGTTTATAGGCTTTCATGAACTCCGGAAGGACGCCATCGTTTCACCGATGGCTTTCAGAGTCCTCCTGACATAGGCCTCGTTGATCTGGCCCATGCACCCGACCCTGAAGACCTTCCCCTTGAACGGCCCGAACCCGCCTGCGATGACTACGTCCTTGTCGTGGGCAAGCGCCTTCCTGAACCCTGCATCGTCAACCCCCTGCGGATAGTAGGTCGCCAGCACGGTCTTGGAGCGGACCGATTTCTCGGCCACAGCTTTCAGGCCAAGGTCTGCAAGGCCGCCGTAGAGCATCTCCGACATCCTGTCGTGCCTCTGAACCCTCTTCGCGAAGCCCTCCTCGAGGAGCTCCTTCAGCGCTTCGTCGAGGGCGTAGTAGAGTGGCAGCGCAGGCGTGAAGGGGGTCTCCCCCCTCGAGCCGTACTCGAGGTACCTGGGCAGCTCGAAGTAGCGGGTCTTGGGTGGGGACTTCTTCAGGAACTCCACCACCCTGTCGCTGATCGAAAGCAGGGCCAGCCCCGGCGGCGCCGCTATGCACTTCTGGCTCCCGGTTATGCAGACGTCCACGCCCCACTTGTCCACGGGTATCGCGTATCCTCCGAGGCTTGAGATGGCGTCGATGACGGCGAATGCTCCGTGCGCTCTCGCGAGCCTCGTGGCCTCCTCTACGTAGGGGATCGCCACACCGGTGCTGGTCTCGTTGTGAACCAGAAACATCGCCTTGAAGTTCCCCTGGGCGCCCATGGCCGCCTTCAACTGGTCCAGAGTGGGTGCCGTACCGAAATCTGAGCTGACTCTCACCGCCTTCCCGCCGGCAATCTCGACTGCCTCCGCGAGCCTGGTGCTGAACTCCCCGAACACAGGGACGATCACTGCGTCTCCAGGCCTTACGAGGTTCTCGACCGCCGCCTCCACGCCTCCCGTCCCCGAAGAGGTGAGCACGACCACCTCCCCTTCTGTCTGGAAGAGGTGCCTCGTCCTGTCCAGGACCCCCTTGTAGAGCTCCCTGAACGCATCCCCCCGGTGGTTGATGATCGGATTGAGCATCGCCTTCATCACCCGATCAGAGACGTTCGTCGGACCCGGGAGCATGATCAGTTTCTGCTTATCCATGCTCCTCACCCCTCAAGTCCTTACGCATAAGTGCTCTCACCCGCTCGACCCCTCCGAACTTCTTCACCAGCCTGGCCACCTGAGGTGGGACCAGGCTCTCCCAGTCCTTCCTCTCCAGTATCCTGTCACGGACGTTCGTGGCCGAGTACCTCTTCCTGTCGAGGTAGGGGACAGCCTTCACGTCGATCCCCTCTTCGCCGAAAAGAAGGAACGTCAGTGCGTCGTTGGTGAACACCACGTCAAACTTCGGCACCATGGATTCCACGCTCGAAACCCAGAGCGAATGCGAGTCTGCGTCGGCTATGGGTATCGCCATCCACTTCGAGGGGTCGACGCCGTTCCCGTCCAGGGCGCCCTTGATCATGGTGATCCTCTCCGCGGCAGTGAACGGGTTGTCCCTTTCGTGGCTCCGCTGCGCCGACCCCACGACGACATACAGGTAGTCGACGCGTTTCAGAGCATAGTTCACTGCCTCGAGGTGCCCTAGGTGGAAAGGCTGGAAGCGGCCCACGAGAAGACCGACCCGCATCCCGCTATCGTTCGGGCGACCCGATATGGGCTATTTAAGAAGAAGCGCCCGGTTCTTAATCTAGCCCACCCGGACCGCCTCCTATGAAGCCCGTCGAGGTCGACGGCTCCCAGGGCGAAGGGGGAGGGCAGATACTCCGCACAGCGGTCGCCTTCTCTGCCGTCCAGAGCAGACCTGTCAGAGTCACCAAGATCAGGGCCGGCAGGGGTGTCCCGGGGCTCAAGCGGCAGCACGTCGCCGCGCTCCAGGTCCTGGCGAAGGTCTTCGGCGGCCGGCTCGAAGGCGCTTCCGAAGGTTCCTCGACCGTCGAGTTCGCTCCTGGGGAGACCGGCCCCTCCTCTCTCGCGGTCGACATGGGGACGGCGGCGAGCATAGCGCTGGTCCTGCAGGCCGTCGTGCCCGCGACGGCCATCTCGGGCAGGCCGCTGCGCCTGGAGCTCACCGGAGGCACGGACGTCCCATGGAGCCCCACCTTCGACTACTTCGCGCACGTCGTCCGCGACGCGTTCGGGCGGATGGGAATCACATTCGCTGCGAAGGCTGTGCGCCGGGGCTACTATCCGCGCGGGGGCGGGAAAGTGGTTGCGACTATAGACCCCTGTGCCCAGGTCAGGGCGCTCGACCTCGTGGTTCGTCCGGATGTGCCCGGAGCCAGAGTGGTCAGCAGGTGCGGAGGGCTCCCCGCGCACGTCGCGGAGCGCCAGCTCTCGTCCGCTTCGCATCATCTCGAGGAGTCGGGCATCAGGGTCCTTGCGGCCGAGTCCTCGGTGGAACGCTCCGACTCCCCCGGGTCGTCTGTGCTGGTCCATCTTGCTGAGCCCGGCGTCTGCCTCGGCACAGACTGTATCGGCGCCAGGGGCAAGCCGGCGGAGGAGGTGGGCCGCGAGGCCGCGGCAGGATTCGTCGCAGAAGCGAGGTCGGGCGCCTGTCTTGACTCGAACCTCGCAGACATGGTGCTCCCGCTCCTCTCGCTGGCGCCTTCGCAGTCGAGGGTCAGGGTCCGCGAGGTCACCTCCCACCTGAAGTCTGGGATGGAGATTGCCAGGCAGTTCACGGCGTGCGAATGGTCTGTCGAAAGCGTGTCCGGCGGCTCGGTCGTCGTGGTCACGCCGCGCCCGACGTCCTGACGGTTTGCGGGGCATAATGTCTAAAAGGGCGAGCCTTCGCGCCCAGCCTGAATTCGGATGTCCTACGAGCAGTACATGCCTGGAGCCACCGCGGTCGGCATCGCCTACAAGGACGGTGTGGTGCTCGGCGCTGAAAGGAGAATCACGCTTGGAAGTTTCGTGAGGAGCAAGTCCGGGAAGAAGGTGTTCAGGGTGACAGGTACCGTCGGCGCGGTCTGCGCGGGGATGGTGGCTGACATGCAGAACCTGGTGAAGGAGGTCGCGGTCTATTCGAAGCTCAAGGAGCTAGAGTCCAGGAAGGCGCTGAAACCCAACTCGGTCGCCAAGCTGATGTCGACACTGATGTTCCAGAACAGGTACGCCCCTCTCCTTACCCAGGTCATCCTCGGAGGGATGGGGGAAAAGCCGGTGGTCTACGTCCTCGACCCGCTCGGGAGCGTTATCTCGGACCAGTACGCTACAGTGGGCACAGGTGAAGAGACCGCCATCGGCGTCGTCGAGGCCGGCTACAGCCCGACCATGACACAGAAGGAGGCCCGCGACCTTGCGATCGCAGCGATAAAGGCGGCCATAGCTAGGGACGCGATGAGCGGAAACGGAATCGACCTGCTCACTATCGACAAGACAGGCATCAAAGAGGAAGGAGTCAACCTATAGTAGGTTTCGGGCATGTGGACATACAAGAGCGTCAGGGTCCACTGGCTCGGCCACGATACGTTCGTACTGCAGGGATCGAAGACAATCGTCCTGGACCCTTTCAAGGCGAAAGGGGACTACAAGGCAGACGTGCTCCTGATCTCTCACGAGCACTCCGACCACTTCAGCGAAGACGACCTCAGGAGATTCTCGGGCCCGTCTACGGTCTTCGTCGCGCCGAGGCAGTGCGAAGGCCCGTTACGACAGTTCAGACAGGAGAAGAGGATCGTCGAGCCAGGACAGAGCGTCGAGGTGGCGGGGGTCGGCATACAGGCTGTCCCTGCGTACAACCTGAACAAGTTCCGGGAGCCTGGCAGGGTGTTCCACCCAAAGGAGGACAAGAAGGTGGGTTACGTCGTGACGCTCGACGGAGTGCGATTCTATCACGCAGGGGACAGTGACGCGACGCCGGAGATGAAGGCGCTCGACGTGGACGTCGCCTTCCTACCGGTCTCCGGGACCTACGTGATGACCGCCGAAGAGGCAGCGGAGGCCGCCGGGGCGATGAAGGTGAAGGTCGCTGTGCCGATGCACTTCAACAGGATCGTCGGGACGAAGGCCGACGCAGAGAAGTTCAAGAGACTGGTGGGGAGCAGCAGGGCAGTGGAGATACTCGAGGAAGAGTAGTCCCTATTCGGGGACGCTCTCCGAATGTATCTTCCCGTCGTCCAGCTTGACGAAAAGGTACCTGTTGTCCGCGAAGACCAGGGTGAGCTCATTCTCCTTTTCCTCCACGGTCAGAAGCGCCTTCCCGACTATCCCGTCGAATTTCGCCATGTTCTTTCTGCGCCCTGTACGGGTTCGTATTTCTGTGTTGCCGAAGCGGCCGCGGCAGCGAGCTGGTGATGGACGCCGGCGGCTCCAAATGGGGCTCCAGAGTGTTCCCACTTCTGAAAATCGGGTACCAGTCTAATTAGCGCTCGCCTCCGCTGAATCCGCGGGATATGAAAGCCGTCCTGGCAGCCACGGCCATCCTCGTCATCCTGGCGGGGTCGATCCTGGCCCTGAGCTTCGTCCCGTCCCGGCCTGCCCCCCAGTCGTTCGCTCTCAGCCTCTACCCGGCAGGGCTGCGGGGAGATGCGATAGCCGGGCAGAGGGTCGTCCTGCTCGTGACGGTCGCAGAGAGCGGGTCGGCTCCGGACGCGCGCGCCGTGAAGCTGACCGCGTCGGCCCCCAACTCGTCGGTCTCTGTCTCGCCCGAGCTTATCTCCGCCGGTCAGGTGGGCGAAGTGGCTGTCATACCCGGCGTCGAAGCCGTGGGGGGGAACGTTACCGTGACCGTGAGCGGCGAACGGGATGGCCTTGTGCAGAGTCGGACGCTGCAGTTCACCGTCCTGCCGGGGGAGAACACCGACGCTGGCTATGCCGTGCAGCTGAGGGAGAGATTCGTCGCATGGCTGCAGGCCTCCCATCCTGAGCTCGGAATAACGAACGGGACGCAGTGGTTGGGAACCGTGGTCAGCCCCCACTGGCTGGTCGTCTCCCACTGGCTCTTCTTCTCGAAGGACTGGGAGGTGCACCTGTACTGGCATGTCATGATCCCTCCCCATGACTGGGCGAGGATCGACCTGCGACAGAGGTTCACCGAGCTGGCTCCCTCGCTCTCGTTCGAGATATCCTCGCTCAACGCGGGTCTCACCCCGGTTCCGATCGCCGCCCCCGAGACCGCGTGGCGCTAGCCAGCAACGGCCTGCTTTCCGCACGCTGGCCCTCGGTTCGCCACCTGGAGAATCAATGACTCGGTATCGTCGCGAGTTCATCATCTGCCCGGGAGCTTACTCCGGGCTATGACTGGGACGGCGTTCATAATACGTATACGTTGTTTCTACTGTATGGTTAGAGTAGGTTGTCTCATTCGGGAATCGCTCTGGCGACTCGGTCTGTCTTTCAGAGTTGCTGTTCGATGTCATCTTCTTGGGACAGAGCGAGGTTCTGGCTTATTAAATGGTCGAGTCGGGCCCAAATCCTATGACCGTGTGCATCGCAGCAATCTGCGATAGCGGAAAGAGGGTTGTCGCGGTAGCTGACAAAATGATCACTTACCCACCCCCGGTTAACATCGAATTCGAGTCAGTAGAGTCCAAAATCGAGCTCATGACCTCATCTTGTTTGTTCATGGCATCGGGAAATGTCTCATTCGCCAGCGACATAAACGCCAAGGTCCGTGGCGCGCTTGGTGGAAATACGACTCCCTCGATAGACTCGCTAGCTGATTCTTTCAAAGTGGAGTATCAAAACGTCAGGTCAGAGAAGATTAATGACACAATAGTTAGCGGGACCTTCGGTAAAGACTTTGAGGCGTTCAAGTCCAGAGGAGGGACTCTGCCCCAGTACCTCCAAACGCAACCCACCACTTACGGCCAGATAATTCTGGCATCCAACAACTTCAATCTCAATCTTGAGTTGATTGTGTGTGGTATCGATACGAAGGGGGCCCACGTGTTCAACATTTATCATCCAGGAGCCAGTACTAGCCTGGACAAACTAGGTTATTCAGCGATTGGAAGTGGAGCCAACCACGCGCTGATTCGCCTTTCGTTGTTGGGCCAAAATACGAAGTTGGGCCTGAAGAGTACTTTGGTAAACGTCTTGGAGGCGAAGTACATCTCCGAATTGGCTCCAGGAGTCGGGAAACGAACAAGCGTCGCAATTATTGACGGAACAAACAGAACCACCAAGTCTTTGAGCGACTCTCTCTTGGAAGAAATAGCGAAGATTCAAGCCGAAAATAAGGGGAAAATTGAGGCGTCCTTTGCGATTTCTGGAGATATGGAGACTAAACTTAAAACTGAGTTGGGAGTGCAGGAGTTGAGCTAGGCATGGAGGTCCAGAAGAAGGGATTAATGGGCGGCGGATTCTTTAGTCCCGAAGGTAGTAATGGCCTAGTTGAGACTGAGCTTTTCAAGGATATACTGAGACAGTCAGATAATCCGTTGGGAATATTGCTGGAAAGTCAGGTGGCTGGAGATGTGACCGTCGAAGCCACACCTCTGGACAGTGTCGGCGGACCCTAGTCTGCATACGCGTTCTCCGCCTCTTCTCTCGCCTCCTGATTCTTGAATCCACGGACCTTTGGTAGGGTTCTTCTCTTCGGTTTGACGAATCTGTTCGGCTTCATGAATATCGATTCTGCCTTCTTTTTGGTTGTTGTGAAGAAGATGAAATCCTTGACCTTGAACTTCGCCGCTAAGCGATCCATCTCGTACCAGCCTTCTAGACGTTTCAGTAGCATCTTTCCCACTCGTGTGATATAGTATGGGTATTGTTTGGTTGGGAAGTCGAAGAACTTGAGGTCTTTCTGGTCCTTCTCTTCTTCCCAGGGCAGGGTTCCGTCAGGGTTCAGCGGAACGATGGCGTAGCGATAGGTCAGATAACGAATGGCAGAGCGGATAGTAGGGTATTTCATATGCAGAGTTGAGTAGAACTCCGACGCGTAGGTAGGTTCTTTCTCGCATAGCTTCAGAATCTCGTAGGCTATGTCGTGCCTGCATCTGTGCATGATATACCTGAGGTATGTAAGGCCGATAAACTTTCTGAAACAATAGATGGGCGATGAAGACCCGGACAGAAAGGTTTCGACACGCCGAGAGAGAGTACGATGTTCGTGCGACCTTTTCCGGTGAACGGGTGAATGAGGCCGGTAAGCGTGTCGATGCGCTGCTGAGGTTTCAGGTCTTGATAGACGGGGAGGAGTACCGATTCTCTCTCTTTGTCCCGTGGGTCAGCAAGCTGATTGACGGCTCTATTTCGGAGGTTTTCGGGGTGCTCTTGAAGGACAAACCGGATTGGAATGTGAATGGCCGAGGGACGCGTTAGCGGTCTCCTCTAGCGGTATCACGATTGAGACTTCGCCATGGAATTCTCCTGCAAGGATTGTGGTCGCAGGACAGACAGGAATCCGTCCGGCTTGTGCTGGCCATGTGAACGACACAGGAATCACAGAGAATTATGTCCGACCTGGTGTCGGCTGTGCAAAGCAGAGGCTGCATAACTTGGATTTGAAGGAATGGGCGGTCTATCGGGACAAGTTGAATCCCCAGGTTGTTCTTGCATCTCGCATTGAGAACAAGCCCCTTCCCTACGATTACATTTCTCTGGTGGCTAGGTTCGACGCCAAGGCCGCGCGTGACGTAGCATCCTGCGGTATGGATGCGATTGAAAGGAGGTGCGCCAAATGCGGAGGTGCTTATCTTCAGAGGCTTTCGTGTGGGAGCTGGGCCTGTCCCCGCTGCTCGGATCGCCGGAACGGCTCCAACACTGATTGGCTTGTGTTCAAGATTAACCGCGTCTGGGACAAGTTAGACGACCTGGAAGGGTTCAAGCACGGCAGGGCCTTCTGGAAGTGGGAGGTCACTGCCCCTTCAGGCAAGTATCAGTACCGCATAAGCAAGCGTGGGATGCGACACTGGAAGCGCTTCGGGTACCAATGGTGGAGGGACTATCTTTGTAGCCAGAAGCCCGAGTTTCGCGGTCTAAACTTGGCCACGTATGTATACGGGCAAAATTGGCGCTCTTCAGACCCTCTGGGAATCGGAACAGAGGCCAAGAAATATGGTAGCGCCTATCATTATCATGATCATGGCTATGCTTCTCCCTTTGGCTGGGATAGGTTGTCGAAGCGTCTTCACGTCCTTCGTGATTCCAAGCATGATATGTTCTTCGATTCTGATGAGGGGTTCAAGGTGGCTCGTGTCAAGTTGTCTGGTAGTCTGACTGAGGTATACGGCTCCTTCGAGGCAAAAGACGTGAATCTGAACGTGGCTTATGAGACAGAAGGCGCTACGACTGAGCATCGTTTGTGGTATTCCGGCCGTTCTTCGGTGTGGGACGTTAGCCACTATCTTTCAGAGAATCCTTTGCCTAGGGGGCTTCATTTCGAGAGGAAATCCTACCTTCACTCGCTCTTGATGACCCGAAACTTCCAGAGGTATTCAGGGTATGGCTTGTATTCAGTCCATAGCTGGAAGGCCGATTCGGAGTGGATGAAGTTCCTCGGTCTGCAGCTTCCTTCCCGTCGTGAGTTTGAGCGCGTGATGCGTCAGGTTCGATGTCCAAAGGATGGCGAGGTGCTCGATGTCGATATGTCCACGGTTCGTCCGCTAGAGGAGGCGGTCAAGGACGGGATCCCGTTTCTGTTCCGAATGTCTACGAGAGCGTTCAAGCGTCGT
>DAIDAO010000056.1 GCA_027310575.1 bacterium | reverse complement strand
CTTCCCGTGGTCGACGTGGCCTGAAGTCCCGATGTTCACCTCAGGCTGCCTGGGGATGAGGGGCTTCGAAGGGCTGGGCTCGACGAGCTTCTGTTCGGACAAGAAGCGACGCTGCCTCGACGGGCCTTTTTAACTAATCTTCACTTGAATGATTAATAATATCTGCATGGAAAGTCGAATCATGAAGCGAAGACAGAACCGAAGACTCGGTGGGCTTGTCTTCGTATTGCCCGTCATGGTGGTAGCGGGCCTCTTCATGGTCGGCTTGTTCGTTACAGCAGGAACTAGCACGGGTGTCCTTGTTGTGGAGGCCCGGAGCGTCTATGGCTCGAAGTCGATACCCTTGACAGCCACCGCTACCGTAGGAGGGACTACTCTCACAACGCCATTCAACCTTACTCTGGTTCCAGGTCTCTACACAGTCGCCTATTCGCAGCTCCCTTGGCTACATACGGCTGATTCACGGACCATCCAAGTTGTCGGAGGCCGAACCGTGTACGCGGTCGGAGTGTACTCGCCAATCGTTGATGTCATTGGGGTGACCGACGCAGGCTTCAACGCAACCTCGGTCCGAGCCGAGCATGTAATCACACCAGTGATCTGGGTGAACACCGGGACGAACGCTGTCGTACTGCAATCCAGTCTGTTCAGCGTAACTTTGAACCCAGGTGGGAACTACACGCGGTTCTTCACAACTGGGGGGACGGTGACTGTTACCGTTCTTGGCACCACTCATGCAATGACGGTATACATCGCCTAGCGAGAGCCATGCCACGTCACCCGGCCGACATTATGTGCGGCATCTCTGTTATCGATTCCAAAAGTCCAGAATTGCCTCATTTCGGGTCGGAAAAGGCACTTTCCAGTCTCCTTTGTGAAAAAGAGCAGCGTCCGTCGGCGAGCTTTCCCATAACGCCGCTGGCGAAGGCTCTTGTGCGCAATCAGGAACGAAAAGTAGACAATTTGTCCACATGACTTATATACAGAATTCGGCGGCCTGCTTTACGAAAACATGTATACGCCTACGAATGCGTATTTACGAAAATTTAGCTCAGGACTACTTCTTGCAACTCTCCTACTTTCAGGTATCTTTTCGATTCTCGTAATAGCGGCGCCCGCTGGAGCAACTACGCAAGCTCCAGCTGCGTTCACGAACAACCTCACTGCGGTCGGCGTTGACTCAGGCACTTATTACAACCTATTCTCGGTGAACGTCACCAACCCAAGCACCAACCCGTATGCCATCGACACAGTGGTATTCCACTTCCCGACGAGCGTAACGGGTACTTCGGTTAGCGACGAAGCCACCTACATGGAAGATACGGCCGGCCTGATCAACACTTGTGTTGCTTCCGGTCAGTCAGTGACCTGTTCACTGAACTCGCCGTATCTGACACCCGGGTCCACTGACAAGTTCAGTGACACGGGCTCAGGCGGTTACTGGTTGGTCTTCGCATATGGGGCCTTCAGCAGCCTCCCAGCCACAGCATCAATGACCACTAGTACCAGGGACACTACTGGTATCTTCACCTCGGGCAACTCCGTCTCGTACAGGGTGTACGATACGTCAAGCCTGTCAGTTGTGACAGACACTTCGGTTGCTGCAGGTAACGTGGTAGCGGGTTCAAGCCTAGTTGTGACTGCCGAGGTGACCTATCAGCCACCTACGGCGACTTCACCCATTCCGTACCCTGGCCTCCCCATATTCTTCCATGTCTGTGACACGGGCTTCTGTGATTCGGCGGCGACCGATACCGGCGCCTCGCTGAGTTCAGCGACCGGGACGACTAACTCCACAGGCATGGCGAAGACGACACTCACGGTTGGGCCCTGCGCCAACGGCAACCTTGCGTGCACGGTTGCTCCTCAAACCGTTTCTGTCGCCTGGAACATCGGGGGCGGAACCTACCTCGCATTCAACGCCGATAACATCGGCGACAGTTACTCAGGGACCTTCACCTCTGTAGCGGGGACACCGTCACAGGTGGCCTTCGCTATCAACTCACACGCGAGCAACTACATCACCGCGGAGGGGACTACGACTACCACGACTCTGGCCTATCCCTCCGGATTCACTGGAGCGAAGGTCGCCACGACTGGTATAGTCATCTCCGTTGCCGACAGGTTCGGCAACCCAATCCTGTTCTCAGCAACTGCAACCATGACCATCAACTCGATCACACTGAGCGCTCTGTCAGGTAGTGGTCTGTTCGACACCACTGGCCTGCCTTCCTCGGTCTCTTGCAGCACCAACGCAGCCTGCAAGGGAGCGCCGTGGGGAGCGGGGTCGTATCCGAGCGGGAATTCCCCGTACAACTACTACCAGGGCGCCAACTATGCTACTGTTGGTCAGCTTAGCGCGACTATTGGTGGAACGTACAACAGTGCTACGTTCACAGTAGCCGGCAATAGCGGCACCATCACCACAGGGACGTTCGCCACGACATCACCGGTCCCCGACGTCACGTACAATGGGGTACTGAATGCAAGCCCCACACACGTGCCTGCGGGCGGATCGGTTGTCGTCAGTGCTACCATCGGAATCCTCAGCACCTGCGGTGCAGGCGCTGCGGCATGCCCAGAACAGAAGGGAGTGCCCATCAACATGACTATCGACCTGGCGACCTCGGGTAAGCTGGCAGTGGGTGACGGACTCTATGCTGGAACCTTCTCCGGGAGCGCCATGAGCGTCACGTTGACAACGAACAGCAGCGGCCAGGTGCAGGCGTCATTCGCCGTCGACACCTTCAAGAATGCGTTCGTCTACTTCCAGGGAATCGCGACATCTCCGGCGTATGGCCTTCCAAGCCAGACCCTGACTGCCAGCGGTGACTCTGTGGAAGTCGTGACTGACGCAGGATCTGCATCCAGCTTCGCAATCAAGACCTACTTCTACAGTGACCTCAGCGGGTCGTCTTCCAAGACCGTCCCATCAGGGACTCTCTATCTCAACGTGGTCCTTGTAGACGCCTACGGAAACGTAGTGACACTGGCCTCGAATGCCAACACCATCCAGGTCAACCTGGCTGCGTCTGCTGGCCTTCTGTCGGCCACGAGTGTCTACATTACCGCCACGCACTCTGACACCAAGTCGTCCTTCGGAACCGTGATATTCACGGCGCCGTCCTCGACCGGAACTCTGACCATCACCGCTTCCGGTGTTGTCTCAGGGAACGCGGTCAGCGGCACGAAGACGATCACCGTTGTCAGCAAGTCGCCAACTCTCTTCGTCAACTCGCCAGCAGCGGTCTCTGGAGTGATCTACGCCGGGTCCACGCCTGTCGTGTTTGGCGGTAACGCCAGCGTATCGACGGGCTACCCGACCATCGGAGTGTCAGCGGACACCATAGCGGAAGTCTGCTACACCTTCGGCACTCACTCTGGTTGCACTGCACAGACCACAACACCAGTGACATGGTCGCAATCGCTACAGCTCCTGTCAGGCATGAACACGGTCAGCTTCAACGCGACCGATGCCAACGGGAACACCGTCTCGAGCGGGTCGCTGTCTGTGCTGGTCGACACGGCCGCACCAGACATCAACTTCGTGACGGTCGACAATGCGAACATCTCGTCACCTGCAACCGTGTCGGCGAATGTCGTCGACAAGCTGGGTGACCTGAATGCGAGCAGCGTCAGCGCAACTGCTACCAACGTCGACACCTCAGCCACGAAGACGCTTACAGCCACGGTGACAGGGACTAACACCCCAGGCAGTAGCGTAACGTACGGTGTCACACTTTCCGGCCTCACGGTCGGGAACTGGAGCATCGCACTGAGCGCAGCTGACCTCGCGGGCAACACCAACTCCAGCACCATCACGGTACACGTGACGGTGCAGTTCGGTGAGTCCTTCGCTGTGGTGGGTACCCCGAGCCTAGGAACGCTCGGTGGCTACTCCGGCATCAACGTGGTCTACCAGAACCTCAACCCGACAAGTCAGAGCGTTGTCATCTTCGCGGTCTGGAAGAACAGCGCAGGTCAGACTGTGGGCATCGGAGCAGGCAGCGCGACGGTTGCACCGGGGGCTCAGACCTCCGCGTTCATCGTCGAGCCAATCGGCCTCGCCTCGGGTAGCTACACTGTCAACCTGTTCGTCTGGACTACCGGCAACCTGCCTGTATCCATCACAACAACCATCACCGTCTCGACTTAGTCGGTGGCCAAATTGAAGACACTCCCAACACTTGCCGCAGTCGCGATCGCGATAGTTCTGCTCGCGTCCCCGATGGTGACCAATGCCGCCGGGACCATAACGGTCTCGATATCGGGCACTGGGTCCTTCCAGGACTCGCAGAGCTACACGATCTCCGGCACCCTGCCGTCGGGAGACACCTCCCCAACGGTCGGCATCGTAGTGAAGAATCCGTCCAGCCAGACCGTCGACCAGTACACGGCGTCGGTCTCGTCTGGGGCCTTCTCCTACCCGACCGCAGTCGGCGGGACCGCCTTGTGGGTCACCGGGACCTACACGGTCACTGCTACTGACTCGGCAGGCTCAACTGGGACGGCCACCTTCACCTACACTGCTACACCCCCGTTCAACATGACCCAGTGGATCCTCAACATCGCGAGGAACCAGACAATCATAGAGAACCAGATCAAGAACATCCAGGGCAACCTGACACTGCTGCAGGCTTCTGAGGGCGTTGAACAGAAGGATATGAAGGGCAACTTCAGTGCCCTTTCGTCCGCCATCACCACCCTCTCGGGCGCTGTCAGCACGCTTTCAGGTAGCGTCGCAAGCATCCAGAACACTCTGACTCAGATGGGCAACACGCTGAGTTCCATCAACACCGCTGCGGGTAACGCAGCGACAGCAGCCGGCAACGCAGCGACTCAGGCGCAAAACGCCGCGAGCGTTGTCTCGAACACGCAAACTTACGTGCTCGTTGTTGCCGTTCTAGCAGCAATAACCCTAGTCCTAGAGCTAGCAATATTGGTAAGAAAGCTGTCCTAAACAGACAGCTTTCCTTCCTTTTGTTTTTGAGCAGCACCTAGCGGAGCTTCCGCACTTCAGCCCTTCCGAACCCAACGGCCGGTCCTCGGCCGCAAATTGGTAGAATTATATACTCAGGCGGCGTCTATCAGACGGGCTTGGCTAACTCAGGTCGTAAGCTCGTCGTCTTGCTGGCCGCGATTCTGCTTGCGGTGTCGGTAGTCCCGCTCGCAACTGGCACTTCCTCATCCTATCTGACCACAGGGATCAAGGAATCTATCTGACCACAGGGGTCAAGGAATCGGCGATAAAGCAGGCCACCATCAGCGGCTACCACGGAGTGATCGTGAACTACACGAGCACCTATTCGGCTTCGTTTGAAGCATTCGTTTACATCGACCTCCTGAACGTGGGAGGCCAGACCGTCTACTGGAACGTCGGCTACTGCAGCTTCCAGGCAGGCCAGCTCGTCCAGTGCTTCGTCCCGATCGCGTCGTCCGTTCCCTCTGGCACCTATACGGCCTGGGTCTTCGCGACTACGACCTCGAGCATCCCGGTGTCAGTCTCCAGCTCGGTCAGCGTGACGGTGTAGCAGCCCCCAAACTCGACACGCATTTGGGGGAAGGTATTTATCGCGTGGGTTGAGGTATCTCCGCGGTTCTCATGAAGGCAATCGTCCTGGCGGGTGGGCTCGGGATGCGCCTAAGGCCGCTCACGGACGACCGTCCCAAGGCCCTGATACCCGTTAAAGGCAGGCCCATAGCGGAATACCAGATCGAGTGGCTGATGAAGGAGGGGGGGATCGACGGCGTGACCTTCGCCTGCGGGTACAAATGGGAGAAGCTGAAAGAGCACTTCGGTTCGAACTTCCATGGCATACCGATCGACTACTCAGTAGAGGAGCTGCCACTCGGCACAGGGGGCGCCATCAGGAAGGCCCTCTCCGCCAATAGCAGGGAGGACCTCGTCGTGGTCACGAACGGAGACATCGTCACCGACCTTCCCCTCAAGAGGATGATCGAAGCCCACAAGCAGGCGGGGGAGCTATCTGCCTCGATGCTCGTGGTGCCATACCGCTCGAGGTTCGGCGTCGTAAAGATCGACAAGCTCAAGGTCGTGAGGGGCTTCGACGAGAAGCCGGCGTTCCCCGACGTCTGGATCAACGGGGGGGTCTACCTGCTGAACTCGAGGAGGATACTGAGGAGCCTCCCTGAGAAGGGGGACATCGAAAGGGAGACCTTCCCGAAGCTCGTGAGCCACGGAGAGCTCCTCGCCTATCCTCACTACGGCGAGTGGGTGTACCTCGACTCGCAGAAGGACCTCGAGGAGCTCGAAGAGTCGATACCCGCCAGAAACTAGAGAAAGAGTTTATTTCAAGCGGCTTGCGTTCCGAAGGCATGGCAGACTTCATGAAGGCAGTTGAATCTTCGAAGGTGCCCCCCGACACGATGCTCACTGTGGAAGTCGGAGGGGACTCCGTCCTCCTGGCCAACGTCGACGGGAAGTACTATGGCATGGGGGCGATCTGCACGCACGAAGAGTGGGACCTCTCCGAAGGGACTCTGGAGGACACAGCCGTGACCTGCGCGGGCCACGGGTCGGTCTGGGACCTCAAGACCGGGAAGGCGGTGTTCGACGAGCCCCTGGACGACGAGCCGCTCTACGACGTCAAGGAGGAAGGGGGCTTCCTCTACGTCAGAAAGCGGAAGACTTAGGGGACTAACATAATTACGGGCCGAAGCGGGCCCGGTCCGATTGTCCTCGAGCGCTGAATCACCTCACTCGACCCCTTTCAGGCGATTAGGCGGCCTCGTCACCCGCCGCCGAAGGTACGTCGTCGTAGCCTGGATCCTGGCGCTCGTCCTGCTCGTCCCTGTCATCATGTCTGTGGGTGGCACCACCTCTCTCAACGTGGGTGTCGCCAGCGGGGGCCAGCTTGAGTCCGTGCAGGCTTCGAGCCTGATATCGGCACAGTTCGCGAAGACGGTAGCGAACAACACGCTCCTGGTGGTGGTGAAGGGGGCGAACGTCAGCGCTCCAGCCACGCAGGCGTACGTCGACAAGCTGGTGCGCTACCTGGACGACGACTCGGCCCTGAAGGGGCTCAACAAGACCACAGACGTCTATTCTCCGCTTTACTCGGCCATAAGGGGGATCAACGTGGCCGCGTACGCGTCGGTCAACGGGGCCAACGCGAGCGCCAGGCTCCTCCTCGGCGTCCCGGCGCTCTACTTCGGGGCCTGGGTGCAGGCGTACTCCAAGACAGGCAACGTGACCGCCTCGAACCAGGCCGCATTCAGCTACGCTGCGAGCACCCTTTCGAGCGCCAACGCGACAGCGTACAACGAATACTCCTCCCACGTCCTCTCCCTGTTCAACTCGAGCTGGACGTCGTCCTGGTCCAACAGCTACTTCGCGAACATGAGCCTTGCCGCGCGCGCCTCTTTCGCAGCCCGCAGCGCGGGGATGGCATATGTCAGCGCCTTCATGCCCTCGTCGAAGCCCTTCAACTACGCGCTGCTCGACTCGATCACGCTCGCGGAGTACGTGTCCGGCAACAGCTCCCTTGTGAACTCGAAGATCGTGGCGTTCGGCCAGGGCTACGTCTCCAACTCGACGGGGTTCTCCCCGCAGTTCGTGAGCTCGGCGTACGGCCTCGGCCGTACGTACGACAACTCCTCGCTCTACGCGCTCGCAGGGAACATCGTATGGAAGCCAGGCACGTACGCGGTGGGGAGCGCCCTTTCGACTCTGATCTCCTCCCTGGTATCCCCGGCGCGTGACATCACCCTCATCAGCCTCAGCCTTGACCAGTCGTCGGACGCGAACGTCCTCGCTCTCCGGTCCGCGGTGTCGACCGTCCTGAGCCAGTCGGACGCGGGGTCCGGGGTCCAGTCTGTTATGGTCACAGGGGGGGACGCGATCTCCTATGACTTCGGGCAGTCGGCCCAGGCGGACCTGAGCCTCATCCTTCCGGTGACGATCATGCTGCTCATCGTAGCCACGGGCATCTTCTTCCGGTCGGTCCTAACCCCGTTCGTGACGCTCGGGACGATAGGCGTCGCCCTTGGTATCTCGCAGGTGTTCATAGTGCTCGCAGCGACGCTCGTCGCCAAGGTTGACTTCACCATCCCGACCATCCTCCTGACCGTCCTGATCGGCGTGGGCACGGACTACAGCGTGTTCGTCCTCGCCAGGTACAGGGAAGAACGGGTCAACGGCGCGTCCGTCGAACAGGCGGTGGAGACCTCGGTCACATGGGCGGGGGAGAGCATCGCGACCAGCGGGGCCACGGTCATAATCTCGTTCCTCGCGCTCACCTTCACCTCCGTCGTCTACCTGAGGACCATCGGCTACGTGGTCGGGCTGGGGGTGCTCGTCGCGCTCCTGGTCGCCCTCACGATGGTCCCGGCCCTGGTCGGCATGATCGGGGGGCGCACCTTCTGGCCCTCTTCGGGGGAGCGCTTCGCGAGGTACTCCCGGTCGGTGCTCGACAAGCTCAGGACGAAGCGGGGATACTTCTCCAAGAGCGGCGCCTTCGCGGTGAAGAGGGCATGGGTGCTCATCGCCCTCGCCCTGATCGCGAGCGGGCCTGCGCTCTACGTGTACGCCAACACCACCCCGACCTTCGACTTCCTTTCTGCCGCGCCGGGGAACCTCGAGTCGATCTCCGCGTCGAACCAGCTCACTGCCGCCTTCGGGAGCGGGACCCTCTTCCCGAGCTACGTCGTGATGACCTTCGCCCAGCCGGTGGTGTCCGGCCACACCTTCAACTCGTCCGAGATGGCCACGGTCCAGGCGGTCAGCGGCTACCTCGCGGCTTCCCCGGACGTGAGGAACGTCACCAGCCCGACGATGGTGTACGGCGAGCAGGTGGCCTACGGCAGGATCAACGTCTCGACGAGCGACGGCGCGCGGACCTTCGCCGGCGTCCTCCAGAGCATCGGGAGGGACAACAAGACCGTGCTCTTTACGATTAACTTCGGCATAGACCCGTACTCGGCCAAGGCGATCTCTGACGCCCAGTCGATGCGCCAGACCCTCCACACGCAGTACGGCCAATCCCCGGGGGTCACAGGCGTCTACCTCGGCGGTGAGACGGGCTCCATCCTCGACACGCGGAACGTGTTCGACTCCCAGTTCAACAGCATAGTGCCCATAGTGGCTGTGGGCGTCGCGCTGGTGCTCCTGGTAGTGCTCGGGTCGCTCTTCCTCCCCGTGTTCGCAGTCCTCTCCATCCTCATGAGCATCATCTGGACCATGGCGACGACCGAGCTCGTCTTCAAGCAGTTCTACAACTACCCGCTCCTGTTCATCACCCCCTTCTTCCTCTTCGTGACCCTGCTCGGCCTCGGGATGGACTACAACATCTTCATACTGACCAGGGTGCGCGAAGAGGCGACCAAGGGGAAGCGCCTCAACGACGCGATAGTCAGCGCGATTGAGCAGACCGGGGCCGTCATCACCGCGGCCGCCTTCATCCTTGCGGGCTCGCTTGGCGCGCTGATGATATCGAGCGACCTCCTGCTCAGGCAGATCGGCTTCTCGTTCGCCTACGCCATCCTCATCGACGCGCTGGTGGTCAGGACCTACCTCGTGCCCGCGGTCATGTCGAAGATAGGCAGGTGGAACTGGTACAGCCCAATTCCATATCTTAACCGCTCGATGCACCTCTTTAGGAAAGGCTCTGACAGCACCGACACTGCTTAAAGCGCAGGCCGGCGCCGTGCCTCGCATGCCCAAAGATACCTCCGAAGTGGACGAGGAGGTGATGGAGGAGGGGTGCTACCACCTCTCGCTTCTGGGCCTCACCAGGGACCAGCTCGCGGTTCACTTCGAGACGACCCCTGAGAGGGTAGGGTCGCTCATCGCCTCCTACGAGGCGAAGCTGAAGTCGGGGAAGGTCACCCCCGGGGACTTCGACAGGGCCTTCTGGGACGACGTGAAGAAGGAGGCCGAGGGGGACGTCAAGCTCACGTTCCTCTCTGACAAGGGGTTCCACCACGCGTGGAAGTCGGAGCTGAAGAAGCTGAACGGCGCTGCGCTGATGTCGATATACGAGTCGAGCAAGGACTTCGTCAACGCGGACCCGAACCAGAAGTTCCTGGACTATCCTCCGCCGAAAGGGTACGACCCGCTCGCGATGGACCGCGAGCTGAAGAAGGCTGTGACAGTCATCGGCGGACTGCTGGCGGAGAAGTGGGACGAGGAGAAGAAGCGCGCGTAAAGCCAAACCTTAAACAGGGCACGACGCCGAGCAAATTCGAAAAAGGATGCCCCTGGACTCTGTCGAAAGGGACAAGCTTACCGGCGTCCTCCGCCAATTCCAGGGTCGCAAGGTCCTTGTCATCGGCGACCTCATCGTAATCAGGTTCGTAGAAATCGCGGCTCGCAAGCTTGCCAGGGAGGCGCCAGTCCCCGCAGGGGATTTCATCGGGCAGACTCTCCTCCCGGGAGGCGCAGCCAACCTCTCCAGGGAGATGGCTTCGCTCGGGGCCTCAGTCAGGCTCGTGGGCCTCGTGGGGTCCGACGAGTACGGAGCCTGGCTGAAGTCAGAGTTCTCGAAGTACGGCGTGTCGTCTGAAGGGGTGGTGACCGACGCCACCAGGCCCACGGCTCTCAGGACCTGGTACATGGTCAACGCGTACCACACCCTCCGGGTCGACAGAGAGGACAGGCGGGACGTCCCTCTTGCGATGGCCAAGAAGCTCCTGGCCCAGGCGGAGCCTCACATCAAGGATGTGGACTGCGTTGTGCTCTCCGACTACGACCGGGGGGCAATCACGAGTTACCTGATCGGCGGGGTGGTCAGCGCTGCGAAGTCGGCTGGGAAGATTACAGTGGGGCAGCCGAAGATGCACCACTATCTTGACTTCTCGGGGGTGACGTACGTGAAGTCGAACCTGGAAGAGGCCGCGCACGCGACCGGGATGGCTATGGTCAACGAGACGAGCCTGAGGAACCTGGGGGTGAACCTCCTGAGCCGCCTCGACTCGAAGGCGATACTCGTCACGAGGGGGGAGGCCGGAGTGACCCTCTTCGACAAGGAGAACGTCACGCTCCTCCCACCCATCGGTGGGAAGAAGAACCTCTTCAGCAAGGTGGGGGTCAGGGACGCGATGACAGGGGTCTTCGGCCTAGCCCTGGCTTCCGGCGGGAACGCATACCAGGCCGCGGTCCTGAGCAACCTGGCGGGGCAGGTGAGGAGCGAGCTCCCCAGGATCGCCTCCCTTTCGATCCATGACCTCGAGACCCACTCCTCAGGGGTGGAAGAGTTCGTCCGCAAGATCGTCCAGGTTCCGGTGAGGAGATAGTGGAGACCGCGCAGGAAGTCGTGAGGCTGAAGGAGATAGCAAGGAACACCAGGAAGCTGATCCTCGAGAGCCTCGCAGAGGCAGGCTCAGGCCACCCCG
This sequence comes from bacterium, assembly GCA_027310575.1. Taxonomy (GTDB): domain Archaea; phylum Thermoproteota; class Nitrososphaeria; order Nitrososphaerales; family Gagatemarchaeaceae; genus UBA183. The sequence goes on along the minus strand of DAIDAO010000056.1, from coordinate 95,348 downwards.
GAGGGTCCCTCTCCGCGGTCGAGTTGCTGGTGACGCTATTCTTCCACGTGATGCACTACGAGCCGAAGGACCCGAAGTGGCCAGACAGGGACAGGTTCTTCCTGAGCAAGGGGCACGCCGCGCCACTGCTCTACTCGATCCTGGCACAGGCGGGCTACTTCCCGGTCGAGGAGCTGATGACCCTGAGGAAGACCGGCTCAAGGCTTCAGGGGCACCCTTCCATGGGGATTCCAGGCATCGAGGCACCGGCGGGCTCCGAAGGGATCGGCCTGTCGCTCGCAGTCGGGACGTCCCTCGCAGCAAAGCTGGACGGGAAGCCCTACAGGACCTACGTGCTCATGGGGGACGGGGAGCAGCAGGAGGGGCAGGTGTGGGAGGCTGCGATGGCCGCGTCGAAGTTCCGCCTCGACAACCTCACGGCAATAATCGACAGGAACGGCATACAGCAGGACGGCCTCACCGAGCAGATAATGCCCCTGGAGCCGCTCGCAGCGAAGTGGAGGGCGTTCAACTGGAACGTGATCGAGGTCGACGGCTACGACTTCAACCAGATCATGGACGGCTTTGACCTCGCAGCCAGCACGAGGAACAGGCCCACGGTGATAATTGCGCACACGGTGAAGGGGAAGGGGATATCATTCATGGAGTGGTCCCCTCACTACCACGGCACCGCCCCCTCCAAGGAGAAGCTCTCAGACGTGCTGAGCGAGCTGAAGTAGTCATTGAATGGGATCCGCATTGCTCCCTCGATACTCGCATGGGACCTCGGCGACCTGGAAGGCGCGGTCGAGATCTCCGTGAAGGGAGGGGCCGACCAGGTGCACCTCGACGTCATCGACGGGCACTTCGCGCCCAACATCACCTTCGGGCCAGGGACCGTGAAGGCTCTTAGGCGGAGGTGCGACCTGAAGTTCGACACCCACCTCATGATCGAAGAGCCGCAGAAGTACGCGGACAGATTCCTGGACGCAGGCTCGGACCTGCTCTCCGTCCATGCCGAGGTGATGAACGGGGAGCGCTTCGACGAGTTCTTCAGGACGGTGAACGCAAAGGGGAAGGAGGTCGGGCTCGCGATCAAGCCGCAGACACAGCTCCCCAAGTGGGCCTCAGCCAAGCTGGACAAGATCTCGACGCTGGTCGTCATGACTGTCAACCCGGGGTTCAGCGGCCAGACGATGGACATGTCGGTGATGCCCAAGCTGCAGCGGATGAGAGCGCTCGTGGAGGAGAGGGGGGCGGGGACAGACATCGAAGTGGACGGCGGGGTCGAGCCCGAGAACGTGCAGGAAGTGGTCAGGAGAGGGGGAAACGTCCTCGTCGCTGGGGCAGGGGTCTACGCCAAGAAGGACCCAATCGCTGCGATCGGCGTCCTCAGAGACAAGGCCGAGAGCGCGAGGAGGAAGGACTGATGTCGTCGAAGCAGGCTGCGATGCGGGACGCATACGGGGAGGCGCTGCTCGAACTGGGAGCGACGAACAAGGACGTCGTGGTCGTCGGGGCAGACACCACAGGCTCCCTGAAGTCCGGCGTCTTCGCCTCGAAGTACCCCGAGCGGTTCTTCAACGTCGGGATAGCGGAGCAGAACCTGGTCTCCATAGCCGCTGGCCTTGCGCTGGCTGGGAAGATCGCATACGCAGGCACCTATGCCATATTTGTCCCTGGGAAGTCGGTCGACCAGATCCGCAACAACATCGCGTACCCGAACCTCAACGTCAAGATCGTGTGCTCACACGGAGGCATCTCCGTCGGCCCGGATGGCGCGTCACACCAGCAGGTCGAGGACATCGCGATCATGAGGGCGATACCCAAGATGAAGGTCATCGTCCCCGCAGACGCGCCTTCGACCAAGGGGGCGGTCAAGGCGATAGCGACCATCCCGGGGCCCTTCTACGTCCGCCTTACCAGGCCCTCGACCCCGATCATCTACGAGAGCGGCTTCGAGTACAAGTTCGGGGAGGCGAACGTCCTCCGCGACGGCTCAGACGTCGCGCTCTTCGCGTGCGGCATAATGGTCCCGGAGGCGCTGAAGGCAGCCGACTCGCTGAAGGCCAAGGGGGTCTCGGCTGCCGTGATCGACCTTCACACCATAAAGCCCATCGACTCGGACACGGTCACGAAGTTCGCCCAGAAGTGCGGGAGGGTAGTGACTACAGAAGAGCACAACGTCATGGGCGGGATGGGCTCTGCCGTGGCCGAGGTCCTGGGGGAGAGGTGCCCCACGCTCATGAAGCGGGTCGGGGTCATGGACACCTTCGGCGAGAGCGGCGACGCGGGCGAACTGCTGAAGAAGTATGGCCTGACCTCTGCGGACATCGAGCAGGCGGCCCTGGGCCTCTCGAAGGTCCGTTAGTCATAAATACAGTTGAGCGGGGTCAGAAGAGGAATGAAGCTCTTCCTCGACACAGCCAACCTCGCCCAGATAAAGAAGCTCAACGCGATGGGGGTGGTCGACGGGGTCACAACGAACCCGACGCTGGTGGCCAAGGAGCCGGGGGAGTTCGAGGAGATAGTCAAGGCCATCTGCAGCGAAATCAGGGGGGACGTCAGCGCTGAAGTGGTGGCGACAGACTTCGACGGGATGGTCGCAGAAGCGAAGCACCTCTCCACCCTCGCCCCGAACGTCGTTGTGAAGATCCCGATGATCCCCGAAGGGCTCAGGGCCACGAAGGCGATCAGTCAGAGGGGGATCAGGGTGAACATGACACTGATCTTCTCCGCCAACCAGGGGCTTCTGGCAGCGAAGGCCGGGGCGTCCTTCGTCAGCCCGTTCATAGGCCGCCTGGATGACATCGGGCAGAGGGGGATGGACGTCGTCGAAGACCTCGTCAGGATTAGGGACAACTACAGCCTGAAGGCCGAGGTCCTCGTCGGGAGCATCAGACACCCTCAGCACGTGCTTGAGGCCGCGAAGGCTGGCGCCAACATAGCCACTATGCCCCCTGAGGTGATGGAGAAGATGATGCAGCATCCCCTAACAGACGCGGGCTTGAAGCGGTTCCTGGAAGACTGGGAGAAGGCGAAGAAGGCCAAGGCCTCCATCACAGTCTAGGGACAAGTTTTTACATAATCGCCCTCGGCAGTGCAACATGAAGAACTACACACTACCACCACTGCCATACTCCTACAAAGCTCTAGAACCTCACATCTCAGAGAAGACTATGACCCTCCATCACACTAAGCATCACCAGGCCTACGTGAATGGAGCGAACGCGGCGCTGGAGAAGCTCGAGAAGGCAAGAAGAGGCGAGGCGCAGATTGACACAAGGGCAGTCCTGAGGGACTTCAGCTTCAACTACGACGGAAACGTCCTCCACTCCATATTCTGGCCGAACATGGCCCCCACCGGGAAAGGCGGAGGTGCTCCCGGGGGAAAGCTCGCGGACGCGATTAACCGCGACTTCGGAGGGTTCGACAAATTCAAGGCTCAGTTCACAGACGCAGCCAAGACCGTTGAAGGCGTCGGATGGGCCCTCCTTCTGCATGACCCTCTCACGGAGTCGCTGGTCCTCACCCAAATCGAGAAGCAGAACCTGATGCATCTGGGCGGCGCGGCTATCTTGCTCGGGCTCGACGTCTGGGAGCATGCCTACCTGTATGACGTAGGCCCAGACCGACCAAAGTACATCGAGAACTGGTGGAATGTGGTCAACTGGTCTGACGTGGACTCAAGACTGGGGAAAGTCGCCAAGTAGGCGCTTTCCCTCAACCCCCTTTTGCGAGCCACGCATAGACGAGCGGCTTCTTCGATTCGGTGAGTTTAGTAGTCTGTATCAGCGCCAGAAAGTCTGCGATTCCAGCCTTCGAGTACATTCTAAGATGGAACGAAGTCCTTCTTGGAAGGTCCGTCTTCTGTTCCGATATCGCAGACTTGATGCCCAACTTCGCGAGCGCCAATCGGACAAGCTCTAGCAGACGGAGGTCCGTGTTGCAGAAGTCAAGACACGCCTTCGGAGTCCTCCTTTCCCTGCCGCCGATGATCTTCACGCAACCTTCAGCGTCGAAGAATCCCTCTATGAACCTAGCCCATCCTTGTTTCATATCTATTTCCTCGACAGTCTCCGCGATACGAGAGTGGTCCCTTCTCACGGACTGCAATAGGTAGAACAGCTCCGCGTTATCAACCCTGACGAACCATGCGTTCTTTGACCCATACTTGTAGTTCTTGATCTCCCTCCCCAAGCATGCGGAGAGCATCCGAGCATATTTCGCGGTGAAAGCCTCCTCGCCGACCAGCCAGACTTGGAAGTGATTGCGCCAGTGGTAGATGCAACCGTCTCCCAAGAGGGCTCCCAGAACGTAGAGCAGCTCAGGCACTCTTGCAATTCTGCCAGCGCGTCGTCCGAATGGGGTCGCGCCTTTGTACCATTGGTAGACCGTGGTCTCGGTTACCCCGTACGCCGATGAAATCCTCCTGACTACATCTCTCCTTGAACGAATCAACTTAAGAGACATGAATCGTGAATGCGCTTTCATTCGGACATCGAGCGGAGGCACTCTGTGGTGCTTCGGCAATGATCAACCTGCTTTCAGGTCCCGGTTATTCAATTCTGGCTGAGAGGTGGCCCTATTGCGGGGGGAGGCTAGGCTGAAACTGGTCCGAATGCGCTCTGCTGTCGCCTCTCCCTAAGCGATTCGCCGAACGTACCGCTCTCCCTGGCCAGTTCTTCGATGTCCTCAGACGTGTGCGCCGTCGATGTCCCTCCCGGGTGACCCGGCAGGAGGAAGGTCCCCGAAGCCATCAGATGGAGAGCGTAGCTCGAAACGATTCCCTTGTCCTCACCCGCCGCCTCTTCTGCGTTCTTGGGCTCTTTCCCGAAATGAGTAAGGAAGAGCGAGCCTGCTCCCGTCGTGTGCGCTTCGACCCCTGCGTCTGCGAACGCCTTGTCTATTCCGACCCTGGTCTCCTTCCCGACCCTGTCGAGTTTCGGATAGACCGATTTCGCGTTCTTTCTGAGGTACCTGACAGTGGCAAGGCCGGCAGCCATGCTCAGGGGGTTCTCGGAGAAAGTTCCCCCGCCGATCGAGACGAAGTTCGCAGCCTTTCGCGAGGGGTCAGCGAGGGCGAGAATCTCTCGCCTCCCGCAGACGAGGCCTATGGGGAGGCCGCCCCCCGCTATCTTCCCGAAGGCGGCCAGGTCGGGTCTGACGCCGTACCACTCCTGCGCGCCGCCGAGCGCAAGCCTGAACCCCGTGATGACCTCGTCAAAGCAGAGCAGCACGCCGCGAGAGTCGGCCAGCTCCCGGAGCCCCTTGAGATAGTCCCTGTCCGCGGGTATGCACCCACCGGCGCCGAGGACCGGCTCGAGGAAGATCGCGGCTGCGTCCCCTTCGGCCCTCTTCAGTTCCGACTCGGCAGCATCCAGGTCGTTGAACCTGACGTTCCTGACGTGCGACTGCTCCTCCTCCAGGATCCCAGCGCTCTCGGCCCTGTCGAAGGGGGTGTGGACCCCCATGTTCAGCTGCGTGTTGTATCCGTGCCAGCCCCCGGCCATCTTGATCACCACGCGCCTGCCGGTGTAGGCCCTGGCCAGCCTCACAAGGTACATCGTGGCCTCCGCGCCGGTGTTGCAGAACCTCATCGCTTCGGCGCAGGGAACCGTCCCCTGAATCTCCTCCCCCAGCTCGACCGAGAGCCTGCTCCCCATCCCGTAGTGGGTCCCCTTCGCTATCTGCGGCCTGAGGGCGTCGACGACCACCTTCGGCGAGTGCCCGAGGATCAGGGCCATGTGCCCCATCCAGTAGTCTGTGTAGCGATGTCCGTCCTCGTCCCAGATGTGCTGCCCCTTCGCCTTCTTCACGAAGATCGGGTACGGCTCGTAGAAGCGGGCGTTGTGGTTGACTCCGCCCGCGAAGACTTTCTTTGCCCTCTCGAACAGCCGCTCCGAACCGCGCGTCCTCGCCTCGTACTCCCGGGCCATCTTCCCGGAAGGCCCCCTGTCCGCCTATTTCAAGCCCGTTCTCGGCACAAGAGTCAATTATCGCAGGCTTCCAAACCCCACCGAGGGTTGGAATTCACCGTAGCGCTCGACTCTCCCTTCAGCCTCGAATACACGATGGAGAGCGGCCAGCTCTTCAGGTGGTCGAGGAAGGGGGAGTGGTGGCACGGGGTCGTGGGCGGCTCCGCGCTGAAGGTCAGGCAGGAAGGGGACGTCCTCCGCTGCTCGGCCTCCTCTGACTCCGTCGGCAGCGGGTTCGTCGCCAGGTACTTCAGGCTGGACGAGGACCTTGAGCACATACTCGCGTCGATATCCAGGGACCAGCCCGTCGCGAGGGCTGCGCAGAAGTACTACGGCATGAGGCTGGTAAGGCAGGACGCGTGGGAATGCCTTGCATCCTTCGTCCTCGCGACCAACGCGAACATCCCGAGAATCAAGAAGATGGTCGCGGAGGTGTGCGACTCCTGCGGCGCGGCCTTCGAGTTCGAAGGAGAGACGCTGCACGCCTTCCCACGCCCCGAGGCCCTCGCCGCAGCGCCGGTGGCGGACCTGAGACGGATGGGACTGGGCTACAGGGCGCCCTTCCTGAAGCACGTCGCGTCCTCGGTCGCAGAGGGGAGGGTGGACTTCACCCGCGTCGCGTCATTGAGCTACGAGGAGGCCCGCGACGAGCTGCTGAAGGACCTCTTCGGGGAGAAGCTGCTGCTGGGGGTCGGCCCGAAGGTCGCGGACTGCGTCCTGCTGTTCTCATGCGGGAAGGACGAAGCGTTCCCAATCGACGTCTGGGTCGCGAGGGCGCTGGCTAGGTCCTACCCGAAGCTCCTCGACTCCGCACTGAAGTCAAGGCTTGCGCGCGACGGGAAGCTCAGGCTGTCGCGGGGGGACTACTTCAGAATCTCGAAGGCGGCCCGGGGCAGGTTCGGAAGGTACGCGGGGTACGCCCAGCAGTATCTCTTCATGGCTGCACGCGAGTCCGAGGCCGGGGCTACGCCTTCTCTTTCTTCTTCGGCCGAGCTTTCGGCTTCTCGGCCTTCTCCTTGACTGCCTTCTCCGCCCTCTTCACTTCCTTCTTCGCCGCCTTCTCGACCTTCACGACCTCCTTCTCGACTGCGACCGCCTCTTTCTCGACTTCCTTCCCGACCTTCGCCAGTTCCTGCTCCGCCTTCTTCGCCTCGTGCTCGACCCGTTCCCTGGTGCCTGCGGTCGCGTGCCAGGTCTTGAGAGAAGCCACATTCCCGTCCAGCACGCTCCTCCTTCTGGCGTCGATCCTCACGCCCCACTCGGCCGCCAGACCGGGCGCCAACCCTACCCCTGCGAGCTCCCCGAGCGAGAAGCCTCTTCCGGACCTGGTGATCATGCCCGAGCCGTGCCTCGCAGTGACCATTGCCTGAGGAACGCGCCCCGTGGGCCGCGAGGGCCTGACCATCGGCCTCCCAAGTCTGTGCTCAACCGCCTTCTCCGCCTTCTTTGCTTCCTTGACCGTGGCCTTCTCCAACTTCTTGACCTCCTCCTTCACCTCTTCGACAGCGCCCTCGTCTTTCGCCTTCCTGCGCCTACGTAGAACAGTGCTCAACGCTTTCGCAACCCGTCCAGGTGGGGCATAAAACGGTTCCTTGCGAGCTTCCAGAATCAGCTCTTGGGCTTCCTGATCCCCCAGGCCACTGAGATAGCGCCCGCCGCTGTCAGCATCGCGCCTGCCAGCTCGTAGTAGACGTTCTTGTAGATCAGGTACCCGGGCAAGAGGAGGGCGTCAATCCCCACGAGGAGGACGAGGAGCCCGAACGCGAGGTATCTCCCGCTCGTGATCTGGACCGGACTGACCACGCGCCCGCTGGGGAGCTGGACTTGCGATGGTGCGGCCGGCCCCCTTCGGAAAGAGGGGAGCCCGCCCTTCATCAGCCCCATCGGGAAGAACATGACGCCGAGCGCTAGGATGATGCTGGAAGTCCCCTGGGCGGCCGAAGGCTCGGGGCTCGAAATCACGCAGTAGCACGAGTCCCCTGAAGAGGTCATCTGCGGGAAGATCGAGCCGTTGTAGAAGAGGCTGCTGAACAGGACTATCCCCGTGATGCCGAGGATCATGAACACGATTGAGAGGGCTAAGAATCCCTTGTCCAAAGCTCGGATTTCGCGAGCGCCGAACCTTTCTTAAGGATTTCCTGATTCTCTCGTCTCTGCCGGCGGCCCGCCCCTCCTCAGGATGAACCCAGCGGCGACCAGGCCGACGAGCACAGCGGCCAGCCCTGCCACGTTGGCCAGGCCCAGCGAGAGCGAGCCCTCGTTCTCGACCGCGCTCAGCTCATAGAAGAACGCGTACGCGACGGCCACCAGTGCGACCGTGGCGACCGGGACCCATGCCTTCATTCTCGGCCCCGCCTCTGATGCCTGGTCATATGCTTTTGTCTCCCAAGCGGCAACCTCTCACGCTGCACCTGGGGCGCTAATTAGGCCCAGACAGTGTCAATGGGCTTGTCCGGCTGCACACTGCTCCCGAAGGGCCTCCGGGACAGGATTGACCTGTACGAGAGGGCGGTCGCCCTCCACAGGGACGGCCAGTCGAATAGCCGAATCGGCAGTGCTCTCGGTGTGAGCAGAGACATTGTCGGGTACTGGCTCAGGGGAAACAGGCCCAAGCGCGTGGGCCGATACGAACCTGACCTCAGTCCGAGCAGTGATCTTGCGTATGTCGCCGGCTTCTACTTGGGAGACGGAAAGGACGCCGGCGAGGAGCACAAAGTCAGGTTCGAGTTGGCCGACCGGGAACAGCTCGAGTATGTCGGAGGGCTCGTGGCGAAGATCCTCGGCAGAGCCCCCAAGCCACTCGGCCGTGACGGCGCGTTCTATACGGTTCAGTACGATTCGGTAGTCCTGAGCATCTTCCTGAACCAGGATGTGGAGAAACTCGTCGAACATCTGAAGGATTTCGCTCGAGATTTCCTCCAGGGGTTCTTCGACGCCGAAGGATATGTCACGTGCAATGTGGACGCAGCCTGGCACCGCGTCAAGGGAATCCATGTCGGGGTGGCGAACACCGATCCCGATTATCTCCACGCCATACGCGCGTCCCTGGATGCGTTGGGGTTTGCGCCACATCTCAGAGTCACCAACAAGGAGGGACGGACAATGACAATTCGTGGTAGGACATGGGTCAGACGCAAGAATGTCTACCACCTGACTATAGGAGGAATCGGTCAGGTCAGGCGATTCAGAGCTCTGGTTGGCTTCCGGAACAGGACAAAGGCCGGGAAACTTGACGACCTCCTCCTAATGTCGCAGATGGGACCTCAACGCAGATTCGCCTGGTTCACCTCGCGATATCGAAAAGAAGGCAGGAAATGGGTCAGAATCTAGAAAATAGGCTGATTTGAACAATATCCCGCAGGTCGGAACCTCACGCGCCTTGCGGCGGTTTTGAGCCGACGACACTCCGGTGACTGTGGCCTGAGTAGGCTGGACGGGTCAGCCTTTGGCCGACCTCTACAGCCGGAAGCTTACGGCCCCTCACGGGTCTACCAGGCTGAGCTACTGCGGGACGGGCTGCCGACCCTCTGGAGATTTCTTAAGCATTTCAGCTCAGAGGGAAGGCCAAAATACGCGCCCACGGGGCGTCGCTCTCGTCCCGGTAAGCACATGAGCCTTTCAGACTATCTGGCGCTCACGAAACCCAAGATCACCCCGCTGCTGCTCATGGCGGCCCTTGGGTCGTCTGTCGTCGCCGCGCGGGGTATCCCGCCCGTCACCGTCCTGGCTGGCGTCCTCGTCGGGGGCGCGCTCGCCTCGAGCGGGGCGCTGGCTCTGAACAGCTACCTGGAGATGGACATGGACGCGAAGATGAAGAGGACGATGGGGAGGCCCCTCCCGTCGGGGAAGATAGTCCCCGCCTCCCACGCACTCGCCATCGGCATCGGCCTCGTCGCGGGGGGGCTGCTGGTCGCTGCCCTCACGCTCGACTATCTTGCGACTTTCTTCATAGCGCTCGGCGCGTTCATCTACGTGCCAGTCTACACGCTCTTCCTGAAGCCGAGGACGAGCTGGAACATCGTCCTCGGGGGGTTCGCGGGGAGCTGCGCCGCGCTCGCAGGCTGGTACGCGATCCCGTCTGCCTGGGGCTCCTGGCAGGTTGGGTGGCTCCTGGGCGCCCTCGTGTTCGTCTGGACCCCGAGCCACTTCTGGTCGCTCGCTGTGATCACGGAAGAGGACTATTCGGCCGTGAACGTGCCCATGCTCCCCTCGGTTGTGGGTCCTGTGGCCGCGTCCAGGTACATAGTCGTCAACACCCTCCTCCTGATCCCAGTGAGCCTCCTCTACATCTTCTACTTCGCCGGCGTAGGGTTCTTCGTTTACACTGCGGTTGCTGTCGTTTTCGACCTCCTCCTGCTCGGGACGAACATCAAGCTGTTCAAGTCCCCCACGAAGGCCAACGCCTGGCTCGCCTTCAAGTTCTCCAGCCCCTACCTCGCTGTCATATTCCTAGCCGCGATGGCGGCCGCTGTGATCCCAGCCTAGGGCGCGTGGGCAATCCTTTTCACCCGTCGGCCCAACGGCGGCACGAGATTGGCGCAGAGGTTCGTGGTCCACTACTCCGAGGTCGCCCTGAAGGGCAACAACAGGCCCGAATTCGTGCGTGCCCTCAGGAAGAACATCAACAGGTCCCTTTCAGGGCTCGGCCACACGATCACGTACACAGAAGGCAGGTTCGTGGTCGACGCCGAAGGCACGGCTGACGACGTCAGCGGAAGGCTCTCCTCGGTCTTCGGGGTTTCCTGGTTCGCCCCTGTGTCCGACGTCCCTCAGGACTACGCCAAGATCCTGGAAGCCGCGCTCGGCTCCGCCTCCGGCGCGAAGGGTTCCACCTTCAAGATCGCGCCCAGGCGCACGGACAAGTCGTTCCCGCTGTCGTCGCAGGAGCTTGCCTCGAAGCTCGGCGCGGAGGTCGCGAAGTCCACGGGCCTGTCCGTGGACCTGTCCGAGCCCGACCTCACGATCCACGTCGACGTAGTGAAAGGGCGCGCCCTGATCTACACGGACAGGTCCAAGGGTCCGGGCGGTCTTCCTCTCGGGACTGCCGGCAGGACGGTCCACCTCTTCTCAGGCGGCATCGACTCGCCGGTCGCCGCATGGCTCATGATGAAGAGGGGTACCCGCCCCGTGTACCTGCACTTCTACCTCGCCCCGACCCCGCGGTCCGCCATCGAGAGCAAGATCACGAAGCTCGTGAAGGTCCTCGCGCGCTACGGGGGGAGGAGCACCCTCGTCCTGGTCCCCTTCGCCGAGTATCAGCTGGCGACCGCCGGGGTGCCCCCAGAGCTCGAGCCTTCCCTCTTCAGGAGGTTCATGCGGATGACGGCTGAGGCCCTCGCGCCCAGGTTCGGCGCTTCGGCCATCTCCACCGGCGACTCCCTCTCCCAGGCCGCGTCCCAGACCCTCTGGAACATGGCCTCGTTCGACGAGGGGAGCTCGCTCCCGGTCCTCAGGCCCCTCCTGACATACGACAAGGAGGAGATCGTCGCCCTGGCGAGGCGCATCGGCACGTACGACCTCTCCCTCGAGGAGTACAAGGACTGCTGCGCGATCATCACGAGACACCCGAGGACCAGGCTGAAGGGAGCCGTGGTCTCAGAGTACGCAGGCAAGTTCGGGTTCGCTGACCTCGTCTGGAAGTCGGTCGACGGAGCCACCCTCGTGGCCTACGACCCGAAGGGGGACGCGCTGAAGGCAGCGCCGCTGTCCGATTCGATCCCGAAGGCAGCCGCGACCCCGCCTCCGTCTGCCTGAGCCGTCGTCCCCCTCATCTTGGCGGAGCCAGAATTATAAGCAGGCGGAAGCCGGCGACACTTCAGACATGGCAGACAGCGTAATCGCGATCCAGGCGAGCAGATTCCAGGACGAAGTGGTGAAATCGAGCCAGCCCGTGGTCGTCGACTTCTACGCGGACTGGTGCGGCCCCTGCAAGATCATAGAGCCGGTCATACACAAGCTGTCCGAGGAGTACCAGGGCAAGGTCAAGTTCGTCAAGGTGGACACGGACGCCAACCAGGAGCTCGCCGTGCAGTTCGGCATCATGAGCATCCCCACTGTGATGTTCTTCTCCAAGGGAAAGGTCGAGGACATAGTCATAGGCGCGGTCCCGTCGTCGGTCCTGAAGTCCAAGGTAGAGTCCCTCGCGAAGAACGCGTAGAAACCCATTAAAGCAGAACTCCGGCCTCCCGGCCGCATGCAGGGCAGGAACACGCTCCTTGCCGCGTCTGTGGTCCTCCTGTTCTTGCTGCTCGTAGTCGGGGCGTACGTCACCGCCGCTGGGTACGGAGGTCTCTGCGGACTGAACACCCCGGAAGACTGGCCCCTGTGCAACGGCCAGCTGATACCCCCTCCTGACATCGGCTCCATAGTCGAGTACACCCACAGGATACTCGCCTCGCTGTCAGGGCTGTTCCTGATACTCACAGCTGTGGCCTTCTGGAAGGCGAGGGAGTTCTCGCCGGCAGCCGCGAGGCGCCTGGTCTATCTCGCAGTCGGGGCCGTGGTGGTCGAGATAGTGATCGGGGGGATCGTGGTCAACACCGGCCTGTCCCCGCTCGCGGTGACCATGCACCAGGCGTTCGCGCTCCTGGTGTTCGGGTCCACTGTCGCAGCGGCCGCTGTTTCGTTCCGGGAGTCGTAGCCGTTTATTAGACCCCCGCGGCGCGCCCGATGAGTTTGGACCTGGAGACGCGCTTCCAGCTGATCAAGGGGGTCGGCGAGGAGATAATCACAGAGAAGGAGCTGCGCACCCTGCTGGAGACCAACGACCATCCGGCGGCCTACGACGGCTTCGAGCCGAGCGGACTGGCCCACCTCCCGTTCGGCGTCCTGCGCCCCATACTAGTGGAAGACATGCTGAAGGCAGGCGTCAGGATGAAGCTCTGGATCGCGGACTGGTTCGCATGGGTGAACAACAAGATGGGCGGGGACCTCGAGAAGATCCAGGAGGTCGGGAAGTACTTCATCGAGGTCTGGAAGGCGGCGGGGGTCGACATGAGCAAGGTCGAAGTCCTCTGGACCAGCGAAGCTGCCGCGCAGGAGGAGTACTGGAAGAGGGTGATAACGGTCGCGCAGAACACCACGATGGGCAGGGCGCAGAGGGCCCTCACGATCGCCGGGAGGACGACGAAGGAGTCGCTCCAGGCCGCCCAGCTCTTCTACCCGATGATGCAGGTCGCAGACATATTCTGGCTCGACGTCGACATCTGCCAGCTCGGCCTGGACCAGCGCAGGGCCAACATCCTCGCGAGGGAGATCGCGGACAGGATGAAATGGAAGAAGCCCGTGGCAGTGCATCACCATATGCTCATCGGCCTCCAGGGGAAGAAGGAGCCTGAGGGCTCCTTCGACGAAGACGGCGCCATCGACGCGGAGATATCGAGCAAGATGAGCAAGAGCATCCCCGAGACCTCGATCTTCGTCCACGACAGCGCGGAGACGATCATGCGGAAGGTCAACTCCGCCTACTGCCCCCCGAAGGTCCTCGAAGGGAACGCGCTCATCGAGTACTCCAGGTACATCATATTCCGGAAGCAGAAGTCGCTCAGGGTGGAGCGGCCGGAGAAGTACGGCGGGAACGTCGAGTATTCGTCCGCAGACGAGCTCGAAGGCGCATACAGGAGCGGGGGCCTCCACCCGGCCGACCTGAAGAAGGGCGTGGGGCAGGCGCTCGACGGCATAATCGCCCCGATCAGGGACCACTTCGTGAAGGACGCGTCGGCCAGGAAGCTCTACGAGTCTGTGAAGTCAGCGGAGACCACAAGATAGGAAGAGCCCGGTGCGAGAATGCCTGCGTCCGGAGCGCAGAGGGCGAGGTTCTTGGCAGACGCCATGCTCGGCTCGCTCGCGAGGAAGCTGAGGGCGCTCGGGTTCGACACGGCCTACTTCAAGTCCGGGGACGACTCGGAGCTGCTCGACATGGCCACGACCGAAGGGAGGGTCATCCTGACGTCGGACCGGTCCCTCGCGACGACCGCGCGGCGGAAGGGGCTCAGGGTCATCTTCATGTCCGGCAGAAGCGACGGGATCAGGATCAGGGAGATGACGAGGACTGCCCGGGCCATGGGGGTGTCCCTGACCCCCGGCGACCCGCTCTGCTCGATCTGCGACGGCGCCCTGAGGACCATCACGAGGCACGAGGTCGCCGGGAGGGTCCCCCAGTCGGTGGAGAAGCGGCACAGGCGCTTCTACGAATGCGTCCGATGCGGGAAGCTCTACTGGAGGGGGGGCCACTGGAAAAAGTTAAGGTCGCTCTCCCGGCTCCTGAGGGATGATTAGATTGCCCCTTTCCCTCGAGGAGGGGAGAGCAGCAGTGGCCCTGGCGAGAGGGACCCTTGACTCGCACGTCTCCTCCAAGCGCACGCCCAGGCCGCCGACGGAAGGCGTCTTCTCCGAACTCAGGGGGGTCTTCGTGACGATAAACAGGGCTGTCCCCGGGGTCGAGAGGCTCAGAGGGTGCATCGGGTTCCCGTACCCAGTCAGGCCCCTCGGCGAGGCGTTGGTGGAGGCGACCATCGCTGCTTCTTCGCAGGACCCACGCTTCCCACCCGTGGCCCGCAGCGAGCTCGATTCCGTGGTCGTCGAGGTGAGCGTACTCACCAAGCCCGCAGCCATAGACTCAAGCCCGAAAGACCTGCCGAAGCACGTCAGGATAGGCGTGGACGGCCTGATCGTCTCGCGCTTCGGCCTGAGCGGCCTCCTGCTCCCCCAGGTGGCCACGGAGTTCGGAATGGACCAGGTCGAGTTCCTGTCGCAGGCGTGCATGAAGGCTGGGCTCCCCCCGGACTCGTGGCTCGACAAGGAGACCCGCGTGCAGGCCTTCCAGGCAGAGATCTTCGCAGAGGAGTCCCCGCGGGGGCCGGTCGACCGGCAGAGCACAGGCGGCTAGCTCAGGCCGTCAAGGACGCCGCTCACGTCCACGGGTCCGCCCGCGAAGGTCCTGGACCTGAACTTCGAAGGGCCTGCTTCCCCCCATCTCGCCCTTTCTTCGAAGGCCCTCACCCCGAGCGACTCGAACTCGGCGCTGTACGTCTCCTCAGGCATGAGATAGAGCGGAGAGGAGACCTTCCCACGCAGCTTCGCCGGCACGCGCGCCCCCCCTGCATGGAAACCTGCGAACGCGCCGCCCTTCGGGCCGGGTGCATAGCCGACGACCGCCCCCTGCGGGGACCCGCCTTCGATGACTTCGAGGCTCAGCCCGCGCGGGTCTGCGCGGTTGGAAAGCTCTGAATAGAGCCTGGCCACTGCGAGGACGCTCTCCTCGCTCACCTTCGCATGCACGAGCCGGACCCTGTACCCAGCGAGCACGGCCATCCATGCCACGACCGAGCTGTGCCTCCCGCCGGAAACAAGGCAGGACGCGCCGTCCTCGCCGGTCGGGACGCCGCCATCCCCTACCCTGACCTCGACCCCCACGGCTCCCTCCCTGCCGTCCACCGCGACCCTGAACCTCACCCTGGGCGACTCTGACACCCTGGCTCCCTTCACAGTCTCCAGGACCTTCGACGTGACCGCCCCTGACACATCCGAGGCGAGGACACCCCCAGTGCCTTCCGCATGGACCGAGAAGCCGTATCCGCGCCGCAGGTACGCCCTAGCGAGCGACGCGCTTCCGCTTGCCAGCTCGTTCGCGGAGCCGGCCGCCCGCCCTGCCGCGATCCAGGCGATGCCAGGCATATGCTGCAGCAGCGATGCGACCCCTACGGGCTCGGGGCCGCGCACTATGACGGAGTGGCCGACTTCAGAGACGTCACAGCGGACGCCGCGTACCCGCAGCGCATACCCGACCGAATCTCTGAGGCTCGAAAGGCTCCCCCTGCCGGTCCATCTGAGGATCGTCGTCCGCTTCACTGGCATGGGGACGTCTGCGCCGGCGCTACCCCGGCTCCTTTAACCCTTGAGGCTGACGCATCATGCTTTTAGCGAGTGCCAGCCGAGGCAGCCCCGTGAAAGAGACAGGCTTCAGGCTCTCGAGCGCCTCGGACGTCGTCGCAGGCCGCTCCCAGAAGGACGTCGAGGTGCGGGGGTGGGTCGCGCGGAGGCACACCGTCGGGGGGCTCGTCTTCGCGGTCATCAGGGACGGCTCGGGCTACGTGCAGGTCTCGGTGAAGAAGGGGAACCTCCCCGACAGGGACTTCGAAGCTGCGAAAGGTGTGACAAGGGAGTCGGCCGTGGTCGTGAGAGGGGAGGTCAGGGAGGACAGGAGGGCCCCGGGCGGGAAGGAGGTGGCTGCGAGGGAGTTCGAGGTCGTGGCGCGCGCCGAGACCTGGCCCATCACGAAGACCGCTGCGAAGTCCGCCTCCTACCTCTTCGACGTCAGGCACCTCAGCATCCGCGGGCCGAAGGCGGTCGCGAGCATGAGGATACGGACGGAGGTGGTCGGCGCTGCCTTCGACTACTTCCGGGACAACGGGTTCACGCTGATAAGCGGCCCTACGTTCGTACGGGCGGCTGTGGAAGGGGGGTCGACCCTGTTCCCTGTCGACTACTTCGGCAAGGCCGCCTACCTGAGCCAGAGCGCCCAGTTCTACGAGGAGGCGGCGCTCCCGGCCCTCCAGAAGGTCTGGATCTACCAGCCCGCGTTCCGCGCGGAGAAGTCGAAGACGAACAAGCACCTGACTGAGTTCTGGATGATCGAGGCAGAGCAGGCCTTCGCCGACCAGGCTGCGAACATGGGCGTCATGGAAGGGCTCCTCGCTGTGATGGTGAAACGGGTCCTCGACAACAGGCAGGACGACCTGAAGACCCTCGGAAGGACGCTGAAGGAGGTCTCGCTCCCCCTCCAGAGGGTCACCTACGACGAGGCCAGGGAGATAGCGGGGAAGAAGGGGTTCGGGTTCGAGTGGGGGGACGACATCGGGGCGGAATCGGAGAGGGCGATCAGCCAGGCCTTCGACTCGCCCTTCTTCGTAACAGACTACCCGCTTTCGGCACGCGCCTTCTACCACATGACCTACCCTGACAGGCCGAAGGTGACGAAGTCCGCAGACCTCATGGCGCCCGAAGGGATCGGGGAGCTCGCTACAGGGGGCCAGAGGATCCACGAGCAGTCTCAGCTCATGGAGCGGATCGCGTCCCAGGAACTCCCAGCCGAGGCCTTCTCGTGGTACCTGGAGCTCAGGAAGTTCGGGATGCCCCCGCACTCAGGGTTCGGCATAGGCGTCGAACGGACGACGAGGTGGATAGCCGGGCTGAAGCACATCCGCTCCGCGAGCCTCTTCCCCCGGACAGTTTCACGGATCTCTCCCTGAGGCACACTTATCTAGTGGAAGACGCTCGTGAGTAGTGTTGCCTGAAACTAAAGCCGAGGAGGAGCTGGAGCTCGACGAGCTCCCCGGCGTCGGTCCCGCGACCAAGCAGAAGCTGAAGGACGCGGGGATCGAGACGATACTCGACCTGGCCACCTCCGGCCCGATGGACATAGCAGAAGCGGTCGACATCGACATCTCGAAGGCGGTCGACCTGAACAACAAGGCGCGCAAGAAGCTCGTGGAGCTGAACCGCCTGGAGCCGGACTTCATCAACGCGGCTGACCTTCTCACGAAGAGGAAGGCCATAGACAGGATCTCCACGGGTTCCAAGAACCTCGACGACCTCCTCGGAGGCGGCATAGAGACCTGGGCCATGACCGAGTTCTTCGGCGAGTTCGGGTCCGGGAAGAGCCAGATCTGCCACACCCTCTGCGTGATGGCGCAGAAGCCGAAGGAAGAAGGGGGCCTTGACGCAGGCGCGGTCTACGTTGACACCGAGGGCACCTTCAGACCCGAAAGGATCCAGGAGATAGCCGAGGCCAGGGACATGGACGCAGAGAAGGTACTCTCGCACATCACGGTCGCGCGCGCATACAACAGCGCACACCAGGAGCTGATAGTGAAGGAGCTTGGGCGTGTGATCGAGCCCAACAAGGTCAAGCTCGTGATCCTCGACAGCGCGGTCGCCCACTACAGGGCCGAGTTCCTCGGGAGGGGGACGCTGGCAGAAAGGCAGCAGAGGCTCAACAGGTTCATGCACCAGCTTCTGCGGACCGCGGAGATATACAACATAGCCGTGGTCGTGACGAACCAGGTGCAGGCCGCGCCCGACTCCTTCTTCGGCGACCCCACCAGGCCGACCGGCGGGCACGTGGTCGCCCACACCAGCACCTACAGGATCTACCTGAGGAAGGCTGCCAAGAACCGCATAGCGAGGATGGTCGACAGCCCCTACCACCCAGAGAGGGACACGGTCTTCATGCTCGACGAGAAGGGCGTCGACGACCCATCCGAAGAAACCACCAGAAAGAAGTAGCAACTCGCTAACGGTTTTATATGGTGAACCGGGCGCCCCTCCGCGTCTCGTTTGAAGCGTTCTCAGCTGGTAGCAGTATTCGTCGTTGCCCTGATGCTCCTCTCTGCAGTCCCCGTGCAGGAGGCTCACGCGGCCGGCTCTTATACCGAGAAACTGAACGTGTTCGTGGCTGGTTCCGACGCCCTCTGGTACTTCACCTTCGGAGGGGTCAACGCCTCAGCCAAGCTCTCGGCTCTCGAGTCCGCCCCCGGCCTGACCTGGTACAACATCACCGCGATCAAGACAGCGACTTCGGGGTGGTCGTCCGACTTCCAGATGTTCGGGCCCGGAGGCTACAACATCTTCCCGGCCCCGTTCCTCCCGTCCCAGGGGCTCTTCCTGACCGTGGGCTCCGACTCTTTTCCTGACGCTGCCTCGGCCGCGTCCGCGCTGAGCTCATACCTGCTCACCTCCTTCACTTCGCTGTCGAACGGGACCGGGACCTACTCGTTCTACAGCCCGCTCTCTTTCAGCGACCTCATGCCAGCCACCCTCCTCCGGCTCCTACCCTCCTCAGAAGGGGGGTTCGCCGCTGCCCTGACGAACACAGGGTTCCTTTCGACCGCTTCTCCCTTCATCGTCTTCGAGGGGGTGAAGTCGTCGTCGGGGTTCAGCCACAGCCTCGTGGCCGGCTCGGCGACTGCGAGCGCGCTCAGCAACGGGCAGCCGGCTATAATGAGCTACTTCGGCAGCTCTGTCTCCTCCCTGCGGGCCGCCAACAGGAGCTCGTCGTCGACCATCCAGATCAGGTTCCTTGACGGCGTGGTCAGGTCTTCCGACAAGGCCAACGTGACGTCGAACTACGCCCAGTTCACCGGGTCGTACGCCCTCAGGCTTGCCGCAGGGAGCAAGCTGACCAAGGTGAATGCGACGGTCGTTGAGCAGCCAGCGCCCCTCCTGGCCTACAGGGCGGTCGACGTGGGGGTCCTCAGGACGGGCGACGACATCGCGGTCACCCTGAACTTCAAGAACCCGTCTTCGACGTCGAGCGTCACCTCCCTCACGTTCACGGACAACTGGTGGAACGCGACCGGGGTCTTCAAGTTCCTCAGCGGGAGCGATAACGTCTCCAAGAGCGCTGTCGCTCCGGGGGCGAGCATCACCCCCGTCTATCGCCTGCAGTACACCGGAACGACCGCAGGATCCGTCATCATCCCCGCGTCGGTCGTGAGGTACCAGTACGCGGTCGGGGGCGTGACCTTCAACGCGACGACGGTCCTCAACCCCATCAGGCTGTCTCTGGGCGCCGACGACGCGGCTGTGTACGCGACCATAGTCCCGACCGGAGGCTTCGGCAAGCCGGTCGGCTCGGTCCAGAACTTCAACATCACGGTCACCAACGTCGGCACCGAGCCTGCGTCGTCCGTGGTGGTCGCAGGCCAGTCCATCCCAGGGCTCGCCGCGAAGTCAGGAAGCCAGGCAGGGGGGACGGCCACGGTCACAGTGTCCCAGTCAGCAGTCGGCATGCTCGGCGTCAACAACACCCGGTCATACTCTGTCACATACCAGGACCCAGCCGGCGCAACCCTCAACGCATCGACGAACGTGGTCTACGACATCTTCTCGCACTCCGCCATGCGCCTGGGATTCCCGTCCCTGACCGTGAGCGCCCGGATCGCCAGCCTTGCGAACCTGCATACGAACCTCACTCTCACGTTCTCCACGACGAACTCCGGCCCTGCGAACGTCACTTCATTCAAGGCCGAGGGGGCCCTTCCCCCAGGGCTGGGGTGCGGGACGATCAACGGGACCGGGTTGACCTGTTCAGGGAACCTCGTGACGATCGCCTATCCCGTGCTGAACAAGTCTTCGACGCTTACCGCCTACATGAAGTACAATCTGACCAGCCCTCTGAACTACATACTAGGGCCGCTCAGCTTCCAGGGAGCGACCTCCGGGAGCAACGTCACGGGCAGGTCGAACCCGGTCGCGATCCCGGCAGGGCTCGTCGTCTCCAAGCAGTTCACCCCCTCGCAGCTCTTCGCCGGGATGAGCTCTACCGTGAAGGTGGCTGCGACGAACGCAGGCCCGCTTCCTGCCTACAACGCGACCGTGGGGTCCACGGTCGACGCCTTCGACACCGTGGCCCCGACAGCGGTGCTCTCCAAGGGCACCGCCCAGATTTCTCCGGGGGGCAACACCACCGTGTCGTACGGCGTGACCATACTGCAGGTCTCGGGGGTGCAGACCGCGAAAGTTGCCACTGCCTCGTTCTACTTCGGCGGTACCCCCTTCTCCATCCAGGGATCCCCCCCCAAGGTCCAGGTCTATCAGCCGCTGGGGGTGTCGATCAGGACGATTCCGGCCACGCCAGTAGAGGGGAGGAACTTCACGATAGTCATAGTGATCACCAATCCGACTAACGTGCAGGTGTCCGACGTCAACTTCACCCTCCCGGTCCCCTCAGGGCTGGCCCTGTCCGGATTCGTGAACGCTGAGGTGTCCCGCGGGTCGCTCGTGGTGCTGACCAGTACTATCCAGCCCTACGGCAACTTCACCGCCAGCGCGCGCGCCGTCGCGAGCTCGGGGATCACAGTCCCGTTCGAGAAGGCGAAGCTGACCTTCACCTACAGCGGGGTGACGATAAGCGGCACAGTCCCGAAGTCGTCAGGGATCGCGATCGCCGAGGACGTGACCATCAGGTATGTCATCCCCACCGCGTTCGTGATACTCGCTGTGTTCGCAGTGGCCTACTACGTGCGGAGGAAGGCCGCTACCGCTCCCTCTTCCCCGAAGTGAACTCTTCGAACGCAGCCTTCGCGGCTGGGTAGGGCATCTGGATCGGCGGGTGCTTGAAGCAGAATGCCGACAGGCTCTCGAGCTGCCCTGCGACGCCTCTGTCCAGCGCCAGCTTGGTCCCCCTGATGGCGTCCACCATCACCCCTCCGCTGTCGTAGGCGTCCACGACGTGCAGCTTCACGTCCATCTTGACCACGGTCCCGCCGAAGTAGCGCCCCTTCAGCCAGATGTAGCAGACCTTGTCGTTGTCCAGGAACGGGACGTAGTCGCTCGGCCCTATCCTCGTGGGCACCTCGTATGGGGACATCGCCCTGACCGCGCTCGTCTTGCTCTCCCTCTTGTCCTTCAGCCGGCTCTCCTCGAGCATGTTGAGGAAGTCGGTGTCCCCCCCTATGTTGAGCTGGTAGGTCTCGTCCACCTTGACCCCCCTGTCGACTGCCATCTTCACCAGCGTCTTGTGCAGGACGGTCGCGCCCACCTGGCTCATGACGTCGTCCCCTGCGACCGGGAGACCGGCGGCGGCGAAGCGCCCGGCCCATCGGGGCTCAGACGCGATGAAGACTGGGATGGCGTTCACGAAAGCCGCTCCCGCCTTCAGCGCAGCCTCAGCATACGCCCCTGAGGCAGCGGTGCTGCCGACGGGCAGGTAGTTGACCAGGATCTCGGCGCCCGTGTCCTTCAGCTCCCGGGCGACGTCTTCCTCTGCCTGGCCCGAGACGGCGACGACGTCCTTGAGGTACTTGCCTATCCCGTCGAGTACGGGCCCCTTCTTCACCCTGACGCCGAGGCTCGGCACGTCCGCGATCTTGAGCGTGTTGTTGGGGTGCTGCATGATGGCCTGCGAAAGGTCCTTCCCCACCTTCTTCGAGTTCACGTCGAACGCGGCCACGAACTCGATGTCCTTCGGGGTGTACCCGCCGACGTCCCAGTAGGTCAGCCCTTCGTCTGGCCCCTTCTTCGAGTAGTAGTGAAGCCCCTGGATGAGCGCAGAGGCGCAGTTCCCCACGCCTGCTATGGCCACCTTGATCTTTGCCAAGCTGGAATGGAAGGCCCGACTGAGGCGCCGTTAAAACGGTTTGGCCGACGGCGTGAGAGAATGCTAATAATCGGACCCCGAGCCGACTTGGGCATGGAAGAAAGGTCGGCCGGGGCCGTGGTCTTCAGGAAGGCCGGGGGCAGGAGGCTCTACCTCCTCCTCCAGAACGCCGGCCGCTGGGACTTCCCCAAAGGGGGCATGGAAAAAGGGGAGAGCGAGCTCCAGACCGTGGCGAGGGAGGTCGAAGAGGAGACCGGGCTCAGCGAGATCGAGATCCTCCCAGGGTTCCGCAAGGTGATCGAATACTTCTACAGGAGGGACGGGAAGAACATACACAAGCAGGTGGTCTACCTCCTGGCCTCGACGGCGGAGGCGAAGGTCAGGATATCTTTCGAGCACCAGGGCTTCGGATGGTTCCCGTACGACGAGGCGCTCGAGCGGGCGTCCTACGACAACTCGAAGATCACGCTTTCAGAAGCTGAGAAGTTCCTGAGGGGCTCTTCCTAGAACTCGACCAGGGGGTGGGGGGTGGTGAGCTTCACCACCTTGATGTAGTGGAAGCCGGGCTCGTCGGTCCTCTTCACATAGGTCGTCTCGGTTATCTTGTCGTAGCTGTACCTGAGGAAGCCTGAGGGCTCTTCGTTCACGCGGGTGTAGAAGAAGATCGAGGCCTCTTCATAGTCGTCTATCCGCGCGAAGGTCCCGACGACCCAGCCCCCGCCGTCCCTGAAGGCGAAGAGGGGGAGGGGGGGCTCCTCAAAGAGGGTCTTGTAGGCTCCCACCTTCACGAGGCTCGGGATGTTCTCGACCTCGATCGACATGAACTTGTCCTGGAAGGCGTCCTTCGAGTCCAGGACCTTGGGCATCTTCTGCACCCTGATAACGGGCGCGTAGAGGTACGAGGCGTTGCTCGCGGAGCTCACCAGCTGCACCTCCTCCCCTTCACCTGTGATCCTGTACGCGAGGAATTCGTCCACCTTCCCGTTGTCGAAGTAGTAGAAGACCGGCGTCCCCATGAACAGGTCCGCCTGCGCGGCGATCCGAGTCGCCTTCCCGTGCTTGAACGCGAACAGGGGGAAGGGCGCGCGCTCGAGCGCGCAGGACAGCCTCCCCAGCTCGAGAAGCGAGTCGAGTCCGACGTAGCATGCACCACCGATCCTTTCGTCCTTCTTCGGCAAGCGTGGCCGGGCGCCCATGTGTTGGTTATAAGCTTGAACGGGCAGAAACCAGACTATTTGTCCGAGGCCGCCCGGGGCGGGGCGTGAGCGAGTGGCGCGGAGAGACCGCGGACGACCTTGCGGACGCCGCCCGCAGGCTGGGGTCGGCCCTGGAGACGATCGCAGGGGAGCCCTCCGCCGAGCAGATCAGGTCGATCTGGCTGGCCTACCTGAATATAGAGAAGAGCGTGGCCTTCATCAAGTTCGAACTGAACGAAGAGGACCCGGGGCGCTTCGTCCGCCTGCGCAGCTACGCCGTCCCAGACGAGAGGCAGGCCCTCCACTTCGCTGCCAGGAACCTGAAGAAGGGCGCCGACGACTTCGCGCTCGGGGACCTCCCCCGGGCCCTGAAGGAGCTGCGCGAGTCGAGGAACTACCTGAGGGCGCTGCTCCGTGAAAAACGGCTGAAACGGGCGAGAAAGGCCCGTCCGGCCTAGGATTCTTCCTCTGCCTTCTTCTTCTTGGCGCGCGGCTTCTTCGCCGCAGCCTTCTTGGGCTTCGCCTTCGGCTCCTCCGCCGCTGCTTCGACCGCAGGCTCCGCCTCCTCTTCCGCCTCTTCGGGCTTCGCCTCTTCTGCTGCCGCTTCCTCTGGCTTCTTGGCCGGGGCCTTCTTCTCCTTCTCTTCCTCCTCTTCCTCGCCCAGCTCGATCTCCTGTATCGTGAGCTCCTTCCCTGACACGAAGACCCTGTACTTCTTCCTTACCCCGTTCATGAAGAGGAACCTCTTGATGTAGGTCTTCACCTGTCTGGGCTTCACCCCCTCCCTCACGCCCGCATCCTCTATCTCTATCGAGTCCCCGGACAGCGACGGCTTGGTCCCCACCCTCGGCTCCAGGAAAGCGACCAGTTCGGTACCCTTGTCCTTGAACGTCCCGAGGGCGACCTTCAACGTGGCAGTCCCCATCTGTGCGTTCCGATATAATTGTTGTGAATTACCTGCCGTACCTGCGCCTTCGCTTCTGATACGTCCGTATCGCCCTGAGGAGGTCGATGAGCCTGAAGGCTGGCCAGAAGACGTCGACGAAGACGAGCTCCGAATAGGCCCCCTGCCAGAGCAGAAACCCGCTCGTCCTCTCCTCCCCGGACGTCCTTATGATCAGGTCAGGCTCCTGGTTGGGAAGGTACGAGGTGTAGAGCCTCTGCGAAACGGTCTCTTCCGTTATCGCGTCAGGGCTCAGCTTCCCGCTCTTGACGTCGCGCGCGACCGACTTCACTACGTCTGTGATCTCGGCCCTCCCCCCGTATGCCACGGCTATGTTGAGGTAGTGGTCGTGGAAACCCGACGTCTTCTTCTCGATCGCCTGGAGGAGGCCGAGGACCGAGTCCGGGAGGAGGCTGAGGTGGCCTATCGCGCGGACGTTCACCTTGTACCTCACTATCCTCTCGTCGTTGAGGAGCTTGCTCAGCCTGGCCTGTATCAGGTCGAATAGTTCCTTCAGCTCGTCGGGGGTCCTGTCCAGGTTCTCCGTCGAGAGCACGTAGAGGGTCACGGTCTTGACACCCAGCTCATGGCACCAGTCCAGGAGCTCTTCGGCTCTGTTTGCCCCTTCTTCGTGCCCCAGGCCCCTGATGACCCCCTGGTTCTGGGCCCACCTCCTGTTCCCGTCGAGGATTATCCCGATGTGACCCGGGATCTCGTCCCCTTCCACCTGCGCCTTGAGCCTCCCCTCGTAGACCCTGTAGGCGCCGACGTACCTCAGCACGGATTCCAGCATGGCTACTCGTTTTCAGCCGGAGACTTCGGTCGGACGCGCGGATAGAAGTATATCGTGAGCACGAAGATCGTCAGCAGCCCGAGGAGTATGTAGGATATCAGGAAGAACGTGGCAGCCGCGGTCCCGTTGACGAGGAAGCTGGAGAACGTGAGCATCGGGAAGTAGAGGATCCCGAGTATGATCAGCGTATAGGCGTCCCTCCGCCATCTGATGCTGTCCCTCGCGGCGTGAGAAAGCAGGGCGCCTATCGCGTAGATCGCGATTCCGATCCACACGAGGTTCAGGCTCCCGCCGATGAAGTACCCCACGAGGGTCCCCCCGTAGACGAATATCTGCGACGCGTCGGCTTGGACCGCGGCCACCGCGACCGTGTCCGCCATCATGGCGACGTAGCCTGCGTCTATCCCCGTGATGGCGAGTATGGTGGCGAAGATCATCGAGACGAACCTGATGTAGCCCGTCGGACCCCTCTGCAGCAGGCCGACCACGGTCCTGTCGACGCTGAATCCCCTCACGAGGAATGCCCCTCCCAGGATCAGCAGGGTGGCAAGCCCCGCCTCTGTCACCTTGCCCGCGAGCGTGAGTATCCCGGCGAGGACCAGGATGAGCCCTGGCACCCCCAGCGCATACTTCGAGTAGTGTGGGTCGAAGACGAGCATCCTGAGGTACCTTCCGAGGACCTGGTATGACTCCTCGACCGTCTCGCTGTGCTTGACTGCGACCCGCTGGACGGACACGATCGGCTTGAGGCTCTGGATGATCGGTACGACCTGCTCGTCCTCTCCGCCGTCAGAGACGAGGATCACGCCGGTGAAGTCCGACCCGGCCAGGACGTTCGCGACCTGCCTGCCCACCCGCCTGTCGGCTTCGAACCCCCTGTTCACGTCCCCGCACACTATGGCCACCTCGCACGCCGTCTTCGCCCTGACCAGCTCGTCGTACTTCTTCACAGCCGCGAAGATCGCGTTGGCATCGGCCTCCTCGGGGTCGGACAGAGCCAGGCTGGCAGCCGCGGCGACCGCCGCGTCCCTTCCCACGACCGGCGACTGGATCTTGGCCTTCGCGCCCAGATCGTTGTCCCTGTCGACACAGAGGACAAGAAACCGCTCCGCAGCCTCGGCCATCTCGCTTCGTCGGGAAGCCGTGGTGGTTTATACTTAAGCCTAGACTGCCGAACGACGCCCGGACTTAGGGGATACGCTTAAGGCAAGTTCGTCCCCGCTCGGCCCCGTTGCAGGAGCTGGCAGAGCACCCGTGGCTGAAGTCCCAGCTGGACGGACGGTACTCCCTGCCGACCCCGGAACAGAGGCCGCTCTACGCGCTACTCACTGACTCGGCCAAGCTCCACCCCGACAGGGTCTGCTTGCACTATCAGGGAAGGAACTTCACCTACGCGCAGGTGGACGAGATATCGTCCCGATTCGCCTCCGCGCTCGTCTCGCTGGGGGTCAAGAAGGGGGACAGGGTGGCGATATTCATGCCGAACATCCCGCAGCTGACCTTCGCCTACTTCGGGATCCTGAAGATGGGCGGGGTCGTGGTGATGTGCAACCCTGTCTACAAGGAGAGGGAGCTCGAGCATCAGCTCAGCGACTCGGGGGCCGAAGTGGTCGTCGCCACGAGGACCGTCGCGAAGGGCTTGGACCTCTTCGCCAGCCTCGAGGCGTGCAGGGGGAGGCTGCATCTCCGGCACGTCATAGCCGCAGGCATCCCCGACTACCTTCCCGCCTTCAAGAGGCCGCTCGCGGGGCTGGTCGGGGTCAAGGACGTCCCGAGGGCCGACACGCTCGACTTCGTCAAGCTCGTGGAGTCCCACCCGCCTCTGGCCCAGTTCGCTCAGGCGGACCCGGCGAACGACGTCGCGGTCCTTCAGTACACGGGGGGGACCACCGGCGTCGCAAAGGGGGCGATGCTGACCCACTACAACCTGGTGTCGAACGCGGTCTACTGCGTCCACACCTTCCCAGTCTCCGAGGCGGACGTCTCGCTCTGCGTCCTCCCGCTCTTCCACATCTACGGCATGACCGCGACCATGAACATGGCGCTCGCGGCCGGCGCGACCATCGTGCTCCTCCCCAGCTTCCACGTGGACGAAGTGGTGAAGACGATCCAGAAGCTGAAGGTCACTCTCTTCATGGGCGCCCCGGCGATGTACATAGCCATCAACAGCAAGCCGAACGCCAAGAGCTTCAACCTCCGCTCCGTCCGCGCGTGCGTGTCGGGGGGCTCGGCCCTGCCACCAGCGGTCAGGAAGAAGTTCATGGAGCTCACCGGCGGCAACCTCGTGGAGGGGTATGGCCTTTCCGAGACCAGCCCGGTCACGCACGTCAACCCGCTGAGGGGGGGAGTCGTCAAGGAGGGCTCGATCGGGCCGCCGTTCTGCGCCACCGACGCCAAGATCGTCGACATAGACGACAGGGACAGGACGCTCCCGATGGGCGAGACAGGGGAGCTCGCGGTCAAGGGCCCGCAGGTGATGAAAGGCTACTGGCGCCAGGATGAGGAGACGAAGAAGGTCCTGAAGGACGGGTGGTTCCTGACCGGAGACATCGCGAAGATGGACGCGGACGGCTACTTCTACATCGTCGACAGGAAGAAGGACATGGTCAACGTGGGCGGGTTCAAGGTGTATCCGAGGGAGGTGGAGGACGTCCTATTCGAGCACCCGGACATCAAGGAGGCAGGGGTGGTCGGAATCCCTGACGACTTCAGCGGGGAGGCGGTGAAGGCCTTCGTGGTCCTCAAGGACCCTTCGAAGAAGCCGACAGAGCAGGAGGTCATCGACTTCTGTCAGAAGCGGCTCGCGAAGTTCAAGGCTCCGAAGAAGGTCGAGTTCGTGAACGAGCTGCCCAAGACCCTGATAGGGAAGGTCCTGAGAAGGAAGCTGCGGGAGCTCACGCCTCAACGATCATAGAGACCGCGTTGCCGCCGCCCAGGCACAGAGTCGCCAGCCCGGTCTTCTTCCCCGTCCTCTTCAGCCCGTAGATCAGGGTCGTGAGGACCCTCGCCCCGCTGCATCCGATCGGGTGCCCCAGAGCCACTGCGCCCCCGCTCACGTTGAACCTCGCCGGGTCCACGCCGAGGACCTTCCGGACTGCGATCGACGCTGTGGAGTACGCCTCGTTGTGCTCGAACAGGTCTATGTCGTCGACGCTCATCTTGGCCCTGCTCAGGAGGGATCTGGTGGTCGGGATCGGAGCCTCCATCACCCTGGCTGGCTCGAGCCCCCCGGTCCCGTATGCCCTGATCCTCGCGAGCGGCTTCGCGCCGAGCTCGTCCGCCGCTTCTTCCGACGCCACGACCAGCGCCGAAGCCCCGTCGCTCAGCTGCGAGGAGTTGCCTGCCGTGAGCACCCCCCCCGGCTTGAACACCGGCTTGAGCCTGCCGAGCTTCTCCATCGTGGTGTCCTCCCTGATGCACTCGTCCTTGTCGAACTCCGCGACCTCCCCTCCCTCCCTTGAGATCTTCACGCTCACCTTCTCCGCGTCGAAGTGCCCCGCTGCCTCGGCCTTCGCCGCCTTCACGTGGCTGGAGAGCGAGAACTCGTCAGCCTCCCTTCGTCCAATGCCGTACTTCTTCGCTACGAGCTCCCCGGTGATCCCCATGTGGTAGTTGTGGTAGGCGTCCCAGAGGCCGTCTGCGATCATCGCGTCCAGGAGCCTGGCGTCCCCGAACTTCGTCCCCCACCTGACCCCCTTCGCGAGGTAGGGCGCGTTGCTCATGCTCTCCATCCCCCCTGCGACCACGATATCGTTGTCCCCCGCCCTGATGGACTGCGCGGCCAGCATCACCGCCTTCAGCCCCGACCCGCACACCTTGTTGACCGTGAAGGAGCCCACTCCGAACGGGATCCCGGCATGAATCGCAGACTGCCTCGCAGGGTTCTGCCCGAGCCCGGCCGAGACCACGTTGCCCATTATGACCTCGTCGACGTCCCCTGGCTTCGCCCTCGCCCTCTTGACCGCCTCCTCGATCACCGCTGCCCCGAGCTCGGGGGCAGCGACCCCGACCAGGCTCTTGCCGAACTTGCCTATGGGCGTCCTGCACGCGGAGATGATTACAGGCTGTCGCACGCTGCCCGCCTTCGGCAATCCACGATATTAAATGCCGCGGACTTCTTTAGGCGCTTTCCCTAAATAGAGTCGGCCGTCGGGCCCGGTCGACGTTGAAGGCCCAATCTAAGATCTGGATGGACGGGAAGTTCGTCGACTGGGACGACGCGAAGATTCATGTTCTAACCCATGGGCTGCACTACGGCATGGCGATCTTCGAAGGGATCCGCTCGTTCAAGACCCCCGACGGCGCTGCGGTGTTCAGGCTGCAGGAGCACATCGAGCGCTTCCTGAACAGCGCAAAGATCTACAGGATGGACCTCGGGTACTCGGTCAAGGAGCTCGTGAAAGCGTGCGTAGACCTCGTAAGGGTCAACCCTTCAAAGGAGGTCTACATCCGCCCCATCGCCTTCACAGGCTACGGGGAGATGGGGCTCAACCCCCTCACCAGCAAGGTGTCAGTCGCGATAGCGTCCTGGGAGTGGGGTGCCTACCTCGGGGACACGACGAAGAAGGGGGTGCGGGCTACGTTCTCCAGCTGGGTGAGGATAGACTCGCGCTCGATGCCCGTGCAGGCGAAGTGCGCTGCCAACTACGCCAACTCCGCTCTGGCGAAGATGGAGGCCCTCTCAGCGGGCTACGACGAGGCCATCCTCCTGAACACCCAGGGGGTCGTCGCCGAGGGTCCGGGTGAGAACATCTTCAGGGTCAGGGACGGCGTGCTCAGCACGCCCCCTGCGAGCTCAGGGATCCTGAGGGGGATCACCCGCGACACGGTCATCCAGTTCGCCCGGGACGAGAAGATACCCTTCTACAGGAACGACGCCACCAAAGAGGAGCTGTACACTTCGGACGAGGTCTTCTTCAGCGGGACGGCAGCAGGGGTCGCGAAGGTCAGCGAGATCGACGGGAGGAAGATCGGCTACGACGGGACCCCGATAACAGACAAGATCGCGAAGCTCTACGACCAGACCGTCCACGGGAAGGTCAAGCGCTACTCGAAGTGGCTGACCCGCGTCCCCTAGTCCGGCCTGCCCTTCCCCTTCTGCCTGACAGGAGCGAAGTGCACGTCCGAGATCAGATACCGCGGCTTCTTCCTGAACTCCGCCTTGACCTTCATGCCGATGTAGATGTCCGGCTCCTTCACCCCCGTCAGCCTCGACAGCAGCAGCGTGTCCACGCCGTCGAATTCGACCATCGCGAGGTTGAACGGGGTCTCCTTCAGGAACTCCTCGCTCCCGAAGTAACAGGTGGTCCAGGAGTGGACCCGCCCTTCAAGCGGGAGCTCGAACCATCTGGTCTCGTGCCCGCAGTTCATGCAGTGGCTCCTTGGCGTGGCGTACCTGTAGTGGCAGCTCGTGCACTCGCTCCCCAGGAGCTTCCCGTTGGCCAGCCCGAGGAAGAACTGCGAGTCCTCGGCATAGCTGTGGATATACTTGACATTGTAGGGGGAGAGCACGACGAGGTCCTCTGTCCCGACAGGGTTCCTGTAGATGGCTGCGCCCTTCCTGTCCACCTCGTGCATGACGTCCCTGAACTTCGCGAACTTCCGCGGCCCTGCCATCTCAGCTCCTCTCCATGATGGTCACTGTCACCGAGCTCCCTGTCCCCGCGTGCGAATGGATCAGGCCCCTCTTCGCGTCCCTGATCTGGAGCCTGTCGTCCCCGAAGTGCTTGCCGATCGCGCCCTGCAGCTGCCAGAGGGCGAAGACCCCCTGCATGATCCCGGTCGCTCCGACCGGATGCCCGCACGCGATGAGGCCGCCGGACGGGTTCACCGGCATCTTGCCCCTGCCGGGGAGCTCGAGGCCGTACTCGACGTTCTCCAGGAAGGGGTACCCCTTGTCGACGAAGTCGTATCCCTCTCCATACCTGCAGAGGCCGATGTCCTCGTACGTCTGTATCTCCGAGCTGGCGTACGCGTCGTGCAGCTCGACGAAGTCCAGCTCCTCCCCAGGGTTCGTGATCCCTGCGTTCTTGTAAGCCTCAAGCGCAGCGGTCCTCCCAGCCCGGAAGGAGTGGACGCCCGGATAGTCGAGGTTCGCGTAGTAGTCGGCGGACTCCCAGGGGAAAAGGGGGACCTTGCCGTGGGGCCTGTCGGCGAGCCTCATCGTGTCCGTGCCGCACCCTACGCCGCTGATCAGCACGGGATGGTCTGTGTATCTCGATGCGACGTCCTCTGAGGCGAGTATCATCACCGCGGCCCCGTCGCTCATCGTGCAGATTGACGGCCTGTTCAGCGGGAACGAGACCATCTCCCCGCCCATCGCCCCCTTCATGCTCAGCTTCTGGGGATACTGCGAGTACGGGTTGTACAGTGCGTTGACGTGGTTCTTCACGGAGACCATGGCCATGATCCTCTTCGCCTCCTCCGCAGCGGCCTTCTGCGCCTTCCTTTCGTCCTTGACCCCCGCGAACTTCCCCCTCCTGAGGTACTCGTAGATGTGGCGCTGGACCATTAGGGCGTAGTAGCCCGTGTAGAACCCGCCCACCGGGTAGTCGAAGTTGGTGTCAGAGGCCAGCGCTATGAACTCGTTCCCCTTCCACGTCTGGACGTGGGACATGGTCTCGAAGCCCGCGACGAGGCACACGTCGTTCCTGCCGCTCGCGATCGCCTCCCACCCCGCCTGGATGGCCTGGCCCCCGGTCGCGCCCCCCCACTCGATCCTCCTCGAGTCGATCGGGTTGAGCCCGAGGAAGTCCTGCACCATCGACGCGGCCTTCAGCTGCCGCGCGAAATGGTCAGAGAAGTATGATATCCTGCTGCTCTGTATGTCAGAGGGCTTCAGGTTCGGGACGTCCTTCATCGCGTAGTCGTACGCCCGCTTCACCATCAGCCGGAAGTCCATGTCCGGATGGGCCTTCGCAAACTTCGTGACACCGCCGGATATGGCGTAGACCTTCCTCTGTCCCGGCACATCGGGGACGGCAATTCTGCCGGTATTAATTTCCTTCCCACGATAGGGTGCAGGTGCCCGCCTCTAGCCGGAGGCAGCGCTTCGGCCGATCGACTTCGCCCTGGCCACGAAGAAATCTATCGACGAGGGATCCGAGACCGAGTCCCTGTTCAGGACGCCCGCGGGGTCCTCTCCCCTGAGGATCTTCCTCACCGGGATCTCGAGCTTCTTGCCGTTGAGCGTCTTGGGGACTGACGGCGCTTGGATGATCGCATCCGGCACGTACCTCGGAGACAGGTCGGCCCGGACCTTTGAGCGGATCTTCTCTTCGAGCGCCCTGTCGACCTTCCCCCCTCGCGCGGGCACGACGAACAGGACCAGCCTTCCGTCCCCCCCTTCCTCCTCCAGCTCGACGGCTATCGAGTCCGCGACTTCAGGGATCGACTCGACCACCCTGTATATCTCGCTCGTGCCTATCCTCACCCCCATCCGCTTTATCGTCGCGTCCGATCTGCCGTAGATGATGCAGGCCCCCCTCTTCGTTATCTCGACCCAGTCGCCGTGCCTCCAGACCCCAGGGAAGGTGCTGAAGTAGCTCTCCCTGTACCTGCTCCCGTCTTCGTCCCCCCACAGGTAGAGGGGCATGCTCGGGATGGGCTCAGTGAGGACGAGCTCCCCCACCTGGCCGACGACAGCCTTGCCTGTCTCGTCGTACGCCTCGACCTTCGAGCCCAACGACCTGCACTGTATCTCCCCGGAATGCACAGGGAGTATGGGGCACCCGCCGACGAACGGGGAGCAGACGTCGGTCCCCCCGCTTATCGATGCCAGCCAGACGTCGTCCTTCACAGAGGAGTAGACCCATTCGAACGAGTCGGAAGACAGCGGGGACCCGGTCGACCCGATCCCGCGGAGCTTCGCCAGCGAGTGGGACGACCTCGGCTCGAGGCCAGCCTTGAGGCAGGACGCGAAGTACGCCGCGCTCCCCCCCATGAACGTCGTCTGGGTCTTTTCGACTAGATCCCACAGGGAATCCATGTCCGGGAAGGACGGGCTCCCGCTGTACATCACCATGGACGCCCCGTGGAGCAGGCCTCCGATCAGGTAGTTCCACATCATCCATCCTGTGGTCGTGAACCAGAAGAAGCGGTCGTTCGGCCTTACGTCCGAGTGCAGCGAGACCTCCTTCAGCAGCTGCACGAGGATCCCGCCGTGGCCGTGCACGATGGGCTTCGGGAGCCCGGTGGTCCCTGACGAATACAGGATCCAGAGAGGGTGGTCGAAGGGGAGGGACTCGTACTCCGCGCTCCCCCTGCCTGTCACTGCGTCCTCCCAGGCGTCAGCCCCGGGGAGCGGGCCGCTGTCGGGCTTCCCTCGGACGTGTATCCTCCGCTTGAGGCTCGGGAGAGACCTCTCTATCGAGGCGACCTCGGAGGACCTGTCATACCACTTTCCGCCGTAGCTGTAACCGTCGGTCGCGATCAGGACCTTCGGCTCGATCTGGCTGAACCTGTCGATGACGGCCGGGGCCCCGAAGTCTGGGGAGCAGCAGGACCATATCGCGCCTATGCTGGCGCAGGCGAGGAACGCGACTGCGGCTTCGGGTGCGTTGGGGAGATACGCGGCCACCCTGTCACCTACTCCGACGCCGGACTCTCTGAGGTCCGCCGCTAGGGCGCTCGTCCTCTTCTCGAGCTCCTGCCAGGTGACCGTCCGGAGGGGCTTCCTTTCGCTCTTCGAGATCAGGGCGGGCCCGTCCCTCTTCTTCCCCAAGACGTGCCGGGCGAAGTTCACCTCGGACCCCTCGAACCACCGCGCCCCGGGCATCCTCCTGTCCGGGAGGACGGGGTAGTCTGCGTCGGACACCTCGAAGTACTTCCACACCGAGCCCCAGAACCCCTCCAGGTCGTCTACAGACCACGACCAGAGCTCCTGGTACCCGTCGAAGCTCTGCCCCCGCTTCTCGAGCCACTTCATGAAGGCGGCGATGTTCGTCCTCCGTGCGAAGGCGGAGTCGGGTTCCCAGAGCAGCCTGCCGGCGGGCATCGGTGCTGGGCGGGCAGCTGTTGGCTATAAGAAAAGTTCCCTGAAGGGTCAGACGATGGGGCGGACGATGAATATCGCGAGGTCCCACGCCAGGTGGCTAGTGAAGCTGGCCTGGATGCCTCTGCCGTAGTAGTACGTCAGCCCCCAGACGAGATCGGCGACGAAGGTCCCACCGACCCAGATCGGGTTCAGCGTGACGAGGTGTATGGCCGCATCGACGAGCGCGACGGCAGGCGCAGCAGCGACCCCGATCCTCCCCTGCAGCCTCGCCTGCAGGGCGCCGCGGAAGAACGCCTCGAATCCTGCGGAGTCGAACAGCAGCAACACGACCTGGAAGTAGACCGGGTTCGAAGGGGATGAGATCAGAGAGTAGATCGACGCCTCAGACGCCGAAGTGACCCCGAGGGGATGAAAGGCGTCGACCGCCGCGCCCCCCAGGAAGAAGACCAGGTAGAGCGCAGCGGCAGACAGCAGGCCGGCCCCGACCGACGCGTAGCGGAGCCTCCTCGCGACGTTCAGCGCGCCCGCGTACCAGGCGGCGAGCAGCATGCTGCTGGTCGATATGATCGTCACAGCAGCGAAGTACTCTCTCGGGACGGTGAAGAGGACGACCATGGACGCGACGACCAGCGCCAGGCCAGGGACCAGCCTGGGATGCTTCAACGGCCGCAGGTCCGGCGCCTGCAGGGATAAGCCCTGCGGCGCCACCATCGGGGACGGGACTGCTATCGTTAAAACACCATCACTCGCACGGTGGCGAGCCTTGAACCTCAAGACCGCCTTCCTGTCGACGAGGCCTTGGTCGTTCACCATGACCTTCTCGTCGGTCACCATGGGGACTCTGGTTGCAGCCCTCGCAGGAAGGTTCGACCCTTTCATCTACCTGCTCACCCTCGGGGGGATGGTCGCGTTCCACGCGGCCACGAACGTGCTCAACGACTTCTTCGACGTCAGGCACGGGGTCGACAGGGTGGGGGCCCCGACGACGAAGTACAGGCTTCACCCGGCCGCTTTCGGGCAGACCCCGCTGACGACCATACTCGGGTTCTCCCTGGGGCTCTACGCCCTGACGATCCTCGCAGGGGTCTACCTCGCCTACGTCTCGAGCCTTTCAATCCTGATCATCCTCGGCGCTGGCATCGCTGGGAGCGTGCTCTACACCGCAGACCCGGTCGTCCTGAAGGCCAGGGCGCTCGGGGAGTTCACGGTGTTCGCGATGTGGGGCCTGCTGATCCCGCTGGGGGCGTACATGACGCAGACAGGGGCCTATTCGTTCTCCCCGGTCGCGGCCGCAGTCCCCATCGGGATCTTCGTCGCCCTAGTCCTGCTGGCGAACAACGTCAGGGACATAGCGTACGACGGATCCGTGGGGAACAGGACGGTCGCCGTGGTCCTCGGCGCCCCGAGGGCCGAGAAGGTCTACGCCACTCTGCTGGCCGCGGCCTACGCCATGGTCGTCCTCGGCGTCATCGCGCAGCTCCTCCCCCTGTGGTCGCTGGCAGTCTTCCTCACAGCCCCCGAAGCGCTGAAGTTGGCAGGGATGTTCAAAGGCTCCATCCCGGACAACGCGGACCCCCGGACGGCCGCGCTCGCGCTGAAGTTCTCAATCCTCTACATGGCCTCGCTCGCCGTCTCCTACTACTTCCCGTTCAAAGTCTGAGCAGGTCCGCACCCCTCGACGCGGACCCGCCCGCTGATATCAGATCGTGCTCGAGAGGGCTTCGACCGTATAGCCCACGTCCCCTATCGGCATCGCTATCGGGAGGGTGACGCCCGCCTTGGAATACTCCCGTATCCTGTCTGCCGCGTGGTCTGCGCTGCCTGTCACCGTGAGGGCTTCGATCGCCTCGGCTGGGATGAGCCGCTTGGCTTCGGGGACGTCCCCCTTCTTCCAGGCTTCTTTCATGGGCTTCAGCTTCTCTTCCGAGACGCCGTAGGGGGCGAGTACTTCGGGGCGGACCACGTCTGCCAGCTGGTAGACGAAGAAGTAGTAGTCCCTGACCGCCTGTGCCGCCTTCGCCGGGTCCGGGTCGAGGGATGTCAGCATGTAGGACGCCCTCTCGACCTCCTTCCCCCTCTTCGCCTCTCCCTTCTTGACGTTGTCCACCATCCTCTCAGTCCCCCACACTGTGTTCAGGGCGGGCGAAAGGATCACGCCGTCGGCGACGGTCGCCGCGAACGCCTGGGTCTTTGGGGAGAGCGACGCCACGAATATCGGCACCCCCCCGTTCACCTTGAAACCGAGCGTAAGGCCGTGCACCTGGAAGAACTCGCCGTCGAACTCCACCTTCTTCCCTTCCCAGACCATCCTGACCACCTGGACATACTCCTTGATCCTCCGCATGGGCTTGGTCCTCTCGACTGGGAAGATCTCGTGCCCTATCAGGGGTATCGTAGGGAAGCTCCCGAGCCCAAGACCCAGGGTCACCCTCCCCCCCGAGGCCTCCGAAAGCGTGGCGAACGTGGTCGCTGCGGTCACTGGGTGCCTCGTGAAGGTGTTGATCACGCCCGACCCCAGCCTGATTCTCTTCGTCCCTGAAGCCATGCAGGAAAGATAGGTCACCACGTCGCGCTGGAACAGGCTTTCATGCATCCAGATCGAGTCGTATCCGAGCGACTCCGCCCTTGCTGCGGTCGCGACCGCCTCGTCGAGGCTCAGGACCGGGTTGAAGCCGAGACCCAGCTTCATCCTTTGCGACGCCTAGGAAGAACCGCTTTAAGCGTTCTAGCGCTCTCTTACGCGCAGGAGGCCGAGGACATCCCCTGCCTCCCTCTCTTCGTCCAGTCTCCAGAGTCTGTCCAGAGCCCTCTTCGCCCTGGCGTCTCCCAGGTGCCTGGTCGCCAGCCTCAGGAACTTGCCGTCGATGTCATCCTTCGACATCGGATTGGCCGGGTGCCCCTTGGGGACGTCGACCTGGGCTCTCGCCTCCCTTCCGTCCGTCATCTTCACCGTGATCCTGTTGGGCATCCCCCGGTCAGGGTACATCGACGTGAGCCCCGGGTCTTCCGCGACCCTGACCCTTGCCGTCAGGGCCAGGCCTTCGGGATCGCGGAGGCTCGCCTGCGAATACGTGGCGTTGTCGACGGTCCCCTTCAGGAGCGCCATGGCGACTATGAAAGGGAGGCTGTGGTCCGCGGTCTCCTTCGTCTTCGGCTTCCACTTCTCGGGGTCCTTGCCGAGGATGGTGTACCCTGCCTCGTGGGTCTCGACGAGCACGGATTCGACGCGGCGGAGTTCGCCGACCTTCCCGCGCAGCTCGAGCGCAGCCCAGATGGCGGACTGCGCGTGGTATTCTGCCGGCCAGTACTTCACGTAGGTCTCGTTGACCTTGTACCCGCCGGACCTCCCGCCGAACCTGCCGACCTCGAGCTCGAACGGCCCGGAGACCTGTTTGAAGAAGCCCATCTCCCCCTCGAAGATTGGGGAGGGTCCGGTCACCCCCTCCCTCGCGAGCGCAGCGGCGAACACCCCGTTTCTCGCAGCGTTGGCGAAGGACGCCCCCTTCCACATCGAGAGCTCCCCGGCCCTCACCTGCCTCATCGCGATGTGCCCGTTGAGAGCAAGGTTGACCGCCTGCGTGGACTTCGCTTCGCCGAGCCCCATCAGCTTGGACGCCGCGAGCGCAGAGGAGACGAGGCCGTAGTTGACGTGGTCCCATCCTCTGTGCCTGATGTCCGCGGCGTCGCAGAGCCTGCACTGAATCTCGTACGCAGCCACAGCGGCGGCGATCAGCTCCCTCCCCGACGACCCCTCTGCCTCTGCGACCGAGAGGCACGGCGCGAGGTTGTCGCTCGGGTGCGCCGGCTCCTTTGAGAGGTAGGTGTCGTTGTAGTCGAAGTAGCGCACCATGAACCCGTTCACGAACGTCGCGAGGTCGGGGGACGAGCGCGACGCAGTCCCCAGCACAGTCGAAGGGCCGCTGTCCCGCAGCCCAAGCACGGTCCGCCTTGCCATCCGCACCGGACCCTCGTCGTACGCGCCTATCGCGCAGCCGAGCGCGTCCACCATTCGCGCCTTCATCTCCTTGATCGTCCTGGCGTCGAGCTTCTGGAACTTCGTCGAGAGCGCATACTCTGCGAGGCGCGCTGCCAGCTCCACGACCTGCGGCCGGTCGGTTGCGCTTTTAGGAATTCTCATGCGTTAGTGAGAACGATTAAATCTCCCCCGAAGGCGGCGCGATTCAGCGTTTCATCTTGGCGATATTCAGCGCCGAACACAGGCGGCTGATGCAGATGTTGCACCCTTCACACCACCAAGAGTACTCCGAGCTCCTGACTTCGCTGGGGGCCTTCATGGAGAAGGAGATCCTTCCGCTCTCCCCGAAGCTCGACGCCGGGACCGCCTCGATCAAGGGGCCGAGGGCGGCTCTCTTCGCGCAGGGCATGGGCCAGATCCCGTTCCCGACAGAGTACGGCGGCCTGGGCCTTCCGTTCTCGGTCTACGCGATTTCGGTCGAGCTCCTGGGGACTGCCGACGCGTCGATCGCGCTGAGCGTCGAGATCCACAACGCGGTCGCGGAGGGGCTGGTGAACTTCGGCAGCGAGAGCCAGAAGGAAAGCTACGTCGAGAAGATAATCACTGGAAGGAAGCTGGCGTCATTCGCGCTGACCGAGCCGGCATCCGGCTCCGACGCAGGGACCATGGCGACGACAGCGGAGAAGAAAGCTGGAGAGTTCGTAATCAACGGGTCGAAGATGTTCATCACCAACGCGGGGGAGGCGGACGTCTACCTCGTATTCGCGCGGACGAAGAAGGGGCCATCCGCGTTCATACTCGAAGCGCCGAACAGGGGGCTCAGGTTCGGGGCAGAGCTCCAGAAGCTGGGGATGAGGGGCTCGAAGACCCACGAGGTCATATTCTCAGACTGCCGCGTCCCGGAGGAGAATCTGGTAGGCGAGGAGGGGAAGGGCGCAGACTACGCAAAGGAGATCCTCCACGGGGCGAGGATCGTCGTCGCAGCGCTCAACGTCGGCATCTCACAGCTCGCGTACGGGAAGGCAGTCGCGTACGCCAAGCAGAGGAGGGCGTTCGGCAAGTCGATCTCAGAGTTCCAGCTCATCAAGGAGAAGATAGCGGACATGAAGACGGAGATAAGCGCCGGCCGTCTCCTCTACCTCTACGCTTCGAAGGTCAAGGAGCTGGGAGGGGACTTCTCCTCAGAGGCTTCCCAGGCCAAGGTCTTCGCGACCGAGATGTCGCTCAGGGTCTCCGACGAGGCCATACAGATCCACGGCGGCTACGGCTACACGACAGACGACCTCCACAGGCACTGGAGGGACGCACGGCTCCTCACCATAGGCGAGGGGACCTCCGAAGTCCTTCGGATGCTTATCGCGAGAAGGGAGCTGTCGAGGGAGCTATGAGGA
Organism: bacterium; assembly: GCA_027310575.1. Taxonomy (GTDB): domain Archaea; phylum Thermoproteota; class Nitrososphaeria; order Nitrososphaerales; family Gagatemarchaeaceae; genus UBA183. The sequence goes on along the minus strand of DAIDAO010000056.1, from coordinate 55,998 downwards.
TCGCAGTCTGCGTGAAACACGCGGTCGACGAGACCGAGCTCAAGATCGACTCAGGAGGGAAGCCGCTTCTCAGCGGGGCAACCAGCAGGATGAGCACCTTCGACAAGAACGCAGTAGAGGAGGGGCTCCGCCTGAAGGCGGCCCACCAGGGCGAGGTCGTCATCTTCACGGTCGGCCCGTCGGACTCGAAGAAGACGATGAAGGAGGCGCTGGCGATGGGCGCGGACAAGGGGGTGCTCGTCACAGCCGATACTACAAGCATCGACACGATGAGGACCGCCAGCCTGCTGGCAGCTGCCATCAAGAAGGCAGGCCCGTTCGACGTCGTACTCTGCTCGGAAGGGTCGTCGGACACCTACAGCGGGCAGGTTCCGCCGATGCTCGGCGAGATGCTGGGGGCGGCCTTCACCGGCTACGCGCGGAAGCTGGAGGTCAACGGCCAGACCGCGAGGGTCGAGCGCTCACTCGAAGACAGCCTGGAGGTCGTGGAAGCGCCTCTCCCGGTCGTGGCGTCCGTCGTCAGCGAGATCAACGAGCCCAGATACCCGACCCTCATCCAGATAATGCAGGCGGGAAAGAAGCCGCTTGAGGAGCTGAACGGGGACCAGCTCCAGCCTGCAGGCGCCTACAGGCAGGCGTCCGTCGTGTCCATGTCTGCGCAGCAGTCGGCGAGGAAGCACGTCATGATCGAAGGGAGCCCGGACGAGGCTGCGGCGAAGCTCGTCGAGGCGCTGATCAGGGAGGGGGTCCTGTCCAAGTGAGCGGCGCCGTCTGGTCGTACTCTGAGAACGAATCGGTCTCGAACGAGGTCGCGTCGGCTGCGGCCGACGTCGCGAAGGGGGCATCCGCCGAGCCTGTGGTGCTCGAGATAGGGGCTGTCCGAGCCGGAGTCAGGGCGCCAGGGGCCAAGCTCCTCCTCAAGGGTCCCGCGACGTCCGACGTCCCTCCTGAGGTCGCGGCTGAGGCGATCGCGAAGGCGTCGAAGCAGCTGCAGCCTGCGGCCATCCTCATCGGCGCGACAAGGTATGGGCGCGAGATAGCGTCGAGGCTGGCAGTGAAGCTGACGGTCGGCTGCCTCTCAGAGGTGTCGAAGCTCAGCGCTGACGGGAACGCGCTCGCGGGCGAAAGGAACGCGTTCGCCGGCAAGGTGGTGGCGAAGGTGAGCTGCGCGCTCCCGGCCATAGCCACTGTGAAGGTGGGGTACTACGCCGCGGTCGAGTCCGCAGGCACTGCGGTGACCGAGTCGGACGTCGGCCAGGTCAACCCCCTCGTGAAGGTCGTCAGCAGGGAGAAGAAGGCTGCGGGGGCTGTGGACCTGAGGTCCGCGAAGGTGATAGTCTCCGCAGGGAGGGGGGTGAAGAAGAAGGAGGACCTCCCGATGCTGGAGGAGCTGGCCAGGGAGATGCACGGCGCCCTAGGCTGCTCGAGGCCGCTCTCCTCAGACCTCGGATGGCTCCCGGAGGAGCACCACATCGGGCTCACGGGGGTGACGGTGAAGCCAGACCTCTACCTGGCGCTCGGGATATCTGGTCAGCTGCAGCACACCGCTGGGATGAAGGACTCCAAGGTCGTGGCCGCGGTCAACACGGACAAGGACGCGCCGATCTTCCAGGCCTCTGACTACGGGATCGTGGGGGACCTCTATCAGATCGTCCCTGCGATCAGGAAGGCTCTCGCGAGCCGTCGATAGGTCTGGCGCAAGTCCCTCGAGGAACACCCTTTAAGCCCAGGAATCGGCGCACGTGAAACATGGCAGGTCTCGACGTCGGGTACCTGGCGGTCTACCTGCTCTCCCTGGCGAGCGTCGCTGTCTTCGGTTACGCGATCCTCTGGCATGCACGCAGGACCTCGACCAGCATCGGACCCGGGCGTCTGCTGGGCCTGGGCGAGGACGAAGCCCGCCGTCTGGCGAGCGGGGACCCGGTCTTCCTGATGCACCTTTCGATCGCAGTCGGGATAGGGCTGTCGATAGCCAACGCCATACTCGACCCTGTGATGCCCTACGTGCCGCTCCTGAAGGACGCCTTCCTTGTCCTCTCGGTCCCCCTCATAGTCGGCCTGGTGGCGGCCTTCGTCTGGCGGATCCAGGTCTACTTCAGGAGCAAGGGGGTGGAGAGGGAGTTCAAGTCGACCGCCTCGTTCACCTCCGCTTCCACTTTCCTCCAGCTCATCCTGATGCTGGCCGTCGCGCTGACCGCGTCGGAGCTTGCCCTCTTCTGGTTCCCGTCCCTGGTCATCGCTTCGGGCCTGGTCGGCGTGGTCAGGAACTCGCTCGTGGCTGTATACTACAGCAGGCCCAGCGTCAACCTGGTCGGCAACTTCGACAGGCCGCTCTCAGCGGTCAGGACGCCGTTCAACCTCGCGGACGTCATGTCAGGGAAGACCGACGCTTCGGCGATCAGCATAGGCGCGGGCAAGATATCGGACTTCGACACCTCCCAGCGACTCACCTTCGACTCCTGCGTCGAGATCGGCGCCTGCGAGGCAGCGTGCCCTGCGACGGCTGCCGGCCGCCCCCTCTCCCCCCGGGTCCTCGTCAGGAAGGTGAGCCTCCTCGCCAGGGAGGGGGGCGGCTCAGCGGACCCGTTCACCACTGTCGGCGAGGACGAGCTCTGGTCGTGCACGTCCTGCGGCGCCTGCATGAGCAGCTGCCCTGTGAGCGTCAAGCACCTCGACGTCATCTACGACCTGAGGCGCGGCCTGGTCGCTAAGGGGAAGCTGGACAAGGAGAAGTCGGCGATGCTCGAGAACCTCGCTCAGAACCAGAACCCGTACGGCTTCAAGAACGCGACGCGCGGGGACTGGGCCCGGGGTCTCGGAGTCGACACGCTCGCAACGAACCCGAAGGCAGAATATCTCTACTGGGTCGGGTGCCTCTCCTCGTTCGACCAGCGGGCCCAGAGGATCGCCAGGGCGCTGTCGAAGATACTCAAGCAGGCGGGCGTGTCCTTCGCGATACTCGGGGCCGAAGAGTTCTGCGTGGGAGACCCGGCGCGCCGCCTGGGGGAGGAGGGGAGGTACCAGGAGCTAGCCTACCAGAACATCGAGAAGCTGAACTCCTACGGGGTGAAGAAGATCATAGCGACCTGCCCCCACTGCTTCAACGCGCTCAAGAACGAGTATCCCCAGTTCGGAGGGAGGTACGAGGTCGTCCATCACACCCAGCTCATCTCCGACCTCATCAAGGCGGGGAGGATCAGGGTCCCGGCAGAGAAGATACAGAAGATCTCGGTCACCCTCCACGACGCCTGCTACGCCTCGAGGTACAACAACGTGTTCGACGAGCCGCGGGAGATACTGGGCGCTTCGGTCTCGGACGTCCGCGAGATGGGGCGGAGGAAGGAGAAGACCTTCTGCTGCGGGGCCGGGGGCTCCAACTACTGGTACAAGGTCCCTCAGCAGCGCTCGATCGCAGGGATACGGACGGAGGAGGCCCAGAAGACAGGAGCGAAGGCGATCGCAACCGAGTGCCCCTTCTGCCTTTCCATGTTCGACGACACCACGAAGGTCATGAACACGGGGATGGACGTCAGGGACGTCGCAGAGATAGTCGCAGAGTGCCTGTAGGCCGGGCTCGGACCCGCTAGGTGGCGCGGGGTGCGCCTGCGCTTCGGCGGACCACCTTCCCGCCCCCAGTGGGGAGCATGCGGAGCACTTCGTCGAGGCTCGGCGGCTGCCTGCCGTCCTGGTCCGGGCCGGCGAGGTCCTTCAGCACCCGTTTCGCTGTGTCAGACCCCTTCTCCCTCTGCGGCCGCAGGACGAGGTACCGCTGGGACCGCCCCCTTATGGCGTCCTCAGGGCCAGCCACGACCCTCCCGTCGGCGTCGACCCCCACTGCGACCTCCACGAGGTTCCTGGTCACGAAGTTCTTCTTCCCGGCTATCGCGAAGCTCCCTCGCTGGAGGTACTCCCCGCTCGGCGCCGCGGTCCTGACCTGCTCGGGCCCGACCCAGTAGGCGTCAGCCGAGCCGAGCCCGGTCTTCCAGGCGCTGCTGAACGCCACGGTCGCCTGGGCGACCTGCCTGACCTCCTCTTCGCTCTGCGCGCGCCCCCCCTTGAGGACGAAGAAGGGGGAACCGAAGAGGTCGGCATGAAACACTGTGTCGTGGTCCTCCATGTATCTGCCGATCAGCGCAGAATTGGTCTGGGCGTCCCTCCCTCCCACAGCGAGCTTCCCTTCGCTCGTGAAGAACCACCTGAACTTCTCGTACCACTCCTGCTTCCGGGCCGCCAGCGGCGTGGTCCGCTTCGTCTCCTTCGGCGCGACCTTGGGCACCTTCTTCTCGAGCTTCTCTGCGGACTCGGCAGCCACCGCCGACTTCGACTCGAGCTGCTTCGCGTGGTCGAAGAGGGCCGACGCCACGGCGTCGGGGGACGACAGCTCCCTGGGGGGCTTCACGCCGGTCTCCTTGAGGATGTCAAGGGCCTCCTTCAGCGCCAGGGAGCGCGCCCTCTCCGCCGACTCCCTCGCCTTCGACGCTGCCGCACGCAGCGAAGCCGACTCCGACCTCAGCTTCACGATCGTGACCTCCATCTCCTTGCGCTTCGTCTCCGCAGGCGACGCTGCAGCCGGCTCCGCCTGGGCCTCCTGCAGGAAGAGCCCGTCACAGAGTTCCGACAGGGTGCCTGCCGTCTCCTTCACCAGGAGTCCTCTCGGAGGGAACGCGAAGATCTCGTCCCCCTTCGGCGTCTCGCAGATGCAGGGCCTGGGCCTGTCGCGTGCCTCTTCCACCATCGCAGCAAGCGTCCGGACGACATCCGACTCCCTCCCTTCCAGGCCTGCCGAGGGCGAACCGTCGGCCAGCCCCAGCCTCGCCAGGCACTCGGACACGTATTTCCTCGGGAGCGCGACGTGCCTCCCGACCGCGCCCCCCGCGGTCTTCTCTCCCCTGAGCATCGACTTCACGTCCTCCTCCCGGATGTCTGCGGGGCTGATGCGGCTCTGGGCCGGGGGCTGGTAAGCCTCCCCCCTGACCACCCGCCTCCCGGGCGCGCGCACGTCCCGGAGAGCGGCCGCTACCCTGCCGTCTGCGCCCGTCACCACGATGTTGCCAGGTGGCATGAGCTCCACTATGAGGCGCCGCTCCCCCCTGCCTTCGAATTCGAGCTCGAAGACCCTGTCGAGGTCGGCTTGCCGTGCGCCGAGGAACCTGGCCCTCTCCAGCTCTGTCCTGAGCCTTGTGGTAAACTCGGTCGTCTCTGTCCTCTCGGTCACGCCCTTGGACAGCCAGACCCCCTTCCGGGGCGAGACGACCAGCCAGAGGTCGCCCGCGTCCGGCTTCCTGAAACGGATCAGATGAGACGCTCCGGCCGTGTAAACGTTATTAACGTAGGCTCCTCGCAGCGCCGCTCCAATCTCTTTGAGCAACCCCAAGACTTCGAAGCCAGATAGCTCGGCCACGAAGCCTCAGCCGGCAGCTGCGTTTGATAAGCTATACTGGTTGAGGCTGGGTTCCGCAGCCATCGCCGGTGTTGTCACCCAGCTGCTCCAGAGCTCGGTCGGCACAGACTGGTCCATAGGGGTGTCGATCGGCATCGGGGTCTATCTGCTTACGTACTACGGTGCGCTCTTCACCTGGTATCGCGGGATGCCGAGGGAGATGCAGGGGAAGGTCTACAGCACGGGCGTAGGCGGGTTCGTCCTAGTCTTCCTTTTCACTTGGATGCTCTTCTTTACCCTGCAGGTTGCTGGCTACTCAGTGTGAGCTTCGAGTAGTTCAGCAGCGTCTCGGCGTACCCTATATCGAACTCGTCCGACATCTGGCTGACAGTTATCGACTTGGCCGCCCTCTCGATCCTCGCGCTGTCCCAGGTCTGCATCGTCCCTTCCTTCGCCCTCGACATGCTGGCATAGATCCCGGTCGCAGCCAGCAGCCCCCCGCGCTCCCTTTCCGTCCTCACCTCAGGGGTCAGGGCCTGGATCTTCCGCTTCGCCTCCTCGAGGTCGGACCGTTTCAAGGAATCGAGAATCGACGCTATGCTTGCCTGCATGACTTTCGCGAGCACACCGACTATACGATATTTAACCTTCCTTAAGCTCGTGGCCCAAAATAGTTGGACAATCAGTCACTTTCAGTCGATGCCGGCCTTCCCCATCTCGGCCGCGGCGCGCTCCCCCGAGCCCATGAGAGTGCCCCTCACCCTTGAGCCGTCCCTCTCCAGCAGCACGGTCCTGCCGACGAGCTGCTCCACTGTCTTCCCGCCTATGCCGACGTCGTGGTCGCTCCCGAACGTGACCCTGTTCGTCAGCAGGTAGGCCCTGCCGTTCAGGTAGGCGTCCCTCGCCATCTCACTGAGATGGACGTTCAGGGCGGCCTGCCTGCTGGACACGTTCGCCCTCCCCGGGAGCTCGACGGAGAAGTTGCGGGTCAGCGTGTCGACCACGACCAGGCCACACTGCGCCGTCTCCTCCCTGGCTGCCATGTTGCGGACGATGTCCATCTGTTCAGAGACCGAGTCGGACCTGAGATACACGATCCTCCTGAGTATCTCCGCCGCATCCAGCCCCCTCATCCCGGCGATCTCCTCGACCCTCTCTGGTCTGAACGACCCTTCCGTGTCGACGAAGAGCGCAAGGCTCCCGCCCTTGGCACAGAGCATCGCAGCCTGCATCGCGAGCTGGGTCTTGCCGCTGTTGCTCCGGCCGAAGAGCAGCGTCAGCGTCCCCGCCCTGTATCCTCCTGCAAGAAGGGCGTCGAAGCTGGTGGAGCCGGTCGCGAACGCAGGGAAGGACGAGACCCGCCTGATTGCGGCGTCGGCTGTCTCTTCAGCGCCTACGGTCATGCCCCCTGCTCCCGATTCATCCGTTTCATCACCGATGTCTTTTTAACTGTGAGTCGAAGCCCCGTGAGAAAGTTTCTGAAGTGAATCCGCAGGCCCCTACGCAATCAAAGAGACCCCTCAACGTGCTGCAGAAGGCCACCAACAAGCAGGTCTGCGTGAGGCTCAAGAACGAGATCGAGTACAAGGGGAAGATGGCCAACGTCGACCCTTACATGAACGTGATACTGGTTGACGCGGAAGAGACCGAGAACGGGTCAAAGGTGGCGAACTACGGCAAGGTCGTCATCCGCGGCAACAACGTCCTCTACGTGAAGATAGAGGACAGGCTCTAGGGGGCCGCCCGCCGGGTGCCGAGGTCCATCCACGTAGAGGAGATTAGGGGGCACGGCGTAGCAGACCTCGACGTCGAAATCGTCGAGCGCAAGGGCAAGGGGCACCCTGACAGCCTGATCGACGGAGCTTCGGAGGCCGTGTCGCTCGGGCTCAGCGAGTACTATCTGAAGCACTTCGACGCGATCCTGCATCACAACGTCGACAAGGGAATACTCGTGGGCGGAAGGTCGGAGCCCAGATTCGGGGGCGGGAAGGTGACGTCTCCGATCTACCTGATGGTGGCCGGGCGAGCGACTGAGGTCGTCCCGTTGGGCGGCAAGGACGTGAGCGTCCCTGTGGACGAAATCGCCAAGCAGTCGATACGGGGGTTCATCAGCGAAACGATGCGGTTCCTCGACCCGGACAGGCACGTGACGATCGACACGAAGATCAAGCAGGGGTCCCGGGACCTTGTAGCCGTGTTCATGAGGAAGGGAGAGATGCCTGTCTCGAACGACACTTCAATCGGCGTGGGGTACGCCCCGCTCACCCCCACGGAGGAGCTCGTGCTTTCTGTGGAGAAGCTGCTCAACTCTCGCGCATTCAAGGGCAAGTACCCGGAAGTGGGAGAAGACGTCAAGGTGATGGGGCTCAGGCAGGGGAAGAAGCTCGAGATGACGGTCGCGGCTGCGATGGTGAGCTCGAAGGTCCCTGACGCGAGCCACTACGTCAGCGTCATAGGCGACGTGACAGAGGAGCTGGAGAAGCTCGCCTCGAAGTCGAAGCTGGACGTCCACTTCAAGCTGAACGCCGCCGACAACCCCAAGCACGGCGAGTTCTACCTGACGGTCACAGGCACGTCCGCGGAGATGGGGGACGACGGCAACACTGGGAGGGGGAACAGGGTCAACGGGCTCATCTCGCCCATGCGCCAGTACTCGATGGAGGCGACGGCTGGGAAGAATCCTGTGAACCACACAGGCAAGATACTGAACGCTCTGGCGGTGCTCACGGCCCGCGAGATCGTGAAGAAGGTCCCGACCGTGAAGGAGACGTACGTCAGGATTCTGAGCAGGATAGGCAGGCCCATCGACCAGCCGCTGATAGCGAGCGCAGCCGTGGTGATGGATGACGGGTCGAGGCTTTCCGCTGTGGAGGGCGACATCAGATCGATAATGGACGGCTCCCTGGACGACATCAGGCGCGTCACCGGGCTCATCCTCCAGAAGAAGATCGACCTATTCTAGCCGCTGCGTGGCTCCGCTCACGTACCGGAAGGTCGCGCCGGGGTCAGATCCCACTCTGTACGCCCTCTTGAAGAAGGCCGCGACCGCGCTCACGTCGTGCATCAGCAGCTCCGAGTGGTTCGGGTGGGTGGCGTCGACCGCCTGCGGCCAGTCGATCAGCCAGACCGACGCGCCGTCCGTCAGCACGTTGTACTCGCTCAGGTCGGCGTTGACCAGATTCGCCTTCAGGTAGGCTGTCCGCATGGACTCTACGATGGACAGGAACGCGGATCTCGGGTCTTCGAGGTACGGCCTGTTTGACAGCCTCACCCCTGAGAGCTCCTCAAGAAGGACAGTGCTCCTGCTGTAGGCGACCGCCCTCGGGAATGCGGGGGACAGCCCCTGAAGCTTCCGCAGGGCGTCGTACTCCCTCCTCGCCGCGTCGTAGTTGGCCGTCATCCAGCTCCGGAATTCCGCCTGCTCCCTGACCCTCTTCTTCCTGACGCTCGTGAAGCTCGTCCTCCCTATCTTGTAGAACTTGAGCGCATAGGCGGTCCCCTCCTCCGTGAGCGCTTCATACACGTCCGACTCCTTCCCTTTCGCTATCGCCGCGCCCAGAGCGAAGATCAGGTCCTTCTTCACGTAGTCCTTGAGGGCCATCACCTCCACGCCCTCCCTGGTCAGCACGTACCCATGGCCTCGGCGGGCAGCCAGCCCCTTCTTCTCGAGCGCGTCCGTAGCGAACCGGACCCGCTCCAGAGGGAGGCGGCTCATCCTGGAGAGCCTCCCCATGTCCGGCGTCCCGGACCCGCTCGACGCGCGCTCCAGCCCCGCAAGGGTCCTCCATTCCTCGTCCTTCAGGGACTTCAGGGCCCTCGCCGCGTTCTCTACTGTCGACATCCCCTGGTCCTGCGCTCGGCCGTCGATGATATATCAAATGGAGCGGCCGCCCGGCGGTCGGCGGACCTACGCCGAGCCGCTGCTCGAAGCGCGCTCGTAGGCTCCCCAGTACCCGTCGGGTCCGGGGCGGAAGGCCCTCGCCCGGCCGTCACGCCCGCTGAGCAGCAGGCCGTGTCCCCTGCCCACACTGCCGATCAGGGTGACGGGGCCCCCCCCGCGCCTCATGGTCTTCAGGAGCTCCTCGACCCTCTGCGGCCTGCAGGTGATCAGCAGTGCGCCTTCGCTCATGGTCTCCAAGGGGTTCAGACCGAAGAGGCTACAGACCGACGCAGCCTCGCTCGAGACGGGGATCTTCCCGGGATCTACCGCGAACGCCCTCCCCGACGCCGAGGACATCTCGTCCAGTGCCCCGAGGATCCCTCCTTCGGTCGCGTCATGCATGGACGTTATGCCCTCCGTGCCGAGGCCCACCCTCCGCGCGGCCTGCGCATCACCTACCGTGGTGCAGAGCTTCAGCATCGCCCGAGCCCTGGCCGCTGCACTGTCTCCCACCTCCCCGGCCACGAGTCCTGGAAAGGAGGAGGCCAGGGACGCTGTGGCCTCGATGGCGGCATGCTTCGTCATCAGGATGGAGTCCCCGGGCATCGCCATGGCAGGGGTCACGAACGCGCCCTCCTGCGACGTGCCGAGCATGGTCCCGGCGCCGATGACCGTGAACCCGCTCCCGGGGTAAGACCCGGTGTTCCCGCCGACGATCGCTATGCCGAGCCTCTTGCACTCGTCCCCCACCGAGCGCAGGTAGGCGTCTCTCTGTGCGGCGGACACCTCCGGGGGGAAGTTGTAGCTGAAAGCCGCGAATTCGGGGTCGACCCCGGAGGCAGTGATGTCTGAAGCGATCAGGTGCACGCTCAACCAGGCTGACGTCCTGGCGCCCACAGCAGGTATCATCGAGACGGGGTCCACGGTCAGTATCATCACCCCGCCATCAGGGAGTGAGATCGCCGCATTGTCCAGCCCCCTGCCAGGGCCGACGAGGACTGCTTCTCGCTTCTCTCCCAGGTTCGGGTAGACGGACCTGTCCATCACGCCCGGGGCCGCCTTTCCGAGCGTCTGCCTGGACTCGCGGCTCCGCGGTGGCACCCTCCCCCTCCTACAGACGCACCTTATTGATTCCCCGGCTGACCAGGATGAACATCACGAACGCGCTTATGACCAGCTCGGGCAGAAGGTAGCTCGCGTTGTAGACTGCGGAGTAGAGGACTGGGCTCTCGCCCGCCGGGGCGTAGCTCGCGAAGAAGATCAGCCCTGAGAAGAAGTGGCTGACGAACCTTCCAGTTATCCCGAGCGCGACGGCTGCGACTGACCAGAGGGCAGGGGCCATCCCCTTGGCCTCCGGCTTCCCGGTCGTCCTCCCTCTGAGCAGCCCGGCCAGCCCCAGAGCGCCGAATGCGAACGGGTAGTCGAGCAGGAACTGGGCGGGGTTGTAGACGAACGGCTCGAAGTAGACGTCGATGATCCCGAAGACGGCGCCCGCTGCCATCCCCACCTTCGCCCCTCTCCTGAGCGAAAGGAGCAGGAGCGGAATCATGGCGCCGAGGGTGATCGATCCCCCTTCCGGGAATGTGAAGATCTTAATCGAGTTGAGGACTGTCGCAAGAGCGATCATCACAGCCGACTCTGCCAGGATTCTGGCCCGCGGCGTCCCTTTCGACCCAATCTCCGTCCTTCCCGCCTCTCCGCTCCCAGCGCCTGTCAACGAGAAGAGGCCCCGTTCCCAGACTTATAAACCACCTAATAAACGACTTATGCCGTTGCAGCCCCCCGACGAGCTGATGGTGGAGGAGTTCCTCCCTTCTGTCAGGCTGCTGGTTGCAAGGGAGCTCCGCAGGCAGGGATTCTCCCAGAGCAGGATCGCTTCGGTCCTCGGCGTCACCCAGGCGTCCGTGAGCCTCTACCTCTCTTCGAGCCCTGGCAAGGCCTACTCCTCGATGGGCGCTCTCCACATATCGAAGGAGGAGGCGGACAGGTACGCTGCGCTCTTGGCAGACGATGCGAAAAGGAGCGCCGCGTATGCGGTGGAGACCCTGGGGAGCATATGGCTGAGCATCCTCGGCAGGGGGCTCGCGTGCGACGCCCACAGGCGGTCATACCCTTCCCTGGAGAACTGCGACGTCTGCATGAGGGCGTACGGGAATCACAGCGACAAGGGGGGCGATGCGCTCTCTGAGGTGGCGCAGGCGGTGAAAGCGATCGAGTCGTCGGCGGCGTTCGTCAGGGTGATGCCAGAGGTCTCGGTGAACCTCGCATGCGTCTCAGGGGACTCAGGCCTCCCCGAGGACGTGGTAGCCATACCCGGGAGGATAGTGAAGGTCAGGGACTCGGCCAAGGCCACGCGGCAACCCGAGTTCGGCGCTTCAGGGCACATGGCGAATATGCTGCTGCTCGTGCGGACGCGGAGGAAGGACTACCGGGCGGCGATCAACCTGCGATACGACAGCAGGATGGCCGCTGCGCTGAAGAAGCTCGGTCTGAAGACCCTTGAGATCGAGGACCACTCCGAGTCAGAGGCGAGGGACTCCACCGTCGACGCCCTGGCGCGCAGGCTGGCAGAGGTCAGGGCCGCGTTCGACGCGGTCGCCGACCATGGCGGGCGGGGGATCGAGCCCAACGTCTACCTCTTCGGGAAGAGCGCCACCGAGGTGGTCGACAGTGCGCTGAAGCTGGCGACGGCCTACTCAGCGCACTAGCGTCCTGACCTTCTCCGGCGGCCTCGCCTGGCGGGCGCGCCTGACGCACGCCTCCACGAAGGCGACGTAGATCGGTTCGGGCTTCTCCGGCCTGCTGATGTACTCCGGGTGGTACTGGGTCGCCATGTAGAACGGGTGCCCCTCCAGCTCCATTATCTCGGCCCTCCTCCCGTTGTCGCTGAACGCGGTGTACCGCATCCCCTTCTGTTCGAACCTCTCCAGATACTTCTGGTTGAACTCGAACCTGTGCCTGTGCCTCTCCCTGATCTTGTCTGTCCTGTAGATCTCGTACGCACGGCTGGGCTTCTTGATGAAGACGTCGTGCCCCCCCAGCCTCATGGTCCCGCCGAGGTCTGAGACCTGGCGCTGCTCGGGGAGGAGGTCGATGATCGGGTGTTGCGTCTGCGGGTCGGCCTCGGTCGTGTTCGCGTCCTTCAGCCCGAGCACGTGCCTGGCGAAGGAGACGCTCGCGAGCTGGAACCCGTAGCAGAGCCCGAGGAACGGGATCCCGGACGCCCTCGCCTCGTTGGCAGCCGCTATCTTCCCCTCGATCCCCCTGCTCCCGAATCCCTGCGGCAGGACGACCCCGTCGTAAGCCTGCATCAGCTGCAGCCTCGACGTGTCCTTCTCGAGCTCCTCAGATTCGATCCACGATATCCTGACGTTCGCCCCGTTCACAGCCGCAGCGTGGGACAGCGCCTGGTTCACGCTCACATAGCTGTCTGCCAGGTTGGCGTACTTCCCGACCATTGCGATCCTCACAGTGGCCTCGTGGTCCACGAAGCGGTCTGCGACCGCGTTCCAGCTCCGCATGTCCAGCTTCGTCCGCAGCCCGAGCTGCTTCCTTATCGGCTTCAGTATCCCCTCCCTCTCGAGCAGGCGCGGGACCTGATAGATCGACTCCACGTCCGGGTCAGAGATGACGCTCTCGACGGGGACGCTGGTGAAGAGAGAGACCTTCTCCTTCGTCTCCTGGGGGAGCACTCTCGTCCCCCTGATCACTATGATGTCCGGCTGAAGCCCGATCCTCCTCATCTCCTGCACGCTGTGCTGGGTGGGCTTCGTCTTCATCTCCCCGACCACAGACAGCTCGGGGGCCAGGCTCACGTGGAGAAAGAGGGTCTTCGACGGACCCTCCTCCATCCTCATCTGCCTGAACGCCTCCAGGAACGGGAGGCTCTCGATGTCCCCGACCGTTCCGCCGCACTCCACGACTAGGACGTCCACCTTCTCCGCCTCGGCCAGCTCCCTTATCCTCCGCTTGATCTCGTCTGTGACGTGGGGGATGATCTGCACGGACTTGCCTAGGAACCTCCCCCTCCTCTCGTCGTCGATCACCTTCTTGTAGATCTGGCCCGTGGTGATGTTGTTGGCCTTCGTCATGTCCCTGTTCAGGAACCGCTCGTAGTTGCCGAGGTCCATGTCCGTCTCCCCGCCGTCGTCCGTCACGAAGACCTCCCCGTGGGTGTAGGGGTTCATCGTCCCGGCGTCGAAGTTCAGATACGGGTCTATCTTCAGGGAGGTTACCTCTACGCCGGAGAGCTGGAGGAGCTTGGCCACGGAGGATGTTGTTATCCCCTTCCCGAGGCCCGACATCACGCCTCCGGTCACAAAGAGGAACTTCGGCATATTCCAGCGAGGGGCAGTTCGTAATTAAGCGTTGCGAGGGGACGCTCTCACGAAATCTGCTGGGTGATGACCGCGAGGTCCGACACGTCTACCAGCAGCTTGCTCACCTGGTCGAGCGAGGCCAGCGTCTCCGCTGTGTTCGCGCCGTCCCCGGAAGGCGTCTTCGCGATGCCTGCGAGTCCGTCAGACACCTCCTGCGCGAGTGCCCTGACCTGCTTGCTTATGGTCCGCGGCCGCCCCGCCCTCCTTGAGACGAACCCCTGGGTCGCGAGGTCGTTCATCCCCTTGAGCGTCGTGACGCACGCAGCGTACTCCTTTGCGACGCCCTTCACTCCGAGCACCTTCTGCAGCTTCTGCGAGAGCTCGCTCAGCGCATCGCCTATGCTCTCAAGGAAGCTCGCGAGCACGCGGTAGTCGAGCAGGTCCACGGGGGAGAGCCCGTACCCCTCGGCCATGTCGGGCCTGACGATCGCGGTCCTGGTGGCCCTCACTAGGAGGAAGTAGAGCCTGTCCACCTCGTCGTCCCGCTCAGCAACGAGAGCGAGGAGCTTGGGGTCGCCCTTCGAAAGGGCTTCGGCGACGTCCTTCAGCATCCCGTCGAGGAGGCCGGACATCCTCATCACTATCTGCGCCGGGACTATCGCCGTCGGCTCAAGGAGGAACTGCAGGGTCATCTTCTTCGAGTCTTCGTCCATTATCTCCAGCCCTACCAGCCTCCTCATCGTCGCCTTGATCCCGGACCTGTCCTCCCTCGATATCACCCTGTTCCCGACCACCCTGATGATGTCGTAGCCGAGCAGGTACGCCCCGGTCACGTCGTTGGCCACCTGGCTGAAGTCGTCCTGCGGATACTCGATTGCGATCTGTTTCTTCTCTTCGTCCCCCCCTTCGTAGGGTCTCACGACGAGCTTCCTGGCCGACAGCTCGTCGACGGACAGGGTGTCTCCTTTCTTGATGCCGTTCTTCCTCACCCACTCCTTCGGGAGCGAGACGAGTATCGTGCCCTCCCCCATCTCGATCGCCTTCCGGCCTGGCATGCCTCTAGAGTTCTCTATGGGGAGTCTAAAACTCTTCCACGCTACTCCGCGAGCTCGAACGGGCCGCTCCCCACCAGCTTCAGGAGGTCCGACGAGCCTATTCTGAACACGGCGTTCGGCGTCCCTGCGGCAGCCCACACCCTGTCGAACCTCAGCAGGGACGAGTCAGGGAGGACAACCACCTCCTCGGCGTGAGGAAAGGGCGGGACTCCGCCTATGGGAAAGCCTGTCCTCTCGCGCACCTCATCAGGGGTAGCAACCCGCAGGGATTCGCCTGCCACGCTCCCGAGGCGGGCCGAGCTGACCCTCTTGTCCCCTGATATTATCACGACCGCAGTCTTCCTTCCCACGAACACGACGCTCTTCGCGATCTCAGCTACGGTGCAGCCCAGCGCCTGTGCTGCCAGGGCCGAGTTCCTCGTGCTCTCGCCGAACTCCCTCAGATCGACGCTGGCCCCCGACCGTCTGAGATAGTCGACGACCCGCTCCCTGCTGCCCAATCGGACCACTAGTGCGCGGGCTGGGCTGGCCTGTTGACCTGCTTGTTCACTGCGTCTGCCAGGTAGTGGCCGCGCAGCGTGACCTTCGCCTCGATCACCCCTGGCACTGACATCAGCCCGGCCTTGATGTCGGTCGCGATCTTCAGCGCGAACATCGGGGGGCAGAACGGGGCGGTCAGATGGAACTCGAGGTCTACGGACCCGCCGCTGACCGTCATCCTGTCGACGAGCCTCAGCTCCGTTATGGAGCGGCCGAGCTCGGGGTCCATGATCTTGGCCAGTGCCGAGTCGATGGCCGACCGTTCCACCTGGGACAAGCTCGGTGTTTTTGCTCAATTGCTTATTTATCCGTTTGGAGGCCGTGGGGGGTCGAAGCAATGTCGCTTGTTTCGTCATTCTTCGCCTTTGACGTCGTCCTCTTCTTCGAAGCCTTCGTCCTGCTGTTCGCAGTCATCGATGCGGTCGGCACCGTCCCGATCTTCATCGGGCTGACCGAAGGCTACCCCGGAGACAGGCGGCGGATAGTCAGGCAGGCAGTGATCATATCGACGGTGATACTCGTCCTTTTCGCGCTGTTCGGGTGGCTCATCTTCGACATCTTCGGCATCACCATAAACGACTTCCGGGTCGCAGGGGGGATCATCCTGTTCATAGTGGCAGTCGACCACCTCCAGGGAGAAGGCGACCGCTCGAAGGGACTGGAGCCGTCCGACGTCGCCGCGTTCCCCCTCGCGACGCCCCTCCTCGCGGGCCCGGGAGCCATCTCGACAGTGATAATCATCTCCTCCAGCCCGTACAGCCCCTTCCTCGCCCTCGTGGTCATAGCGGTCAACGCCGTGCTCTGCTTCGTCATCCTCTCCGGCTCGGAGTGGGTCAGGCGGGTCATCGGCAAGAACGGCACGATAGCGCTCTCGAGGATCACGGCGCTCCTCATAGCTGCGCTCGCAGTTTCGTTCATAGCAACAGGGATAACCGGCCTCTTCCCTGCCCTGTAGCGGGGGCCTTGGTTACCGCGGTCCGCGTCAGGATCAAGGGGCTGGTGCACGGCGTGTCGTTCCGCTCGAGCATGGCGCAGCTGGCCGCAGATCTGGGTGTGAGGGGGTGGGTGAGGAACCTCCCCGACGGTTCGGTGGAGGCGTTCCTGGAGGGGGATGAAAGGAGGGTGAAGAGGGTCCTCGAATGGGCCCGGTCAGGCCCCCCGCGGGCTCGGGTGGACAAGGTCGACGTCCAAGTCACTGCCCCGAGGAACCACCGGGACTTCCGGATTCACGGTTGAGCGTTCAGCTCTTCTGGTATGATTCCCATCTGGCATCGAGCTTCGGATCGGCCAGAGTGGATATCACGTGGTCCCCGAACTGCCCCGCCGTCGCGCCGTCGGGGTGCCCGGTGATCTTCGCCTTCTGGTCATAGATGCCGCATACGTCCAGCGCCTTTCCGAGCTTCCTCGCCCTGTCCACCATGCCCACGTGCTCGAGCAGCATCACCGCCGCCCTCATCAGGCTCAGCGGGTCCGCGTACTGCCCTCTCCCCTCGGTTATCATCCTCGGGGCCGAGCCGTGGATGGCCTCGAACATCCCGAATCTCGATCCTATGTTCGCGCTCCCCGCTGTCCCGACGCCCCCTTGGAGCTCAGCAGCCTCGTCGGTGACGATGTCTCCGTAGAGGTTCGGGAGGACGACGACCTCGAACTCCCTCCTCCTCCGTTCGTCGATCAGCTTCGCAGTGAAGACGTCGATGTACCAGCCGTCCCATCTTATCTCCGGGAACTCCTTGGCTATCCTCTTCGCAGTCTCCAGGAAGAGGCCGTCCGTCGTCTTGATGACGTTGGCCTTCGTCACGACCGTGACCTTCTTCCTGCCCGTCTTCCTGGCGTGCTCGAAGGCGAGCCGTATGATTCGCTCCGCGCCGGGCTTGGTGATGACCTTGAAGTCCATTGCCATCTCTGGGGTGACCATCAGCCCCTTGCTGCCGAGCACGTACTCGCCTTCCGTGTTCTCCCTGAAGAATATCCAGTCTATCCCCTGAGACGGGACCCGCACGGGGCGCACGTTCGCGAAAAGGTCGAACGTCCTCCTGATGGCGATGTTCGCGCTCTCGATGTTCGGCATCCCGCTCCCCTCCTCTGGGGTCGTCGTCGGCCCCTTCAGCAGGACGTGGCACTTCCTGATCTCCGCGAGCACGTCGTCAGGTAGAGGCTGCATCAGCTTGATCCTCCGCTCGAGCGTGAGCCCTTCGATTTCCCTGATCTCGACCTTCCCCGACCTGACCTCGTCCTTCAGGAGCTCCTTCAGCACGCGCGTCGCTTCCTTCGCTATGATCGGGCCTATCCCGTCCCCGCCGATGACGCCGATAACGAGCTTCGGCAGCTTCGAGTAGTCCAGCCACTCCGCCTGCTTGCTGATCCTTTCGACCCGCTCGGCCTGCTCCTGCACCAGCTTGCGGAAGTGTGCGACAGCAACTTCGTAAGAAGCGTCCTTCCCGGACATGGCGGGGCGAGCCCCGCGTCAGCGGATTAAAAGCTGCTCCCGAACCGATTCATGACCGGGCCGCTTCAGCGGTCGCGTCTTTGTGCACCCTCCTGGAGAGCGCGCGCAGCACCGGGAGCGACACAGCTGTGCCGACGACGGTGAGGAAGACCCTTTCAGCCGGGTAGAGGAAGAACACGGTGGACCAGTATGCCCCGGTCGAGCCAGCCCCGAACAGTATCCCCTGGTCGAGGTAGACGTACTCGGTGAGAATCCCTCCGGTTATGTGCCCGGCCATTGTTGAGGCGAACACGACCGCGCCGACGAAGGCCGAGCTCAGCCTCGTGACCCGCCCCTCCGCTTCGAGGTGAAGGGCGGCAGCCAGCACCACGACTGAAGAGACGTGCATCCATACGAACGGAATCTGAACGCCCCCGACGCCCACCAGACCCGCCGAGGACGGGCTGACGACGAAGATGACTATCAGGGCAGCCGGGAGGAGCACCGCGAGCTTCCTCCTCCCCGTGAATGCGAGCCCGGCGGTAACCGCCGCGGCCAGGTCGATCATGAAGTCCAGGCCGAGGAAGACGACCGGCCTGCCGAGGCCGAAATCCAGGAAGACGCCTATGATCACCGACGCCCCGCCGAGGGGCCCGAGCAGCATCCCAATGAGCGGGCTGATCGCCTCCCTCATCGTGATGAAGCTGGCCAGGCCGACAAGCCTCGAGATCGGGACAAGGCCGAGCACCGCAAAGAGGGCAGCAAAGATCGCGGCGCCGGCCACCAGGGTGCTCCTTCGCTTGGAACTGAGCAGAACAATGGCCAACGCGGCTGGCGTCTTAACACTTTCACAGACGTCCCTCCCGCTAACGTTTTTAGCGCAACCCCCCCCGACGTCTCTCGATGGCTTCCTCCGAAACCGACGTGAAAAGGGCGGCCGAGACCAAGCTCTGGCTCGAGGGGAGGATTGCGCAGCTTCAGGAGGAGCTGGAGCGGTTGCGCGAGACCCTCGGCTACGTGGACGCGTCGCTCAGGGCGTCGACCTTCAAGCCAGCCATAGAGATGATGGCAGAGCCAAAGGAGGCGCCAGAGGTCAGGGAGCTCAAGCGTGACAAGGGAGGGCAGGTGATCGGGAAGGCGTCCATAACGCCGGACGCGGTCGAGATCGAGCCGGCCGGGGTGGTCCTGAAGTCCGCCACGCCGCCTTTCAAGTCATTCCTCATCGGGAAGATACTCCAGGGGATGAAGGCCAAGGACGAGGAGCTGATCAAGGCCGGGAAGCTGCCGAAGGGCTCCGAGCTCCGCTTCGACCTCGAAGAGAGCAACGGGTCGGTCTCCAAGCTGATAGTCGAGAACTACAGGGACAAGGCCAGGCTCAACGAGATCCTCAGCACGGTCGCGTGGACCTTCTCGAGAATGCTCGAGAAGTAGCTACGCCACGGCCTTCTTCGCCTGCGCCAGGGTGGGCGGCACGAGTTCCTCGCTTTCGAGGTAGAGCCTCGCCACGGCGTTCGCGAACTCGAGCCTTCGCGGTTCGTCCATCCCGTTCAGCCTCCCATAGATCGCCCCCGCGTCCCAGACGTCCCCGGCGCCGGTGAGCCTCTCCGCCTTCACCTTCCTGACCGGGGCGCTAGACACGCGGGTCCCCTCGCTGCTGTAGGAGGCGTCCTCGGCGTGCAGGTCGAAGACAACGCCGAGCCTTCTCGCGAGGCCCCTGCACATCTCGCGCATGTCTTCCGACGCGATTCCAAGGATCCTCGCAGCGGCGACCCCCTCCTGCTCGTTCATGCTCACCCAGTCGACCAGCCGCTTCTTCGCGATGGCGCCGAGCAGCTCGGGAAAGTCCGCCCCCCTGTCCCGGAAGTCCGCGGCGTCGAGGAAGATCGCCTTGCCCGCGCCGAGCCGCCGCCTCAGGGCCGCGAGCAGCTCCGTCCCCCGCCTGTTGATTGCCCAGTTGACCGAGCAGACCAGCCTGGAGCTCTCCAGGGCGCGCCAGTCTCTGTTGTCCAGGAGCGCGGGGCCGAAGTCCGACGCTCCCCTCCCGTCCCCGAGCATCACGTTCACGTCCCCTTCGAGAGCCACGGTCAGCGCAGTGGGACGGGGCTTGACCCTGAGCTCCACGTCCAGCCCTTCGAACGTCTGCCTCAGGATGCCCTCGTGGGTCCAGTCGCTGTGGGTGATCAGGAGGGTCCTCAGCCCGAGCCTTGCCAGCGCGTGGGCCAGGTTGACGGCGTTCCCGCCTCGCGCGTCCACCTGCCTGACCCCGTGGATGCCCCCGCCCCCAGCCGCCTTCTTCTCTCTGATAGTCCTGGCGAAGGCGTCGATCGGCCCGGAGTAGAGCAGCCTGTCTACGTAGAAGTCGTGCATCACGGCCACGTCGAATGCGCGGGGCATGCTACTTCAGGATCTTTATGCTCCTGACGACCTTGAGCCCGTTCAGCTCTTCCAGCGCCTGGCCGGTCAACTGGCCTGCGACCACAAGGGTCATCTTGGCGTCTGGCACCATCTCGGGGTCTTCCGCCACCGCCTGGCGCACGACCATGCCGTGGCGGGCCAAGATCTCGGCGACCCCAGCCATCACCCCGGGCGACTTCGGATCCGCTTCTATGATTATCGCGGTGTAACCCAGGTGGGATACGACGTCGACCAGGCTCGTGCCGAGCGGTCTCGTCTTCGAGAAAAGGGAGTACAGGTACCTGTTCTGCCGTATCTGCTGGGCTGTGCTCTTGACCACCCTCCTGTCAACGTCGAGCGCATTGGCCACTGCGGTATAGTCCACCTCGACGTCGTCGACGTAGATCTTCTCGTCGTCAGAGACCCGCATGCCGCACTCGATCATCTTCCTGACGATCTCGGGCCTCACGACCTGCCTTTCGAACTCCTTCCGGATGTTGGTCCACATCTGGGGCGTGTACTAATCTGTGCACTTATGACGTTTTTGTCATTCCGCGCCTGGGATTTCATGTACAGAAAGCGTCAGGATTCGATTTAACCCCCAGAAAACCGACGTACTTCATGAGCAAGACACAGCTCAAGGCGGTCCTTACGCAGGACCAACTACCCACCGACTACTACAACATCCAGCACGACCTGCCCGAACCTCTTCCGCCCCCCCTCGATCCCAGGACGCTCCAGCCCATGTCCCCGGAGCCGCTGCTGCGCCTCTTCGCGAAGGAGTGCGTAATGCAGGAGGTCTCCACCCAGGAGTTCATACCCATCCCAGAGGAAGTCAGGGAAGCGTATCTCAGGCTCGGCCGGCCGACCCCCCTCTACAGGGCGACGCGCCTCGAGCAGAAGCTGGGGACCCCTGCCAAAATCTACTTCAAGCGCGAAGACCTCAACCCCGCCGGAAGCCACAAGCCGAACACCGCCATCGCCCAGGCGTACTACCACAGGAAAGAAGGCACAGAGCGGCTCACCACCGAGACGGGCGCGGGGCAGTGGGGGAGCGCGCTCGCGCTCGCCACAGCGCTCTTCGACATAGACCTCACGGTCTACATGACCAGGGCCAGCTACGACCAGAAGCCCTACCGCAGGACGCTGATGGAGGTCTATGGGGCTGAAGTGCACGCTTCTCCGAGCTCGAAGACGAGCGCAGGCAAGAAGTTCCTGGGCCAGGACCCCAACCACCCTGGGAGCCTCGGGATAGCCATCAGCGAGGCCATCGAAGACTGCGTCACGCACGACAACACGAAGTACGCGCTCGGGAGCGTCCTCAACCACGTCCTCACCCACCAGTCTGTCATCGGCCAGGAGGCGAAGCTCCAGATGGAGGAGTTCGGCGAAGACCCTGACTACATCGTCGGGTGCATCGGGGGAGGGAGCAACTACGCCGGCCTCGCGTACCCCTTCATGCGGGACAAGCTCCGCGGGAGGAGCGACGCGGTGTTCGTCGCTGCCGAGCCCAAGGCCGTCCCGTCGACGACCAGAGGCGAGTACAGGTACGACTTCGCAGACACAGGCGAGACGACGCCGCTCATCAAGATGCACACAGTCGGCCACTCCTACCAGTGCCCCCCGATCCACGCAGGCGGCCTCAGGTACCACGGGAAGGCCCCGTCGATGTGCATGCTCATCGACAAGGGATTCATGCGCAGCGTCGCCTACACCCAGAACGAGATCATGGACGCCGGCCTCCTCCTTGCGCAGACCGAGGGGATAGTCCCAGCCCCCGAATCCAACCACGCAGTCAAGGCGGCGGTCGACATAGCGCTGGAGTGCAAGCGGAAGAACGAGGCCAAGACCATCCTCTTCAACCTCAGCGGCCACGGCCTTCTGGACCTCAAGGCCTACGAAGACAAGCTGGCGAACAAGCTCATCGACTACGAGCCAGACTCCGCTGCCCTGGGGAAGGCCCTCGAATCGCTCCCAGTAGTCAGGTAGCCCGATAGCAGGCTGCGGCCACCGCAGCCTCCCCTTCTTCTATCCGTACGCGCGGGTTATCGTGACCCCGTCGACGAGCAGCCATGGGCAGAGGGTCGGCGTGTCGACCTCCCACCACTGTACCCATTCCCTGTCCTTTGAGACGAGCCGGACCGACGAGAGGAGCCTCTCTAGGTCGTCCCCCGCCCTCATCCCCTTGAGCGACCTCACCACCTTCCCGTTCTCGACCAGGTACGCTCCGTCCCGTGGGACCGTGGAGAACTCCCCTGTCCTGTAGTTCTTGAAGCGGGTGTACCAGTTGCTCGTGAGCACTATGCCCCGCTTGATCTCCGCTATCATCTCGTCGTACGAGGAGTCACCGGCCCCCACCTCCAGGTTCCAGGCATGGGGGGTCACGAACCCCGCGCTCCCCGTGCTCTCGGTCTTCCACTTCTTAGCTGTCGTCAGGTTGTGCAGGTACCCCTGGAGGACGCCGCCGTCGATGATCTTGTTCGTCCTCGTCTTCACCCCCTCGTCGTCGAACACCCGGCCCCCGAGGCCCCCTTCCACGACCCCGTGGTCCGTCAGGCTGAACAGAGGCGACGCGACCTTCTTCCCCACCTTCTCGGCCAGGTACGACGTGCCTGCGTCGACGGAGAACGCGGACGCAGCCCCTGCGACCGTCTCGATCAGGTTCGACGCCACGGTCGGGCTCAGGAGGACTTCGTACTTCCCTGCCTCGGGTTCTGAGGCGTCTTTCATCCGCCTGGCACCCTCCCCCGCCCGCCTCCCGGCCTCCTTGGGGTCGAAGTGCGACAGGGTCGACGAGCACGAAAGGCCGTGCCCGCTCGCCTCGTTTTCGGCGAAGGTCCTGATGTTGAGGGTTATGGCCGTGCGGGAGTCGATCCCCTGGGTCCCGGCGGAGGTCATTATCGCGATCGTCCCCTTGCCCGCGTTGATCACTCCCGCGGCCCTCCTCCCCCCTGCCTCGAGGGACGCGTCGATCGCCTCCTTCGCGAGCCCCGGGAGCTCGCTGTCCACGTCCTCCAGCCTCCTGTCGTAGCTCAGCCTGCTCGGGGAGTACCTGACCGCCCTGTCCGGGAGCGGGACGTACTCCGACTTCGGGAGGCCCTTCAGCGACCCGAACAGCTCGGACACGAACTGTTTCACCGAAGCCGGCTCCAGGTTCGAGGTCGACGCAATGGCCCTCTTCCCTCCCTTGGCCAGGTAGACCGTCAGCTCAGCCTCCTCCACCCGGTTGACGACCGACACGGAGTTGTTGGCGAACCTGATCATGCTGTCCGCGCTGTTGGCGCTCAGTGCTACCGCGTCGTCCGCGCCCAGCCTCCTTGCCGCGGAGACCGCCCTTTCGTTCAGCTCCTGCAGGTCCATGTCTACCTCGCCCCCAGCCTTATCCCGGCGAGCAGCGTCTCCGGGCCCCCGGTCCACACCGGCGCACCCTGCATCGGGTCCCCCTTGCCGCACGTGGCCGCCTCGAACTCCATGTGCTTGCTCCTCGCCTTCACGCTCCCCCACAGCTTCGGCGTCGTGATCTCGAGGACCGGAGACTTCACCAGCCCCTTCAGCTCCCCGTGCTCGATTAAGTACGCTTCGAGTGCGACGTATCTCTGGTTGAGACGCTTGTCGTCGATGTTCCACTCGGTGAATGTCTTGAACAGGACGCCGTGCTTCACCTCCTTCAGGAGCTCATCGGTCGTGTAGTCCCCGGGCTCGACGAAGGTGTTCGACATGCGGATGATCGGCTCCCTGTTGAAGGACACGCTCCTCGAAGCTCCGTTGCTCCGGAGCCCGAACTCCTTCGCTGTCGTCCTGTTCTGCAGGAACTCGTTGATGACCCCCTCCTTGATGAGCAGCCGCTTCCTCGCGACGACCCCCTCGTCGTCGACTGGAACGTAGCCGTTCGAGTGCAGCAGGGTCGGGTCGTCGCTGACGTTCGCCTCGGGGCTCCCCACCCTCCTTCCGAGGCCGTCGGCCTTCAGGTACGACTCCCCGGCCTGAGCGCCCTCCCTCCCGAGGACCCTGTCCGCCTCCTGCGGGTGCCCCACAGACTCGTGGGCTGCTATGCTCGAAAGCTCGGGGCTGAGGACGACGTCCACTGTGTCAGTCGGCGGCTTCGCTGCGGTCTTCAGGACCTTCCCCATGACCTTCGCCTCTCTCTCGACGATGTCGACGAGCCCCACCCTCCTGACGACCTCCAGGCCCCCTGTCTCCCCCTGCTGGACGAACCTCTGGGCCGTCTGTCCGCCCTCCAGCGCGGTCAGCGAGCCGAAGAAGTTGACGCGCGGGAGCCTCCCCTCCACCCTTGCCCCGTCGGTGTTGACGTAGAATCGCTTTTCAAGCTCGGCCCCGAGGTACAGTATCCGCCCTGGAATCTTGACCCCCGCCCTGCCGTCGGCGATCCTCCCTTCGATGTCGATCAGGACTCCCCTCAGCCATGAAGCGTCGGCGTTCTCGATCTTCTTCGTCTCTGGCGCAGTCCACTTCTTCCTGGCCGGCCTGGACGAATCGAGGGCCACAGGCTCCCTCAGGACTTTGGACGAGGCCTTTGCCAGCCGCACGGCCTTCGCGGCGATCTCGTTCACCGCGGACCTCTTCATGTCATTGGTGGCAGCGAAGCCCAGCGCGCCCCCCGCTATCACGCGTATGCCGATCCCGTAGCCCTGTGCGAAGTACGAGGGCTGCGGCTCCCCGTTCTTGAGGGCGAACTGTCTCTCCCAGGTCGCCATCACCCTCGCTTCGGCGTAGCTCGCCCCTGCGGTCCTGGCCTTCGAAATCGCGCTTTCCGCCAGATCCTTAGCTGCTTCTCTCGCCATTGACGGGCGCCGCGGCCCCACCGTATTTCTGGGTTTTCCAGCCCTCGGGGACAGACTAGATCTGGAGGGGGACGCCCTTCTTCGGAGGCGTCAGCTTCCACTTCCCCCCTTTGAAGGCCTTGAACAGCCGGGGGTGCTCAGTGTGGATAGGGACTACCACGGACGGCGCGATTCCGGTCACGAGCTCCCCCACCTCTGACATGGGCGCGTGCCCCGAAGCGTGGAGCTGCGTGTACCTGAACCCGACGTGCTCGATCCAGTTCCTGATCACGGCGTCCTCCTTTTCCCCTTCTTCGTTGTATGCTTCGGTGGCGGCGTGGATGTAGGTCCCGCCGCGCTCAGGCCTTATGTCCACGAGCTCGGGGAAGTTCCAGGCCTCGAGGTGCAGGAACACCTCCCCCTGCTTCTTGCGGACGTCGGCGGCGCTGACGCCTCGGCCGAGGAAGGGGCGCTCCCACGGGTAGTAGTCCGAATCGTCGAGCCTCCCGGACTTCTTCCGCCTGACGTAGACGTCGACGTCCCTTCCCACCCTGGGGACGCCGAGCCTCCTGTCCGGCTTCAGCTTCTCGAGCAGGATGGCTATCTTCATCGATACCACCAGCCTCCTCCCGGCCGCCTTTGCCGCCCGATGGAAGGTGTTGATCCTGTCCACGTCGTTCCCCCTGAAAGTCGAGAAGACGAGCGCCCTGCTCTGCTTGACGAGCTTGGTCGCCTCTTCCATGACCGCGCTCTCGCTCATGTTTGCCTTCTGGTCACCGGACTGCACCCGGGTACCCTCAGTAAGCAACAGCCTGGGCTTCTCCCGCCTGGCAGCGTCAATGAAGTCCCGGGTCATCGAGCCCGCAGGCCCGTGGAAGCGGAAGTCTCCGGTGTACGCCATAGTCCCGCCGCTCGTGTGCACCACGAAGCCGTATGCGCCCGGAATCGAGTGGTCGACATGGACCGGAACGAACTCCATCGGCCCGATCCTGAACCTGTCTCCGGTCCTGAACTTCCTTATCACGTGGTCGTCCAGTGGCGAGGAAGAAGACTCGCTGTACGCGGCGTGGATCAGGGATGCCGTCTCGCCGCAGTAGACGGGGATCTTCGGGTCCAGGTACCCGATCCTCCCCGTGTGGTCCCAGTGGTAGTGGCTCAGGACCACGGCGTCCACGTCTGGCTCGGCGTACCTGACCTCGGTGTTCTGGAGGGCCTTCTCTGAATACAGCCCGGGCAATTCGGGGAGGAGCCCGAACTCGAAGAGGTCCCCTGCGCCGTTGACTGCCCTCGGGGATATGCCGGTGTCGAAGTACTCGGAGCCGTCTGCGAACCCGGCTCCGAAGTCGAGGAGCACCTTGCTCCCCTTGTCTTCCAGCAGGAACTTGTTGCCTCCGATCTCGCCCACTCCTCCGTAGCATGTCAGGCGCGGAGACACAGCCTTCACGGGCCCGAGATGTTACTTAACGCTTGAGTCCTCTCGCCACGCCGGCAACGGATAAATACGAACCCGTGTCTGCAGGAGACAAGTTGCTCACGCAACTGCCTGTCCTGCAGGCGGAAGGCTCGGACACTTTTACCGCAATCGCGATTCTCGTCGTGGCAATCGGCCTGGTGGGGCTCGCGATTCTGATTCTCTTCTCGAAGAAGAAGATCTAATCAGCCATGACAGTCGCGGCAATCTTCGACCTAGATGGCACTCTAGTGACGTTCAACCTCGACATGAGCGAGTGGAGGAAAGCGCTCCTGGGGCTGATGGAGAAGCGGGGGTTCCGCACGAAAGGTCTGGGTGTCACGACCCCCACGCAGCAGATCCTCGACGCTGCGAAGAGCCAGGTGGCCTCAGAAAGGCCCGAGAAGTTCGACGGACTTCGCCGGGAGGCGTTTTCGGTCCTCGATTCGATGGAGCTCAGGGGGGCGTCTTCCGCCACAGTCTTCCCAGGCGCAGTGGAGGCTCTGCGGCGCCTGAAGGCCGAAGGCGTCCGGCTCTGCGTAGTCACCAACAGCGGCCGCGCCGCGGCGTCCCGGACGCTGGAGAAGTGGGGCCTGAACGGCTTCTTCGAGTTCGTCCTGACGAGGGACGACACTGAAACCATGAAGCCGAGGCCAGAGGGGCTCCTGAAGGCGATGAAGATGCTCGGGGTCGGCCCGGGAGGCGTCTACTACGTCGGGGACAGCCGGTACGACATCATGGCCGCGAAGCAGGCCGGGGTCAAGGTCGTGTCCGTGGCGACTGGCAGTTACACCCCTGACCGGCTGCGCAGCGAGGGCGCCGACTTCGTCATAGAGGACCTATCAGAACTCCCTGGCCTGCTCGGGAACTAAGCAATTAATGGGGAATTTGGAGGGGCTGGGAGTTGGAGCTATCGCAGGCCGAGAGGCACGTCCTGCAGTCCGTCTGTGACACGTTCTTCCCGGCCACCGAGGACGGCTCCGAATTCTATCGCCTCAAGGCTTCTGACATCGGCGTCGACCAGATGCTCGCGGACGCGATAGAGAACTCCCTCCAGCCTGGGAACGCGAAGGACTTTCGCAGGGTCCTCTCGGTGATGGACAGCCCCCTGTACAACCTCGTCCTGACGGGACGGCCTGCGAGGTTCACGAAGCTCGACCCCCAGTCCAGAGAGAAGTACCTTCAGGCCTGGCGGGACAGCCCCATCGCCCTGAAGCGGACCGCTTTCCAGGCCCTGAAAAGGCTGACCCTTTTCCTGGCTTACGCGTCGGTCGACGGCAACGGAAGCAACCCAGTCTGGGGGGCGATAGGCTATCCGGGCGCGCACAAGGCGGCTCCGGTTCCCACACCATCGCCCCTTCGCCTCATACCACTGCCCATAACGGCCGACACGAAGCTGAGCTGCGACGTCGTCGTCGTCGGCTCCGGGGCAGGAGGGAGCGTCATAGCCGATGAGCTGGCAGGCTCGGGCTACAGTGTCATCGTCCTTGAGCAGGGGCCGTACGAGACCTCCGAGACGTTCAAGCAGAACGAGCTGAGGATGATGCAGAAGCTCTTCCAGCAGAGCGGGACGGCGGCGACCAAGGACCTGTCGTTCGTGCTGCTCGCTGGGCGCGGGGCCGGAGGCGGTACCACGGTCAACTGGAACACATGTCTCAAGCCCCCCGCCAGGGTCCTTTCAGAGTGGGAGAGGGATTTCGGAATCGACGGAGTGACGGGCCCGGCCTTCGCGTCATACCTCGAAGAGATATGGAAGACGCTCGGGGTCAATCCGGAAGAAAGCCAGAGGAACGGGAACAACAGCGTGCTCTGGGAAGGCTGCCGCGCCCTCGGCTACAAGGAGGGCTCAGACTATCATCTCATCGAGAGGAACGCCAGAGGGTGCGAGCAGCGGTGCGACTACTGCACGTACGGCTGCATCTATGCAGCGAAGCAGTCGACCCCGATGAACTACCTCCCCTCGGCCCAGAACAAGGGGGCCAGGTTCGTCTTCGACTGCAGGGTGGAGCACGTCGTGATCGAAGGCGGCGCAGCGAGGGGGGTGGTCGGAACCTGCGAGTCGAACGGGAGATCCTACAGCGTGCAGGTCGACGCGCGGGCGGTCGTGGCAGCTGCGGGCGGCATCGAGACCCCTGCGCTCCTCCTGCGGTCCGGAGTCAGAGACAAGAACGTGGGGAGGTACCTGCGCCTGGACCCGACCGCCGGCGTCATCGGCCGCTTCGGGAAGGCGATTGAGCCCTGGAAGGGCCCCCCTCAGACCGTCGCTGTCTGGAAGTTCATCGACATGGACGGCTCTTACCACGGCTTCTGGATCGAGGCAGCCCCGGTCCACCCCGGCCTCTTCGCCCTCTCCGCGCCCTGGGTGAACGGAGCCGCGCACAAGGACTACATGAAGGACTTCTACGCGAAGTCGTCGGCGTCCATCGTCCTCGTCCGCGAATGGAGTTCTGGCGTGGTGTCTGTGGACAGGGACGGCTACGGGGTCGTCTCGTACAATCTCGAGCGCCGCGACAGGGAAACCTTGCTCAGAGGCCTGGAGGAGACCGCGCGGATACTGTTCGCTGCAGGAGCGGTCGCGGTCGGGACAACCAACAATGCCCAGGTCCTGGCCGAGGACGGAAGGACCGTAGTGAATGCCAAAGACCTCGACTCCTTCTCTGCCGAGGTCAGGAAGGAGGGGATCGAATACAATAGGACGATGCTCTACAGCGCCCACGTCATGGGCTCCTGCAGGATGAGCGCAGACCCTTCCCTCGGCCCGACCGCTCCGTCCGGCGAGCTGCACACAGTCAAGAACCTATTCCTCGGGGACGCGTGCGTCTTCCCGACCACACCCGCGGTCAACCCGATGATCTCCATAATGGGGATGGCCCGCAGGACTGCAGAATCCATAAAGGTCGCCCTCGGCAGCCACTGACCGTTACTTCATGGCCCCAGAGCCTGTCCGCCCGCCGTTCTACATTGTCGGCCTCCCGGAGGAGCCCATAGAGGCCGGCGAAGCGAAGATAAAGTTCGAGAAGCTCTCCGCAGAGCTGTGCAAGGTGTACCCCTTCATCGAAGAGATCAGGGCGGTCGTGAAATCGAAGAAGCCCGGCAAGACCCACGCGAGATACGAGGTCTCGGTCGAGGTCTACACGCCGAAGGACAGGCACGCGTTCACGGAGACAGGATACAACCTCGCAGCCGTGTTCGACTCGATGGGACCGAGGATGAAGCGCCTGCTCTCGTCGAGGCAGTCGAGGGTGACCTCGACGCACGGTTCGTCGCTCAGGAAGGGCGTCTAGGGTCAGCCCGCGGCAGAGGCCAGCCTCCGGTTCTCGTCCTTCAGCTCCTCCACCTCCGCCCTGAGCTTCGAAATGGCTGCGGAGGATTCGGCCGACGCGGATAGCTGATAGTAGACCTCGAGTGCCTTCCGGCGGACCTTCGCCTCACGGTCGGACCCCGATGCTTTCTTCAGCGCCTCGATGAACCTTCGGTCCTCCAGCGTCCTAACGAGGCTGTTGACGAGGTAGAGCCTGACCCTGAAGTCCCTCGGGTCCTCAAGGATGCCCTTGAGCAGGGGGACCTCCTCATCCAAGACTCGGCCCCGCTCCTTCATCGCCTTCAGGGCCCCTATCCTGACACGCGTGGGCTTCCCGTAGGCGAGGGAGTCCTTCACGATCCTATCCGCCTCCTGTTCCTTCACCTTCCCCATCGCGGCCAGGCACGCCTCAGCCAGCGTCTCGTTCGGCGAGTGGACCTTCATAGCCTGCTTGAGGTGAGGAAACGCCCCCTCCGGCCATGACTTCGCGAGCCCCAAGGCAGACTCGCACCTGACGTACGGGCTCTCGTCGCCCTTCAGGAGCTTCTGGAGGAGGCCTCTTGCCTTCTCCTCCTTGAAGTTGCCGAGCGCCTCTGCGACCGCCCTCCTGACATGCCTTTCCCCAGGCATGCCGAGCCCAAGGATGGCGTCCATCGCCGCGGGGGTCCCGATCTCCCCGAGCGCCCTCAGTGCGCACGCCCTGACGTGCCAGAACTGCTCCCTGGCTGCGGCTCTGGCAAGCCCTCCGACGGCCATCCCGTTCTTCATTCTGCCGAGATCCTTCGCGGCCTCCGCACGGCTGAATGCATCCTGGCTGTCGCCAAGCTGGTTGAGCAGCAGGTCGATGCTCTTCTCGAACTTCACCTTCTTCAGCAGCCACCTCCTAGGGTCGAACTCGACGATCGCCGGCCTGGACGGGAGAGAGAAGCTGAGAGTCTGCTCAGCCGAGTCGAGGAGGACCCTGAAAGGCCGCCTTTCTCCCCCGACGTAGAAGACGATTTCACATGGCAGCTTGAAGATTGGGGTCCCGTCGTCCGTGCTCTGGGCCTGTCTGACCCGCACCGTGGCGACCTTCGCGGCTTCGTCCCAAGAATAGCCGACCTCGAACTCCGGGTGCCCCGGCCTGAAGAACGCCTGCTCGAAGAACTCCTCGAGCTGGAGACCGCTAGACTTCTCCATCGACTTCCTGAAGTCGTCCGTGTCCGCCACAGAGTCGGCGAACGTCTTGAGATACGACGCGATTCCCTTGAAGAACTCTTCGTCCCCCATCAGGAACCTCAGCACGTGCAGCATCGACGCTCCTTTGGGGTAGAGGTGGGCGTCGAAGAGGTCGTCGGGCCAGACGTAGTTCCTTTCGACTATCGCCCGCCTGTACTCGTCTGCGTCTTCGTCGAAGTAGTCGCCACACCTCGCGTCCAGGTGCCAGAGCATCTCGTCCACGCCTCGGGTCTTCTCGAGGTAGAGCTCCTGGAAGTAGGAAGCGAATCCTTCGTTCAGCCACGCATGGGCCCAGTCTGCGCATGTGACCAGGTCCCCGAACCACTGGTGAGCGGCCTCGTGGCTGACGAGGTCGACGGGCCTCTGGTGAGGCGCGCCGTAGGTCGTCTGGAAGTCCTCTTCGGACCCTTCGTCCGGGTAGTAGTTCATGGCGAGGGTGGTGGCGTTGATGTTCTCCTCCCCGCCGGCGACGAAGTCCTCTACCGTGGTCTGGTCGTACTTGGCGTATGGGTACTTCATCCCCGCGAGCTCGCCAAGGACTTCGATCACCTTCGGGGTCTCACCGAAATACCTGAGCACGTTGGCCCTCTTTGATTCGGGGAAGTTGTAGCGCAGCTTGATCCCCTGGAAGTCCTGCACGATCTCCCCGAACTTCCCTGCGATGAACGAGGTCAGGTAGGTCACGTGGGGGACGTCCTCCTTCCAGTGGAAGGTCGTCGTGGGCCCGTTCTCTTTCGTGGACACCAGCGTCCCGTTCGAGATGACCCTGAACCCCTTGGGGACTGTGAGTATCACTTCCGTCGTCGACCGGTCCCCCGGATGGTCGTGGCAGGGGTACCAGAACCGCGCGGCCTCGGCTTCGCTGTGGGTCCAGCACTGCACCTCCTTTCCCGGGTTCTCCCGGTCGGGGGCGGTGAAGAAGACCCCGTCATTTGGCGTGGCAGAGTATTCGACCCTGACCGAGTGGTTCCCTGCGCTGCCGAGTGTCACTTCGAGGACGGCGTTGTCGTACCTGAACTCGGCGGGGCTGCCGTCCACGGAGACCGACCTTATCTCCATCTCGCGGGCGTCGAACCTGGCCCTTTCGAGGTCCTTCCGTATCGGCTCGATCTCCAGGGTGCACGCCCCGGCAATGCTCTTCTTCTGGAAGTCCAGTCCCAGCTCTATCTTGATGTGCGAAGTGTGGAAATCCCTCTGCGGAGGGTAGTGGAGCCTCGACTCCGGGAGGCGGAAGGACTTGTGGACCCCGCCTGTCATGAGGCGAGCGGCTCCTGGGATTCTTCAAAAGAGTTTCGAACCCGACATAGTTTGAAATACCGAACCCCCATGCGGCCCCGCCGTTGACCTCGCTGCAGAGGGCGATCCAGGGGCTGATCCTCTTCTCGACCCTTCTCGGTGTGGTCTTCCTGCTTCAGGCGCGCTTCGTCCTCCCCCCTGACGTCTTCTACTTCGTGGCCTCCGGATGGGCCCTGTTCGTCGTCGACAGCGCGCTGACGTTCGTGCGGCCAGCCTTGTCCTATTACCTCGGCGCAGTGCTCGCAGCCGCAGCCCTGTTCGAGACCCTCTCGCAGCCTGCGCACTTCGCGCTGGTGACGAGCGGGAATCTGCTGGCGTCGGTCACGATCATCCTGGGCTCGATCGCAGAGGGGCTC
Organism: bacterium; assembly: GCA_027310575.1. Classification (GTDB taxonomy): domain Archaea; phylum Thermoproteota; class Nitrososphaeria; order Nitrososphaerales; family Gagatemarchaeaceae; genus UBA183. The sequence goes on along the minus strand of DAIDAO010000056.1, from coordinate 23,603 downwards.
CTGGTGATCTTCGCTGGCTACTACATCGTCGTCTCCAGGCGGAAGAAGGACCCTTGGGCTTGGCCTGGCAATCCCGAATCGTAGCTAGATGTATCCCCAACTGATCAGCATGTCGCTGTCGTGGGTCCACCTCTGCCCGATGTCGCTGCGGTAGAACATGTTCGGGATCATGACGTTGCTTACGTTCTGGTAGGACTTTTCGATGGCGGCGGACACCGTCGCGCCCGAACCCGTGACGATGAGGGCGTAGCCCGAGTTCCCTGCGATGTGCCAGTCGCCCTCTTCCAGCTTGATCTCGCCGATGTGGATGCCGTCGAGCCCCTGCCGCCTGAACAGGATCGTCGCTCCCTCTGAGTACTTTTTGAACGCCTTCTCGTCTTCGAACGGCCACGGAGGAATGGCGACTACCACCCCGACCTGGTATCCTTTCTTCGTCTTGAGCTGCGTCTCGTTCCCATGTGCGATGTCCGAGAGAAAGGGACCCCACTCACTCGTGATCCCTTCCATCTGGATGCTGATTGTGGGATAGCCTAGGCGCGACGTCCATTCGAGCGGCCATATCCCCTTGCCATTGACGATGCAGTTGATGTCGATGTATCCCACGTACTTGCCGGCCACCAGTTTGTCCTTCATCTTCAGGAGCGTCCTCTCGAATACAGGGTTGTTCCTTGCCCAGTAGACAAGCGTCCCCATCTCGCCCGTGCTGGGGCCGAGCTCGCCCGGAAAGAGGCGCTTGTGCTCGAAGTTCACGCAGATGGGCATGACGAAGTCCTTACCGTTGAAGAACGCCCCGACTGCTATTTCCACCCCTTCAGCGAACTTCTGCATCTGGAACTCCTTGATCTTCTTCGACCAGTTGACCTTGTAGTGCTCGAGGACCTGGAGGATGTCTTTGCCGTCCGCCTCCTGCCCGATGAAGAGCAGCTCCTTCTCGCTCTGGGCCTTGCCGCTCGGCTTCAGGACGTACCTGTCCGGGTTCTTCTTCACGAATTCGATCGCTTCATCGAACGACGTGAAGTTCCAGCTGGGGAGGACGTCGACACCGACTGAATTGAGCTCGGCCTGCCCGAACTCCCTGTCGAGCTCCAGCTTGTCGGTGTATGGGCTCCCTCCTACTACGAACTTCCCTTCGGCGCGGAGCTGCTCGGCCTTGCTGCCGAAGCCGATGTCGTCGAACACGATCACGTCCGCCCAGTCCTTGTGCGGCTCCCACTCGTCGACCTTCTCGAAGAACCCGAGCCCGACGTCCTTTTCTCCCTGGTCGTGGCAGTACATCTTGACGTCGTGCCCTTCCTTCTTGAGCTGCCAGGCGAGGTCAGCCGAAAGACTCTCGAAGGTGACGAAGAGAAACTTCATCCAGTATCAGATGCGATTGGCGCTCGTTAATATCTGTTGCAACTCGCCGTCTTGCCGGTCTCCAGTCCCTAATCCGCTAGTTCGGATTCGCAGCCGAGTCCAGAGACTCTGCGAACTTCTCCCGCGTCATGCCGGTGTCGTCTGCGGTGTGGGAAAGGGAAAGACAGAACCTGTTCTCTGGCTTCAGGTACACGCCTCGCGAGATCAGCTCGATGTCGAGTAGCCTCCTTGTCCTGAGGTCGGACGTTCTCGCCTCCCTGTAGTTCCTCACCTGCTTGTCAGTCAGGTAGATGTTGAACATGCCCCCTTCGCCCAGGATCTGGTGGGGGAACTGGCGCTTGGACAGCTCCGCCGACAGCTTCCGCTTCAGGTCGTCGGTGCGGGCGCGGACCGCGTCGAAGTTCCCCCTCCGTGAGAGCTCTTCGACCGTTGCCATTCCCACCGAGAGCGAAAGCGGGTTTCCATTGAAGGTGCCGGAGTGGAACACCCTCGACCTCTTGTCTCCCCTCGGGTCGAGGAGACCCATCATGCCGGCGTCTCCGACGACCGCCCCGATCGGGATGCCCCCGCCGATTATCTTGCCGAGGCACGTCAGGTCTGGGGTCACGGAATAGAACTCCGTCGCGCCCCCGAGCCTGACCCTGAAACCGGTCTTCACTTCGTCGTAGATCAGGGGGATCTTCAGGTCCTTGGTCAGCCTCCTGAGCCCGCGCATGAACCCCATCTCCCCGGGTATGACCCCCTCCTCGAATGGCTCCATTATCACGCAGGCCAGCTCCCTCGCGTGCTCTGTCAGCAGCCTTTGGGTAGACTCCAAGTCGTTGAAAGGGAGGACGAGGGAGTCCTGCAGCATAGCCCCGTCGATTTCGGCGCTGTCTCCTATGGGGGCCGGGGACTCTACGTCTGCAGCCCCTCCTAGGGGAGGGGAATAGCTGAACAGCAGGCGGTCCACAGCGCCGTGGTAGTGCCCCTCGAACTTGGCGACCTTCCTCCTCCCAGTGAACGCCCTGGCCAGCCTGACAGCCAGCAGCGTCGCCTCCAAGCCCGAGTTCGTGAACCTAACGAGTCCCCCGCGGTGGTAGATGTCTCTGAGTATCGCCCCGTACTCCACCTCCAATTCCGTCGGCGTCCCCATGACCGTCGTGCCGAAAGACTCGAGCACCGAACCTATCGCCTTCCTTCCTGCCTCGGCCCCATGACCGAGGACGAGTGCGCCGTAGCTCAGCAGATAGTCGACGTACTCGTTGCCGTCGACGTCCCAGATGTGGGATCCTCTCGCCTTCTTCATGAATATCGGATAGGGCTCGAAGAACTTGATACCCGCCATGACGCCGCCTGGTGTTACCTCCACGGCCTTGCGGAAGAGCTCCGCCGACTCCCTGGTCCTCGCCTCGAAGTGCCCTATCACGGCTCTTTCGTCGAACTGCGCCGTCTGCACGTCTCACAAGTTCCGGGCCGGCGCTTTAAGGATGATGCGGGTCGGCCGGGTCCGGCACCAGGTCGGACCTGGGGGCCCTTCGCGCAGGGATCCCCGCCCGTCGTTTTCGCTCCTGAGAATCGTGCTTCAGGCTTATCAGGAGGCAGCGGGGTAGGTGTTCTCGAACAGCATTGACGCCCCGATTCGTGCCCGCGGCCGCGGTGTCTGTGGTCTGGGCGATAGCCACTGTGGCGAGCATGACGTACGGTATCACGTACAACTGGCCCGACTTCGTCCACGTGAACTACGGCTTCCCGGTCGCATTCGCGACTCACACGATCAGCACTTTCACCGGTGCCGCCGACAGTTGGGCGGTTGACCTCGGCTCCCTTGCGACCGATCTGGCGTTCTGGGCGCTCGGGATGATCGCGGTCTTCCTTGTGGTCGGGTACCTCGCCGGCTGGAGGAGCCGGAAGACGCAGCCCGACCGTGCCTGAGCAACTTCGGCTGACGGCCTAGCGACGTTCGAGAGACTGACCCGGCCACACGCCTGTCAGGCGCGACTTCCTGCCGCAAGTCCAATCCACGCCAAGCGCAGAAACGTTGCAGCATGAGAGTGTTCAGCAGGCCCGGTGGGATTAGCCCCTGAACGGGTCTGAAAAGTGAATTCGGGCACTCGAACGAAGGCCAGATAACCGCAGTACTCTTTGGACAGCCGAACCTAGTGTTTTGATTCGAGTTCGCGCATCTTCTCTTCGATGACCGCGACCCGTTGGGTCACGTCCATCCTCTTGTCGAGCGAATCGATCTTCTCTTCCAGACGCCCTGCGGACGAATCAATCTTCTCATCCAACCTTTTGATTTCGGAATGAACGGCCCTGAACTCACCCTCAACCTTTCCCTCGAATCCTTCGATTCTTGCGTCTATGGCTTTGATCTCCCCTTTCATCTCGTTCATCTGGGGAAGCAGTACGCGCTCGAGCCAACCTGGGGCCCTCGCAGCCATGCTGATTGCAAGAAGCCTGGCTGATATTTAACGGGCCCGGTGGGATGCGGTACGAAATTGTACCAGAAACTAGGCTCGAATTCGAGGGTTCGGACGGCTACGGATTCGAACCTGCGGCGATGGCGATGCCAGTCCTTAGCCGGGTCCGAGAAGTGGGTTCGTGAAGTTCAGACGAAGACGACGTCCGCAAGCCCTTTCAGGTCATCGTCACTCGTGAAGAGCTCGGCCGAGTGGTGGCGAGCAGTCGCATAGACAAGCGCGTCTGCCATATGCAAACCATGGTCAAGGCTGTAGTCGGCCGCCTCCAGGGACAGGGTCTGATCGACCGCCACGACCTTCGTCTGATTGAGAGCCGCAACCGCCTCCAAAGCGGTTTCTTCTCCCTTGAGCTTCTTTACTTTCCTGTAGACCTCGTAAAGCACGACAGCAGATGTAACAAGTTCTTCAGGTTTCGCGTCGTCAATGATCTTATTGTATTCTGACGACTTGGGACCCTCCGTGAACCTTTCAATCCATCCGTAACTATCTATGCTGATCAAGCTCGGTCCGCTTCATCACGAAGATTGTCGGTATCGAGTCCTGGAATCATTCCCTTTGTTTTGCCTAGTGACCGCGCAGGGATGTACTGGAGGATACCGTGCTTTGCTATCGCAACCATCTTGTCGCCGGGCCGTATGTGGGCCTCCTCACGTAGCTTTTCGGGGATGACAACCTGGTACTTGCGGGATACCTTCACTGTTTCCATCGTTCGTTCAGTCGTATAACGACATCGCTATCGATATAAGCCTTTCCGCTTCATGTTGTTTCCGCCGCGGCGGGTCCGTGAAAGTGGATCAAGAGTGAAGGATCGACGGGCCCGGTGGGATTCGAACCCACGGTCTCTGAGCTTTCGCACTTCAGCTTCGGAGGCTGACGCCCTATCCGTGCTGGGCTACGGGCCCGAGCCACCCCGAGAGGGCGGAGATAAGAAGAGTAGCCTCCGAGAGCTTTTATCGTCTCTCTCCCAGGATGCCGAGTCCTTGAAGTTCCTTGAGTTCCAGGGCGAAGTCGAGGAGGTGATCGCCCAAGCCTGCAAGGCCGCAGGCTACAAGGACGCAGCGGTCGAGGTGAGCCTCCCGCCCAACGACTCGTACGGGGACCTGTCGAGCGCGGTCCCGATCAGGCTCGCCAAGGAGTCCGGGAAGAAGCCAGGCGACATGGCTGTGGCAATAGCGTCAAAGGCGATGGAGCTCGCCAAGAAGTCAAGGTACGTCGGCGGGGTCAGCCCGCATCGCGGCGGCTATCTCAACTTCACCCTGAACCGGTCCAGGTTCATCGCCGACTCTATCAGCGAGATATCTTCGGGGGATCTGGGGGCGACGAAGGGGAAAGGGAAGCTCGTAGCCGTCGAGCACACAAACGTCAACCCCAACAAGGCGCTCCACATCGGCCACGCCCGCAACCTCGTGCTGGGGGACTCCCTCGTGCGGGTCATGCGGTACCTCGGCCACCAGGTCCAGGCCCTCAACTACGTGGACGACTCGGGGGCACAGGTCGCAGACATCATAGTCGGTTTCAAGTTCCTCGGCCTCCCGGACGAGGGGCCCGCTGGCGTCAAGTACGACGTCTACTGCGGCGACAGCGTCTACGCGAAGGTCAACCAGGAGTATGTGAAGAACCCTGCCCTGAAGGAGAAGCAGTCGTACGTCCTTAAGGAGATAGAGAAGGGGAGCGGAGAAATCGCCGAGTACACGAGGGGGATCGTCAGGAAGATACTCGAGGCGCAGCTGGCCACCTGCTGGAGGATGGGCGCGGCCTACGACCTGCTCAACTGGGAGTCCCAGCTTGTGCACTCAAAGATGTGGGACGGCATCTTCGAGAGCCTGAAGAAGATGGGGTACGTCAGGTACCAGGACAGCGGCGAGAACAAGGGGTGCTGGGTCATCCCGGATCCTGAGAGCGGTGAGGAGAAGGTGGTCGTCAGGTCTGACGGGACTGTGGTCTACGTGGCCAAGGACATCCCATACGCGGCCTGGAAGGTCGGACTGATACCCGACCCCTTCGGGTACGAGGTGTTCTCAAGGGACCAGCCCGGCGGGGTACTGTACTCGACCGCCCTCGCTGGCGGGAAGTCGCACGTACACTTCGGCGGGGTCGAGCTTGCGGTCTCCGTAATCGACACCCGGCAGAGCTACCTCCAGAGGATCGTCGCTAAGGTGCTGGATCGGCTCCATGAGGGCTCGTCCAGGAGGTACCTCCACAGGAGCTACGAGGTCGTCGCGCTCTCGAAGAAGACAGCGACGGCTCTCGGCTTCCAGATAGAGGGCGAGTTCGCCCACATGTCGGGGAGGAAGGGGCTCTACGTGAACGCGGACACGATGCTCGACAGGCTGAAGGAGAAGGCGGTCGAAGAGACGAAGAAGCGCAACCCTTCAGACCCTGACCATTGGGTCGCCGACGTGGCCGAGGCGGTCGCAGTCGCCGCGCTGAGATATGAGCTCCTGAAGCAGGACCCGGACAAGATGATCGTCTTCGACATGGAGGACGCCCTCCAGTTTCAAGGGGACACCGGCCCGTACCTGCTGTACACCTACGCCAGGGCCAGGCGCATCCTGGACAAGACGGAGGGGAAACCGAGGATCGACCCCGAGACCGCTGCCAAGCTCACGAGGCCCGAAGAGGTCCGGCTGGCCAAGAAGATGTCCATGCTCGACATGAGCGCCATGACCGCAGGCGAGTTCCTCTCTCCCAAAGAGATCGCGCGCTTCTCCCACGAGCTGGCCGTCTCGTTCAACGACTTCTACGAGCGCGTGCCTGTGAACAAGGAAGCCGACGCGGACCTGCGCGACGCCCGGCTCTCCCTCGTGGACGCCTCCAGCAGGGTCCTCGCAGAGTCGATGAGGCTCATGGGCGTCCCGGTCAGAGACAGGATATGAAATCGCCGATCCGCTTGGCTTCATTCGACATGGACGGCACTGTGCTTGAGCACAACAGCAGCTGGGTCGCGATCCACAAGCACTTCGGGACGGAGCACGCGGGGGCGGCGTCGCTCAGGCTGTACACAGAGGGCAAGATAGACTACCGGGAGTTCATGCGGAGGGACATAGCTTCTTGGCCGAAAGATGCCAGCCGCGACGAAATCAGCGAGGTTCTCTCCGGGTACCGGCTGAGGCGGGAGGCGCCCAAGGTATTCGAGGAGCTCAGGGCGATGGGGATCAAGACGGCGCTGGTGACCTCCGGAATCGACATCCTGGCTAAGGAAGTGGCTGACCAGCTCGGGATCGACCACTGGCTTGCGAACGGGCTGAAGTTCGACAGGAGGGGGAGGCTCCTGCCTGAAGGGGTCGGGAGGGTCGACCCGACGCGCAAGGACCTGGCATACGGACGGCTCCTGTCGAGGCTGGGGATAGAGGCGAAGAAGACGATCGCTGTGGGGGACACGATCTACGACCTCGCCTTCCTGAAGTCAGCGGGGCTCGGGTTCATGCTCGCGCACACAACCACGGTCCCGGACCCGGAGATCATACACATCGACAGTCTGACCGAGATTTTCGACCACATCTAGGAGAGCCTTTTTAGCGGGGGAAGAGGGGGTTCGCGCAAAGGCGTGCCCGATGGAGGATAAGCTCCTTCTGATCCCGGGACCGACGAACCTCTCGAAGCGTGTGAGGGAAGCTATGGCAGGTCCCCAACTCCCTCACGTCGGTGCGAGGTTCTATTCGATGTTCAAGGAGACCATCGACCTTGCCAGGTACGTATTCAAGAACACTAAGGGGACCCAGTTCGTATTCACAGGGACAGGGACGACTGGGATGGAGTCGTCAGTAGTCAGCCTGGTCGCGCACGGCGACAGGACCCTGACGCTCACCACAGGCTACTTCGGCCGCAGGATGCTCATGCTGAACCAGGTCCACGGCGCGAAGGCCGACCACCTCGAGTTCAAGGACGGGATGGCGGCCGACCCGGACGCGCTGAGAAAGCAGCTTCGGAAGGCGAAGTATGCCGTCGTCTTCATCACCCACGTGGACACGTCAACCTCTGTGGCCAACCCTGTGACCGACCTCGTTGACGAGTGCTCGAACGCGGGCGTGCTCAGCGTAGTCGACTCTGTGTGCGCGATCGGGGGCGTGCCCATGGACTTCGACAGGCTCGGAGCCGACATCGTCTTCACTGCTTCACAGAAGGCTCTTGCGGCCGCTCCTGGCGCCGTCCTCGTGGCCGCGTCAAACAGGGCCATAGAGCATATGGAGAAGCGCAAGGCGCCCATCGAGGCCTACTACATGAACCTCCTCAGGTGGAAGCCGATCATGGAAGACCCCAAGATGTACCTCGCGACCCCCGCGACACAGGTCCTGATGGCGCTGAGAGAGGCCATGCTGGAGGTCAAGGAAGAGGGGATCGAGAACAGGTGGGCCCGCCACAGGAAGCTCGGGGAGATCACCAGGGGGATGGTGGACGAGTGGGGGCAGAAGTTCGTCGCAGAGGAGGGGCACCGCGCGGACACAGTGACATCGTTCTGGGTGGAGAACGGGAAGGCAGGGCCCATCCAGAAGACAATGGAAGAGGAGCACGGCGTGATGGTGGCCCGGGGCATCTACGACGACAGGGACAGGATGATCAGGGTGGGACACTTCGGGATTCTCACGCCTGCGATTCTCAGGAGGTCGCTGGACTCCATGGGAGGGGTAATGGAAGAGCTCGGCCTCGTCCCCGGCAGGGTCGCTGTGCCTAAACGACGGAAGAAGAACTAGAACGCTTTTATCGCCACCGTAATCGCACCTTCAATCCGCAGCCCGGTCGTCTAGTGGTCAAGGATGGGGGCCTCTGGAGCCTTCGACCTAGGTTCGAATCCTAGCCGGGCTACCTGTAAAAGGAGCCCGGAAAAGGCTCTGTTCGCCTAACAGAGGTTATTCTACGCTGTTCTTTTGGAACTTGGTCTCCATTCGATGCCAGTCAAGTCGAAATCCTCGCTGACCCTGTGGGTCCCTGCAAGGGTTACGATCCTTGGCGGGCCTTGCGCCTTCTCCTCGCTGCGCCGCCCACCACGCCTCCGACCGCCCCCAACATCGCAAAGATGACCGGATACAGGACGAAGACGGAGGCGACTATGGCCGATGGAAAGAGCTGCATTATCGCCACACCAGATACAAGTCCCCCAACCAAGCCGGCCAGGAATCCCGCCGCGGCGCCTCTGAGGGCTCCGCGGGACGCTGCACCCGACACGACTCCTGCGACGATTCCCCCGCCCACAACTGAGAATAACAGCGTAAAGCCCGAGGAAGTGCTAGTCTCGACAGTCACGAAAAGCGATGGAACGAAGAAGACGGGAACGATTAGAGATCCTCCCAGAACGCTCAGTAGGAAGCTACCCCGGCGCCCGTTCGCTTGACCCGACTCCCCATCCTGCAAACCAGGAGCCTTCACTTGGATGCGGAGCTGCGCCCCGCAGCTGCCGCAGAACTTTTCGTCAACTCCGGCCCTTGCTCCACAGGAGGTGCAGAACCTGCCGGCAGGCTCCGCCGCAAACCCCGATGCGCCTGACGCGCCCGACGGGGGGCTGGCAACCGCCGCCTTCGCTTTCTTCCTTCTCCTCTTGCGGGAAAGAAGCAGGATGGCGACGAGCACGACGATGACTAAGAGGGGTAGGACCATCTCAGCGATGACGCCGAAAATCGTTAGCCAGCTCGTCGACGCGGTGGTCCCGCCCGAGCGGGAGGGGACGGTTCCTTGGACCGGAGAAAGGGCGCCGCAGGTCTTTACAACAGAGACGCTGTTGCCGTCGTCGTTGGCGACGAAAAGGTACCCGTCTGCAGGGTCGAAGGCCATTGCCATCGGGCCGCTTCCGACACCGATCGATTCCAGGATTCCGTTGGTAGAGCCCGACACTACGTAGACCGTGCTATCGCCGTAGTTCGCCACGTAGACATCCCCGTCGAGTGGGTTCGCGAGGACGGCGTTGGGGTATGAGCCGACCGGGATTGTTGCGACCGCGGTCCCGTTCGTCGTAAGCACTTCGACGGAGTACGCCGTGTCTGTCCCTGCGTAGCCGTACTGCGAAACGTACAGGTAGCCGTTGGTGGGGTTGAATGCAACGCCGGTCGGTTCATCGCCGGTCTTTATCACTCCAGTCACAAGGTTCGAAGCGGGCGATATGACCGCCACTCCTCCGCCCCCGAAGTCCGTTACGTACACGTTCCCCTTCGAATCCACGGTCAGGTAGTTGCCCAGCTCGATCCTGTCGCTCCCGGTCGGCCTGAACGCCGCGACCGTGCTCACGACCCGCCCGCTGGAGCCCGATATGACTGAGACCGTTCCGTCCTGGGTGTTCGCCACATACAGGTCTCCGTTCATCGGGTCGTAGACTATCCCAGTGGGGCCCCGGCCGACGGGAATCGACCCCAGCGTTTCGGTGCCGTTTACTATGTACACGGTTGCGGAGGTTCCGGACGTGGCATACGCAAGGCCGTTGGCCGAGTCCCACGCGATGCCAAAGGGCTCCCCGCCGACCCACGCCAGGCCGAGCCCCGCGAACGTGTTGGTCTGGTTCGACAGGTTGCTCAAGATCTTGCCCACAGAGTAGACCGAAAGCGCGCCCTGGTTCGAATTTGTGTTAGAGACGTACAGATAGCCGTGGGTCGGGTCGTACGCTACGCCACCTGCTCCCGCGTAACCCTCCACCGTCGGGACAGTCGCCGCGACCACATCGCTGCAGTTCTGTCCCCCGGTGGTTGTGGAGCCGCCCTGATTGCCGACTGCCAGCCACCACTGATCGACGGCGACCGGGTCGAACATTTGAGAGGTCAGTGCGGAGGTCTGGTTGCCGGTCGGGTACGTGGCTGTGGCTTCTTGTCCGGCCGCGATCGTCAGAGTGGAGTTGTTGAACTCGTCGGTCGACTGCACGGATCCCTGAAACACCCGGATGGTCGTGCTGTTGTCCTGGTTCACAATCACTTCATACTGGGTGCCTCTTACGGCACTGACCAGGTACCCTGCCAGGCCCGCGTCGAAAGTCTCCTTGCATAAGTCGTTGACATACGCGATGCCGAGCGAAAGGAGGAACGAGCCGCAGTTCCCAGAAGGACCGGTAGAGCTGGTCCAAGTGTACACAGAATGAGGACCGAGCGTAAGGACGGTTCCATCAGATTGAGTGACTTTCGCGTACCCGTCTGCTCCCGTCCTTATCGTGTCGCCGATGTGCATCTGGTGCCCGGCCTTGATGGGGGCGTAGCTTGCGCTTCCCGCCGGTGCGAATGAAACGTCGCCGCTGGCATAGGTGACGGTCCCTGGCGGCGCTGGTCCCTGAGGACCGTTGGTAAGGACGAAAGTGGCGGTTACAGGAGTTCGGTCGATGTACCCTCCGTTGTTGCTCACTATCACCCGGTTGACCGTATTCGAGTAGCCGACCTGGAGAGGGATGGGCCAATTGAAGGCACCGGAGACTCCTTCTAGGCTGGAAGCGTCACCACCGAGCCGGAAGGTCGAGCCGCAGAGAGTAGCAGACGAAGGTGTTGCGTTTGCCCAAGTGAAGTTCATGAATACATCTTGGTCGCGAACGATGCCTACCATGCCGAAGGTCCAGTTCACCGTCAAAGTGGTCCCGCAGCCACTGATAGGGCGGATCACGCTTACGGCAACTCCGTCTCCCTGCATGCTTGAACCTGAAATCGTGAAATTGTAGGCACCACTTGTGGAGCCAAGAGGAGCAGACATAGTGAAGTACCCCGACCACTGCTGGCTGTTCTGCGCGTTTGCCGGACCTGGTCCGGGAGAGAACAAGGCATAACCGACGAGGAGGGCTAGAACTGCGGCCTTCGCAAGAATCCTTCCTAACCTACGCTCTGTAACGCTGGTTCTCTTTCCGCCTGCGGATGGACGTATAGTTCCAGCTCTTATGGGTCTGCCAACAGAACCTGAGTGGTACCTTCGTGATGCCGGGCCATCAGGCCGCAACCCGCGTTGGGCCTGTGCAGTCTTGTTATATAAACGACTTTTCGCGTAGGGCCAAATCCTGTGGGAGGAAGGCACTTTCTTGCCTCGCGCTTTCGTGAGAAACCGGCATCTGTTTCATAGCATGGTCATCGGACCGGCGCATTTCAACACCTTACGCATACTGTCTAGTGGGCTAAATCGAACTAACCGTGTCGTAGCCTAGCCGGGCTAAACTTGGAACAAGCTCAGAATGAACGCTGTTTGCCAAAGAGAGCATGAATCAGCCTAATCCGGCAGAGTCACTTCTAGCGTGCTTCCTCCATTTGACAGTATGAACAACTTGTTGAATCACTAACAACCTTATCCCCAACAAATATGTCCACTCTCGGAGGGTCGCGTGTTCGAATCCCGCTTCGGCGTACTTTGTTCTTGGTATTCGCTGTCACAACGAACGGCGATTCTGGGTCCCGTGTGTCGCAGGAACCTGAGACACAAGTTGGTCCTAGTGGGTAGGCCCTGCCTTTCGAACGGACAAATGAAGAGGGCAGCAGCTGAACCTTCGCCTAGTGAACTCTAACGGGGGAATCTGTCATTAGCCTTATCTGGCGCCCAGTCCCGAAGTCACTAGCTATCTTGAGCCTGAACCGTGAAAGGTCAACTCCTTTGACTTTATCTTCGGAGATTCGTCCAATCTTTCAGTTATCGCTAGTTGTCCTTTTGCTAACGGCACCCTCGTTTGTACCCTCTGTTGGCGCCAGTAATGGGACCACAATAACCAATGCTTGCCAACGCCAACTGAATCAGGCCATCAACGCGGAATCGATATCGCTTCCCTCTTCGAGTGCGGTGTCAGCCGCGGAACATTCAGATGCATTCTCCGCTTACTCCAACTCCTTACTTTGAAGTTCTACGAGGTTCTGAATTACTGGTCGTGGGACGATTCGTGTAACGTGTCTCTGACCAGTATCGACGTAGTGTTTTCAGCGTCCCAGACAACCAAGTTTTACGAATGGCTTCTTATCCGCGAAAATCCCGGCAGCGACCAAGTGTTGGGGGCCTCCGCCCAGCGGGGAAACCCGGCGTATGTGTCGTATTATAACAATCAACCCTGGGGCGGTTACCAATTCTACGGAAACGTGTATCAAACAGCTAACGTTTGGGAATCCTTAGCAACCTGGTCTATCCCAACGCCAAATGAGGGGTATTCGGGGCAGTGCAACAATTCCACGAATTACAACGAGAATTCTAATTGCCAGTTGGCGGTCTGGACCGGAATCACACACGGCATGAGTGGATCCTACATGGCCCAAGCGGGAACGGCTTCCACACTAGAGTGCATGTATTCAGGGTCCAATTACCTATGTACGAGGCTTTATCAGTTATGGACGGAGTTCTTTCCGCAATTACCGGTCTATTGCACGCTTAGCGGTATCCAGTCTGGAGATTCAATGTACGTCTATGCCTTGAATCAGGCCGTGAATCCGGGGGGAAATTCTAATCTTTACAACATCTACGTGGGGGATACCACAGCCAATAAGGCCTGCTCTGTGAGCAATTACAACTTCTCCCAAATGGGAATTCCCCACTATGCGGAATTCATGATTGAAACTCCGGGTAGTTGCCCTGAGCCACCCGGGTCGGTAGAGACCAGTTTCGGTTGCGGCTTCCCCAAGTTCGCCACATTCCCCATGACCGGGAACCTATACTATTCGGGCGCCATGAATGGAATCTACGTCCCCTACCAAAATGGTTGGTACAACACCTACCAAATCCAGAATTGCGTCTATGGAGGCGGCTGCTATTACAATTCAAATTTCGGTTCAGTCGACTCGTCCAACGCTTTTAATCAGATTTGGCTCACCAGTCTCGATACGTACTAGAGGGGAATCTGGGGTCGTTGACTCGAACCCGCCGGTCCATCCTTACAATCATTTGCGAATCTAACCATCCGGGGGGGTTGCAGCAGAGACCACATCTGCGACAAGGCACATCTCAACCCCTTGAGTATACACAGCCGAACCGATTGCAGCGAGGCGTTCTGGTAAGTACGCATAAATCCAACCGAGTCAGTCATGTGAGAGAATGAGAAACAGGGCAGTTGCCTCTCTTTTAGTAGTCGGAGTCTCGTTAATCGTAGTCACTGGCTTCCTGGTCGCTCCATTGTATCCGCCTCAGCAACTACCCAACGGAATCGACTCAACTGCGACGTCGAAGACTCCCAGTACCTTTGCCACTACAACTGGCATCCCGTCTGTCTCATGGCCCCAAGGGCCATACTCAGCTATGACCACCAAGAACCATTTGCGATTAGAATTGATGTTAAACGCGTCCAAGGTGCCGTTGGGTGGGAGCGTTCAAATCGGGATGAACCTTACCAACCTTTTGACTTCTCAGTCCTTCGTGCCGAGGGTTTACGAATGGCCGATTGTTGGACTAAGCCTACCTCCATATTTCATTTCTGAGTGCCCAACCTCTTCCTCTCCGTATCCAATCGGAATCGCGGTATTTGCCGGATACTATGTGTTTGCGAATGTGTCGTCAGGGAGCCCGTTGTACTTGGCACAGCCGGGAACCTACTACTGTTCCAGCTACAGTTTTGACGGATACACCTTCATGCCTTCGAGCAACAAGGCAATCTTGACTCCTAGTGCTACACCTCAAGTTATCCAATCGACCAAGGTGATTAGCGGGACTTGGTTCGTGGGGCCTTCTCCAACCTATACTCCGAAATTCGTGCAGTTTGCGCCGGGAACTTACACAGTAATCGAGGGAGACGAGTGGGGAGACATTCTGTTTCTTTACTTCGACGTTGGCTAGGAAACGAGGGCACCCACTGATGGTTCCGCTGGTCGGTTTCAGCAGTTTCTTATCAAATGGTCCCGGATGAGAAATTAGTAACCGTGCTTGTTCTGAGAGCTACAAGTCTCGGGGCCCGTGTTGCATCCTGACCTGCACGAATCCAGCTAGACACCCGTCTAGCTAACTTATCCCGGAACCCGTCTATCAGATGAGCAAGAATCGAACCATCCTGATCTGACATCTTACGCATATTGTGCAGTGGGCTAAATCGAACCAAGGAGTTCGAATCTTAGCCGGGCTAAACTCGGAACAAGCTCAGAATGAACTCTGTTTGCCAAAGTGAGCATGAGTCGGCCTAATCTAGCAGATTCGCTTCCAGCGAGCTTCCTCCATTTGACAGTATGCGCATTCTGGCGAATGGGGCTCTCGCGGATCAAATTAGGCCCAAGTTTAGGAAACCACTCCCTCATAGACTGTAATCTCGCCATTGATTGCATAGGTAATGTTAGAACGAATAGCAGATCCGTAAGTCACCGTGACTTTAAGCGGAGAGGCGCTCGAATCGAGTTTTGTTCCAGACGCGATAATTGAAGACTCCCCGCTCGGGTTCGGATTTGCGAAAATCAGACTTGCAGTTCCACTTCCCTTGTAATGGCAAGTAAAGGAGAGGCTATTCGTACTAAGTGAACGATAACCTGAGACAGAAAGGTTCCAATCTCCCGTGGAATTGACGCCTACTATGTACCCCCCATTGATTTCGCCCACAGAGATAGATGGAGTTGGGCATCCACCACCCGACACACGCCCCGAAGAGAGAAGGACAAAGGACCCGACTACCATGGCTGTGATTACTACGGCCAAAGCGAATAGGGTGCTGACCGCAGTGGTTCCCGATCTCAAATCTCTCTGTAGCATTGGGAAGGCGATTGATTTAAGCCTAGAGTAGAGAACGAGGAGATTCGGGTCGATCCCCTCGCTAGTCCACGCTTGGCGATTCCGTAAGAATATACGTGGAAATTTATAAGTTTGTTATATACACGTTTGGAAACTATCGGGGAAGCTGAATCTGGTAATGCACACCAAAAGCCTAGGCGCGGACATGTTCGCGTCTTCTTGAGATGATTCGTTGTGAATCATCATTTTAGAAATCATGGGATGAGTAATAGAAGACCGTCCACGATTCGAATAAGAAAGCTCATGGCCATTTCACTTCCAGTTCTGGTGATTATTGGCGTTGCGATTCTAGGCGGTTCTCAGAGCCTCGTCCGCGCTGTTGCAATCGCGCCACCAGTCTGCACTCGGAATTATCCTTCGGGCCTGACGCTTCAATCGGGAAACTGGACTGTCAACAATCCCGGTAGGCAGGTTCGAACGGCCTTCGACATCGAAGGGAATAGTACAGCGGCAATTTGCGTTACGTATCAAATATCTGGATTGGGGAGTCAAGGCTCTTTGCCTACCATATCAGCAGACCGACCGTAGTGACCACGACGACCACCTAGAAGACACAGAGAATGAGTTAACGGCCGGCGGGAGACAGCACCCGCCGGTCATCCCTATTTGTGGGCCAAGAAGGGTCAGGCAATGGAGGCCTTGATTGCGCGCTGGTCCGACGACGGGCAGGGCAGGTTGGTCTTCCATGGGACCGGTGCGGAAGTCCCACCCAGCCGGGCTATCTTTGAAAGACGCTCAGAATGACCTATGTCTGGTCAGAGTACTTCAACTCAGGCGGCCCTGCAGTCCAATGCACCTTCGGATGGCTCGTTCAGGATCGCCAAGGACCTGGCTACGGACAGGAACGATCAGGAGAGGATGGCGGCGGTCGTGATGGAAGCGATACGAGTCGTCGAGGATTCCACGAAGGAGATCAAAGGGGTGCTTCCGGAATTCAGACGGTCAGGCCACGCCCTGTGATACAGGGGGCGGAGTCTTGGGCCCCGCGGGGACGCCTGACCCTAATGCATTAGGAACGCCGAATATATGCGATGTCCTCCGAAGTGGGACTCTGGTGCGCGCTCCCGATTGATCAAAATCGACGCTTTGACGAAGACCTTCTCGAGAAAGGCAGGTCCGGCCATAGACTCGGTCTCTTTCGAGGTCTCCAACGGGGAGATCGTTGGCTTCGTAGGCCTCAACGGCGCTGGAAAGACCACCACCATTCGGCTGGCTGCAGGGGTCTCCCTGCCCACCTCGGGGAGCGTGTCGGTGGACGGCTACGACGTGGTCGACCAGAAGGTCGAGGCCTCGAGAAGGACAGGCTGGGTCCCCGAGCTCCCCAACTTCGAGCCGAACGCGTCCGCCATTTCCCTGATGAGGTACTTCGCCGGATTCTACGGCATCCCTGGCTCAGAGGCTGAATCCCGCTCTCTCGAGCTTCTCAGGTCGGTGGGTCTGCAGGGTGCCGAAACGAGGAGGCTGCGGACCTACTCGCAGGGGATGAAGAAGCGCTTCTCACTGGCCACGTCCCTTCTGGGCAACCCCAAGAACTACCTCTTCGACGAGGTTCTCAACGGTCTCGACCCCGAGGGCATCAGGTACTTCCGCAGACTGATGGTCGAGGTCAAGGGGAGGGAGGCGGCGGTGCTGATGTCCTCCCACATCCTAGTCGAGGTCCAGAACCTCGCAGACAGGGTGGTCATCATCCACAAGGGGAAGGTGATCAAGACGGTTTCGAGGGGCGAGCTAGAGTCGGTGGGCGAGAACATCGTCAAGGTCGCCTTCGAGAGGCTCGACGACGGCGCTCTGAGATATCTGAAGGGGCTGGGGAACGTCAGGGTTGACGGCAACGCAGTGTTCCTGAGGGCCTCAGTCGACCCGGCCAGGCTGAACGCGGACCTGGTGAAGATGGGGTTCAGGGTCACAGAGCTCGCAGTCCAGAAGGAGGGGCTCGAGGAGTACTTCCTGAACCTGATCGGGGAAGCGAAGTAGATGGCAGGGCCGATACGCTACGACCTCGTAAGGACAATGAAGAGCAAGTCCGTAGTTCTGTCGATGGCCGTGATCATCACCCTGAGCCTCGCACTCGTCCCACTGATTGGGGCTGCGACCAATCCTGTCCCATCTTCGTCCGGCGGAGCCGTCGTCTTGAGCTACTATTCCGGCTCCGAATACCGGTTCACGGCCTATTCCTTCAACACCTATGGCCAGCCGGTGATTGGCACGAAGGTGAACCTCACCATAAGCGACTCCACTGGGCCTCATTCTTCAGCGGCGACCACGAACTCCTCTGGGCTTGCTTCCTGGGCCCTTCAGGCAGAGCCGCCGGGAACCCAGGTTTCATATTCTATGACGACAGACAGGAACTTGGGGGGCCAGGGGATACTCCCCCCAGGGATGAAGCCGGGCGAAGTGCTCGCGCTCGGTGGTTCGACATTAACGACCGTGGTTGACCCTTCGAACTCTTCGAGAAGCGTCGCGCTCTTCGTCTACGAAGGGCCAAACGGCACCGAGCCGACCATGTATCGCGTGTACTACAGCTACGGGAGCGGACAGACCCCAGGGGCAGCGATCATGAACGTGACGAGAATGAGCTTACTGGGCGCTCCGACTTCGTTCGTGAGCGAGTTCAGGCTGCCACCTCCACCTCGGAACGCGACGCGCGTGACGATCGCAGCCTTCGAGGCCGACCCGCCCTACGACCTGGTTTCGGGGTTCTCGGCGGAGACGGTTGGAGGCAACTTGACGCCCCCGAGCCCGAGCGCCGTCTTCTCATCCTTCACCAGCACCGTGCTGGCTGTGGTAGTCCCGCTAATGTCCATCATGGTCGCATACAACTCCTACGGGAAGGACAAGGCCACGGGGGTTCTCGAATCGGTTCTTGCGAGGCCGGTCACTAGGCGCAGCCTCGGCCTGTCGAGGTACCTCTCCTTCGTCATTGCCAGTTCGGTGGCGCTCGTGATGACCATGGTCGCAGTGGAGCTGATCTCCCAGGCCCTCCTCGGAGGCTCTCTCCCTCCAGCCTCTGCCGTGTACACGACTGTCTCACTGATCGTCGAGGCCGCGGCCTTCGTTGGAATCGTCATGCTCCTCTCGCAGGTCATCAGGTCGCAGGGCAACATGATGCTGGTGAGCGTCGGACTCTGGATATCGCTCGACTTCTTCTGGACGGTGATCGTCTTCTTCGCTTCCGCCGCCCTCGGGGTACAAGTCGGCTCGGGTGACTATCTGGCACTCACCATCCAGTCGTCGTTCTTCAACCCCGCCCAGTTCTATAGCCTGGTCGGTCAGTACCTCAACGGCGTGTCGATGTCCACGGGCTTCGGAGGGTCGATACCGATCAGTCCTGCGACCTACGGCGTGACCCCGTTCACTTTGGCGCTGACCGGGGCCTTCTGGATCCTTGCCCCGCTCCTCGGGTTCCTCTACTTCGTCGTAAGGCGCGACTGACCGAGGAGCACGCACTCGCCGAGATTCCCACCCGCATCGGGCCGCTTGACTGCACTCGCAAGTTGGCAGACGGGCCAAATCGAACCCGAGAGTTCAGCCTGGCCAGGATGTCTCTACGACGGTCCGCGCCTCCTGTAGGCGACCCGACACCCGGCGTGCCGCGTTCGACTGACTGGTCCTTGAACCGATCCGCTTACTGGCGCTGCTTCTTCCCGAGCCGCAGGATCTCCCTCGCGTTCGCGACTAGGCCGCGCACCCCCTTTGTCCGGGCGATCTCGATAGCCGAGACCCAGTCGGCCCTCATGATGAGGAGCGAAAGGACGACCGTGAGCGCTGCCGCAGCCACCATTACGACCAGGGAGTCCCCCAGAAGGGAGTTCATGGTCGCGAAGTACGCCCTCCCGAAGTACGCCACCGCAACCGACAGGACCACCTTCCCGGCGAGGTTGGCAGCGAGGAACCTCCAGAACGGAAGCCTGACTATCCCCATCGGGATCACGTACACGTCGTCAGGAAGAGGCGTCACGGCGAACACGAATACCCCCAGGGCGCCGTACCTCGCCAGAACGCTGTGGAGCGCGTCCAGGTTCCCCTTGGTCTCAGACCCTGCCGCGAGGTAGCCGAACCTCCCGAGGAAGTAGGAGGTCAGCTTCCCCAGCGCCCCACCTGCGCCCGCTGCGAGGCCGAGGAGCAGCGGGTCCTGGCTCTGGCTGAGGAGGACGACCACCACCAGGTACGGCATCGGGACGAAGGGGACGACGCTCCCGAGCAGGGAGATGACGAAGATGCCGAAGTAGCCGTACTGGGTCGCGAGGCTCTCGAAAGCCTCCACCACCCCGCTCACTTACCCTTCCCACCTGCGTGAGCGAGCCATCGTCAACTCGGGCCCCCCTCGTGCTAAATACGTTCGCTCCCTATTTGCAGATGGCGGCAAGCGTCGAGCCGGAGGGCCCGGCCTAGATTCCCGCGTTCGCCCGGTCCCCGGGACGCGGTCTGTGCTAGTGCCAGCCGCTGATCCTCATCGCGGTCACGACCCTGTCCACGGCCAGGGCTATGGCCGACCTCCTGAGGTCGACGCTCTCCTTGACCGAGTGGTCGACGACCTCGTTGAAGGCCTTCTTCATCTTGAGCTCCAGCCTTTCGTTCACCGCTTCCTCGGGCCAGTGGTCCCTGTTCAGGTTCTGGACCCACTCGAAATACGACACGAGCACTCCCCCGGAATTTGCCAGGATGTCCGGGACGACGTAGACCCCGCCCCTGTCCAGCACGTGGTCAGCATGAGGGGTCGTGGGGCCGTTCGCGGCTTCCACGATGAGCCGGGCCCTGACCCTCTTTGCGTTCGCCTCGGTTATCTGATTCTCGAGCGCGGCTGGGACCAGGACATCGACTTCTGATTCGAGGAGCTCCTCGTTCGAAATCTCCTCTGCTCCGCCGACCTTGCCGACCGACCCACGCTTCTTCACCGCAGCCTGCAGGTCGCCGAAGGACCACCCAGGGGTCCTGCCAGTGGCCCTTGCGCCACCCAGAACGTCGCTGACTGCGACCACCTTGGCCCCCATGTCCATGAGGCAGGAGACCGTATTCGACCCGACGTTCCCGAACCCCTGTACGGCCACGGTGACGTCCTTGACTCCCTTCTTCAGGAACCTCTTAACCGCCTCCCTGACGCATATCGCCACCCCCCTCCCCGTCGCTGCGCTCCTGCCTTCAGACCCGCCGAGCTCGATCGGCTTCCCGGTGGACACGGCCGGCTCGTTGTGCCCTCTCAGCCTCGAGTACTCGTTCATTATCCACGCCATCGTCTGCGCATTGGTGTTGACGTCCGGTGCCGTTATGTCCACGTCAGGGCCGATGTCCCGCTCGAGCGCATCGACATACTTCCTCGTCAGTATCTCCAGGTCATCCCGAGTGAGCTTGGTGGGGTCCACAGTGATCCCCCCCTTCGACCCCCCGAACGGGATGTCGATGATGGCCGTCTTCCACGTCATCCACATGGCGAGCGCCTTGACTTCGCTCAGGCCGACCCTCGGGTGATACCTCAGTCCCCCCTTGTAGGGACCCCTCGCGTTGTTGTGCTGGACCCGGTATCCGACGAAGGTCGTCGGGTTGCCTCCTATCAGCTTGACGGGCAGAGAGACAGTCAGCTCCCTTCTGGGGTTCTTCAGGGTCTCGTAGTACTCCGGCTCTATCGTGAGCAGGTCAGCGACGGACGCCAGCTGCGCCAGCGCGTTGCTGAACGGGTCTTCCTCGGACACGTCGGTCGCTCGCCGGACACCGTGTATAAGTCTCTCTGGGGCGAGTGACTGCAGCCCGCCCTGCCTGCTCCCGAACGGCCGTCAACCATAAAGCCCCACCCAACCCAGTCCGCAGGAATTGAGCGAAGCCGGCCGGTCCGGGAAGGGAATCAGCAAGGACTCCGCGAGGTCGGGACTGTCGAGGGTTCAGGCTCTCATCGGCGCCCTCCTCCTCTCCTGCGGGGCCGCTGGGAGCTACCTCCTGGCTACCGACGGGTCACTCTGGAACCTGGCCCTTTCGCACGCTCTGGGGCTGGTCATGGTCGTGCTGGTCGACTTCGGTGTCGGGCTGATGAGCCTCTTCTCCCGCAGGAGCGCCTACCTCCCGAGCCTTGCGGCCGCAGTCCTGGGGATCGTGCTCCAGCTGGGGGACATCGTCACGGCACCCCAATACTACCAGACCGTGCAGCACTTCGCGGCATACCTCTTCGGACTGTGGGCCTTCGATCTGATGCTCGTCCTCCAGGCGGTGGTGCTCGTCTTGGGCGTAGCCTCGCGCCGCCACGCTGTCTACCTCGCCCGGAGGAGGTCGAGGAAGGGGAAGGAGCTGGAGTACTCGCGGCGCGGGTTCCTGAAATCCCTCGGGGCGTTCGGTGGGATGGTCGCCTTCGTCGCACTGCTGAGCTCGGTCAAGCTCCCAGCCTCGAGCGGCACCTCGCTTTCCACTACGACCGAGGTCGGCGCACCTACAGGCGCGATAGCGAAGAAGAGTTCGCTGGTGCCGGACACTCCTGTCTACTTCGAGTATCCCTCGGGCTATCCCAACGCGCTCGTGCTGCAGAAGGACGGGACGCTCGTCGCGTTCAGCCTGCTGTGCACCCACGTCTGCTGCCAGGTGCAGTACGACCCCACTGTGGACGAATACGGGTGCCCATGTCACGGCTCCCTCTTCGACGCCACAGGGAAGCTGCTCCGGGGCCCTGCGGCAGTCGATCTCCCAGTCGTCACACTCACCACCGATGCGAACGGCTACGTCTACCCCACTGGAGTGCCCAACCCCGGCCCGTGTCAGGTCTAGGCGCCCCGCCACCGCGCCAGGTTTAAATAGGGTATCGGAAAACCGAGTCGGATAACCGATATGTGGCTCGACTGGTCAAGGCGCGCCCACAGGGGGCTGAGGACATGGATCCTCATCATCGTAGGCAAGCAGCCGATGAACGGAGCAGAGATAATGGACTTCATGGAATCGGCGAGCAGAGGGTGGTGGAGGCCGTCCCCCGGTTCTGTCTATCCAATGTTGGATCAGCTTTCACAGGAAGGGCTGATCAAGAAGCGGGATTCTGACGGCAAGTACGAGGTCACCCCCCAGGGCAGGGAGGAGGCCGAATGGCCGTCGCGGCTGCACGGAGCGGGTCCGAGGTCTGTGGAAGGGATCCTGGGGGAGATGTCGAGCAACGTCTCCTACCTCGAAGACCTGGCCCAGAGCAAAGACGCGAAGCTGACGCAGAACAGCAAGCAGATCAGGGATCTCGCCGATAGACTCTCGAGACTGGGTGGTGGGCAATGAGCCAGGAAGCCATCGTCAAAGTGGAAGGGTTGAGCAAGTCCTTCGGCAGCCTGAAGGCCGTCGACGGGGTCACCTTCGACATCAAGGAGGGGGAGATCTTCGGGTTCCTCGGCCCGAACGGGGCCGGGAAGACGACCACCCTGGAGATCGTGGAAGGGCTGCGCCGCCCCGACACCGGCCGGGTCGAGCTGTTCGGCGTCCCCAGCTGGCCCCGCAACCCGGACCTGCTGCGCCGGGTCGGCGTCCAGCTGCAGTCCTCGTCGTTCTTCGAGCGGCTCACCGTGCGGGAGCAGGTGCACACCTTCGCCGCGCTGTACGGCGTACCCCGGGCCCGGGCGGAGGAGAAGCTCGACCTCGTCGGGCTGACCGGGAAGGCGTCGGCCCGAGTGGAGAACCTGTCCGGGGGGCAGGCGCAGCGGCTGTCCCTGGCCTGCGCCCTGGTCCACGACCCCGAGCTGGTGTTCCTCGACGAGCCCACCGCGGGCCTGGACCCGCAGGCCCGGCGCAACCTGTGGGACGTGCTGCGGGAGATCCATGGCAGCGGCCGGACCGTGGTGCTCACCACCCACTACCTCGACGAGGCCGAGGCGCTGTGCGACCGGGTCGCCATCATGGACCACGGGCGCATCCTGCGGCTGGGCCCGCCCGCCGAGCTCGTCCGCGGGTTGGCCGCCCCCACCCGGATCGGGGTGGAGTCGGGGCTGCTGCCCCTCGACGTGGCCCGGGGGCTGCCCGGGGTGGCCGAGGCCGTGGACGACGGGGTCTCGCTGACCCTCGTCACCCGTACGCCGGCCCGGGTGCTCGCCGCGCTGGCCGAGCGGCAGAGCCTGGCCGGCCTGCAGGTGAAGGGGGCCACCTTGGAGGACGTGTTCCTGCAGCTGACCGGGCGGGAGTACCGGGCATGACCGCGTGGGGGAACCTGTCCCGGGC